>JBIKKG010000102.1:0-11155 GCA_044360485.1 Burkholderiaceae bacterium | reverse complement strand
ACACGGCACTTCGCAACGCCTGAAGGCGTCCTGCCAGTGCGCAATCGGCCGCGTCTTCATGACCGTCGCAATCATGCCGATGAGCAGCTGTCGGTTCTCGGAGCGCTGCGTGCCATCTGCAAAGCGCGGGTCATCGACCCATTGCGGCTGTTCCAGTGCCTCACACAGACCGCGCCACATGCGCTGATTGAACGCCGCAATCACGATCCAGTCGTCGCTGCCCTGAAATGCCCGGTAGGTCGGGCTGCTCAGTGCGCCGCTGCCGCTTGGGCCGGGCACCTCGCCGCTGGCGTAGTAGCGGGTGAAAAACTGCGTGAGCATGGCCATCTGGCCTTCGAGCAGCGACGCATCCACACGCTGCCCCTTGCCCGTGGCCTGCCGCACCTGCAGGGCCATCAGGACACCCACCGTGGCAAAGAGGCCGGCGCCGACATCGGCCACCGACATGCCCATCTTGGCCGGGCTGCCACCAGGCTCACCCGTGATGCTCATGCCGCCAGAATAGGCCTGCATGAAGAGATCGTTGGCTGGCTCGGCACTCAATGGCCCGGCCGCGCCAAAGCCGCTGATCGCGCAGTAGATCAGCCGCGGGTTGATGCGCGAGAGGCTGTCGTAGTCCAGGCCGCAGCGGTCGAGTGCGCCGAGCCGAAAGTTGGTGACCAGCACATCGGCCTGCTCGAGCAGCTTGCGCGCAATGGCCGCCCCTTCAGGCGTCTTGATATCGACCGACACGCTGCGCTTATTGCGGTTGGCGGCGGCGTAGTAGTAGCTCAGCGACTCATGAAAATACGGTGACCAGCTGCGGCTGTCGTCGCCCACCTGGGGACGCTCGAGCTTGACCACATCGGCACCGTAGTCACCCAGAAGCATGGCGCAAAACGGCCCCGCCATGGCCACCCCAATCTCGACCACACGCAGCCCCTTGAGCGGCTCACGACCATTGGGCTCGAGCGCTGCGCGGGGCGGCGTAGCGGAGGATGCAGACGTCATGCACAAGGTCTCATGGATACGGCATGTGCCTGATGCACCAGGCGCATCCGCTGCGCCGGGCGCAGCTCAGAGCACCGGCGGCACGAAGGGATAGGGCACCGGCTTGCCGCCGCGATACGGCAGCGCCACCACACCGGCACCAGGCGTGGATTCCTTGCCCTCTTCATTCACGATGCCCAGCTCCAGATCGATCAGACCGAAGTCGGGCGCGCGACGCTTGTCCTTCACCTTGCCCCAGACGCGAATCTCTTCGCCCACCAGATTCATCGCGCGAAACTGAAAGCTCGCCTTCCATACCCAACCACCCGGGCCCGCCCAGTCCTTGAGGATCTGGATGATGAACTGCTGCTTGAGCGAACCATTGATCAGCAGCCCGGGCAGCTTGTCGTGCTCCATGGCGAAGGGCTTGTCGTAATGGATCTTGTGCCAGTTCTCCATCGCGGCCGACCAGCGCATCAGGTGCGCGGTGGTCAGCGGCCCCTTAGGCAGGTCCGGAATGCTGGAGCCGATCTCCACCTCTTCAAAAAACAGGGTCTTACCCATGGCCATGATCATTTCCTCCGGATGGCGGTGCGCAGCGCCTTGAGCAGCAACTCGCCCTGGCCGTTGCGGTATTCGGATTCGATGGTCACCAGCACGATCGGGCCCTTGCTGGTTTGCTTCTCCTGGATATCGGTATAGCGCGAGCGCACGGTCACGGTGTCACCGTGGCGCGCATAGCGGAAGAATTCGACTTCCGAGCCGCCGTTGAGCAACGCATAGCCTCTGAGCGGCAGCAGTTCTGGCAGGCCTTCGGAAGACGTGGGCGCTGCCACGAACCCGTCGAAGTCGGGGTCGCGTGCGTTGGCCTGGATCGGGTCCTCGGTGCCGAAAGGACGTCGAAAAAGATGCGTGGGCAAGAGGGGCGGTGCAACCGGCCCGCCATACAGCGTGCTGCCCATCTCGGGCGGCCCGAAGATCGGATCTTCATCCATGATCGCCTGCGCATAGCGGCGCACGGCACCCTGTTCAATCGGATCACAGGCCACCTCCACCCCCGAAGACAGGCCGATATACGGTCGCAGGGCATCCATCAGTGCGGACATATCACCTCCAGGTCGCGTCAGTCGGCCTTGCTGGCCAGGTAACGGGCGGGACTCACATTGAACTTGGTGCGGCAGGTGAGCTTGTCGAAATACACCCACTGCCCTTCATGGAACAGACGCGTGCCCTTCGTGGGATCGACTTCCTTGGCACCGAATGCGGTTTCACCCGTCTTGGTGTCAGCACCAGACAGATCAATGGGCTTCTTGCAGACCGGGCAGAACATGAGCGGCTCTCCTGCGCCTGGGCGCATCAAAAGGGAACGGGTGGCACCGGGCCGCCCAGAATGACTCGGCCAGGGCCGTCAAGCAGCGCACGCGCAACGCGCTCACGATGCTCGAAGCTTGTCCCGAGCCGCATGGTCCAGGAGGTCACGCGCCGATACCACAGATGCAGATCAAACTCCATCATGAAGCCGATGCCACCATGGATCGACTGCGAGTTGCGCACCACCGCCACGCACTTCTCGTTGCAGAACGCCTTAGCCTGCGACACCTCGACGCTGGCCGGCATGCCCTGGTCCATCTTCCAGAGCGCCTCGTAGGCGAGCAACTCGCCGCCATCGATCCAGATGATCATGTCGGCGCAGGTGTGCTGAATCGACTGGAACGCACCGATCGGCTGACCGAAGGCTTCGCGAAACTTGGCATGCTCGATGGCCATTTCAGCATCCATCCGGGTAGCGCCCAGCATTTGCGTGCACAGGAGCACCGCGCCCAGATCGAGCATGTCGCTAATCACTGGCCAGGCCTCATGCAGCGTGCCGACCAGGCGCGCCTTCGGCACCCTGACATCCTTGAAATGCACTTCGCACAGCGCGTCCTTGGCCAGGCTGTTGAGGCGGGTGACGCTGATGCCTGCAGATTTGCTGTCGACCAGGAACAGGCTGAGACCTTCAGACTGGGCGCTGGCCGCAGCGGTGCGACAGGCCACCAGGCACTGGTCGGACGCCGGGAAAAAATCGACGAACATCTTGTTGCCGTTGAGCACGAAGGCATCGCCGTCAGCACGCGCCGACATCTGCACCGTCTCGGGCAAAAACCGCGGGTCACGCTCGGTGAAGGCCCAGGTCATGACGCTGTCACCGCGAATGAGCGGTGGCAGGAACACATTGGCGAGTTCCGTTGACCCGGCGCGCGCCACCGCACTGGCGGCCACCACGGAGCAATGCAAGGGCAGCGGCGCCAGCGCACGTCCGGCTTCCTGCAACACCAGACCCAGATACATGCGCGGCAAATCCTGACCGCCCAGCGCTTCGGGCAGGCACATGCCGATCCATCCCATCTCGGCTACTTTTTTCCACAGCTCGCGCGAGTAACCCAGCGGGTCAACTTCCATCGCGCGCACAAGGTCGGTGTCGCATTCGCCCTCGAAAAACTCGCGGGCACTGCTCACCACCATCTCTTCTTCCTGGTTCAGCAAGACGTCCATGATTCGCTATCCGATCGCTCTGTCTGAGGTGCATGGCACACGCGCTGTATGTGCCGATGGCGTCATCAGGCCTTGGCCTTGTTGAGGCTGCGGGTGGAGGGCATGCCCAGGCCACGCTTGGCCACCTGGTCGCGCATGATCTGCACGCTGCCGTGATTGATGCCTGACTGAAACGCGCCCATGGTGTTGTGCGCAAAAACGCCCTGCTCCACGGCATGGGGCGAGCCATTGAGCAGCTGCGCGTACGGCCCCAGCATTTGCGTGATGGCTTCAGTGGTGCGCACACCGTGCTCGGGCGCAAACACTTTTTCGGCCGAACCCTCGTAGGTGAAGTTGCCGCCGTGCTGCACGATCGACATGCTGCGCAGGGTCATGAGGCGGCACACCTGTGCCTCAATCCAGAGCTCAGCGATCTTGTCGCGGATCGCAGGATTGTCTTTGGGCGAAAACCCCCCAAAGTCCTTGGACTTGACCCAGTTGACGATGTCTTCGTCACGCTGCACCGAGCGCAGGTAGCGCCAGGCGCCCACGCGATCGAGGTTCAGGCCCATGGAGCCGACCCGCCAGCCTTCGTTTTCCTTGCCCAACAAGGTGGACTCGTGCAGGCGCACGTTTTCAAAGAACACTTCATTGCTGCGCGCCTCGCCGTAACACGTGCCGCGCGGCGCACGCGGATTGTTCTGAATCGTCCAAAGCGGGCGCACGGTCAGCCCGGGCGTGTCCATGGGAAACAGAAAGATCGAGATGCCATCGTGCTTCTTGGCGCCGGGGTCGGTGCGCGCCATCAGGTACATGTGCGTGGCCACATGCGCCGACGTGGTGTACATCTTCTGGCCATTGATGACGAAGTGATCGCCATCGCGCACCGCACGGCAGCGCAGCGAGGCCAGGTCGGCTCCGGCCTGGGGCTCGGTGAAGCCCAGCGCAAATGAATATTCCAGCCTGATGAGTTTGGGCAGGTAGTAGCGCTTTTGCTCCTCGGTGCCAGCCGCCATGATGGCGGGCCCGCCGCTGCCTGCCAGGCCAATGTGAAAGCCTGCGCGTAAAAACTCTTCTTCGATGATGTTCTGGCTGACACGGTCACCGTCCTGTCCGCCGTACTCCTTGGGATAGCTGTAGCCCAGCCAGCCGCGCTCCCAGATTTTCTCGTAGAACGCAGCCAGCAGCGGCCCGCGGCGCACGGCCTGGCGTCCTTGCGTGCTGCCTTCGATCGTGGCCTCGGCCGCATCGAGCTCTTCCAACAGCGGCCCGGTCACGTTGGCTGCGATGAAGTCGCGCAGGTCTTTGCGCAGCTGTTGCTGCTCGGCGGTCAATCCAAAATCCATCATCGTCTCCTGTGTGCCGTGCGAGATCGCACAGCGCGGTCGCGGTCAGGCTTGCGGCATGTCCCTGATTGCGCTCAAGGGGGTCATTCTGCCAAAGGCACAGCACGCGCCGATCAGCAAACCATCGAGGCGCACCACCTGAGCTGTCTCATTGAGACGCGGGCCGCCCTGTGTGTGAGCATGGCAGGCGGCAGCTTTACCGCATAGTACGGCCCGCCGCCGCAACCATGCATCATCTTCGTGCGCCAACACACGGCTGAGCCTGCTGACCTCAGAACACCGCATGGTCACCACGCTCAGACACCGCCTCGCCGCGGACCAGGCGAGCGTAAAAATCGAAAAGCGTCTGCTGTCCGGTTGAGGGCGTGGCATCCGCGTCATAGCGCCCGGTCTGGTGATTGAGCACCAGCATCGACTCGGTGGCGTAGTAGCGGCCAATGCGCGCCAGTTCGGCCTTGGCGGTCAAGCGCGGCAGCACGCGCCCCGCGGTGCCCAAGACGCCAATGATGCCGTCCAGCAGGGCGACCGGTACCTGCTTGAATCTGGGGGGGCGGCCCGTCAGCGCAAACAGGTACTCGCCCTGCTGGCGGGGAGTGATGGCCTTGCCTGGTCCGCCGATCGGCAGGATTCGGTGATGTCGTGCCTCATCGTCGAGGCAGCCCGCCAGATAATCGGCCAGATCGGCGTCGCTGATCGGCTTGCAGGCAGTGAGCGTGCCATCCCCGAACATCACAAAGGGCTTGCCCTCACGCACGCGCTGCACCTGACCCGAGAGGGATTTGAAAAACGCTGTCGGTCTGACGATCGAATATGTCAGGCCCGATTCGATCAGCGCCTGCTCGAACGCGAGTTTGGCGTGCTGAAAGGCCAGCAGCGGTTTTTGTACGCAGATGGCAGAGAGCAGCACCATGTGCCTGACCCCCGCGGCCTGCGCTGCCTGCAGAGCGTGCACATGGGCCTGATGGTCGATCGCCCAGGCATCGGCGGGCACGCCAGTGCGAGACGCCAGGCATGAGACCAGTACGTCAAATCGCTCACCTCTGAAACCGTCCCGGGCCAGCGACAGGGGATCGGTCACGTCGCCGGTGCGCACCTCGGCAGCACCCAACAAGCGGGCCGTGTGCTCGGGCTGCAGTGCGCCACCAACACCCGCGCGGGGCCGCACCAGGCAGACTACCTCGTGTCCTCGAGCAAGCAGCGCTCGCACGGTCGCTTGCCCGATGGTGCCGGTCGCGCCCAACACGAAGACGCGTTGCCGCGCGGGCGTGACCGCACCGGAGGTCTCAGGTACGTGCATCGGCAGCGCTGCGGGCAGCCATGCGGCGAGGCGATCGGTCGGGCCGCTGTGCCGGATCGATCGGATCAGCAGGACGCCGAAGACGAGCACTGCCCGCACCCTGTGCGCTCGCAGCGCAGGGGCTCAGCACGCCCTCCAGGACCGGACGCACGAATAAGGCGGGCACCGTGCTGATGTCGACATGGCGGACCCACCGAGGCAACTCGACTGCGGCGTTGATGGCCTGCAGCAAGTATTGCGCGGTGACCGACTGATCCAGCACACGGATCGAACCGTCCTGCATGCCCTCGATCAGCAGTCCCTCCATCCGTTCCTGCAGCCGCCGGATCGATCGGGTCACGGCATCGCGCTCAGCCGGGTCGGTCATCGCGCTCACCGCTGACCAGCGCAGCAGCGGTCCTGCCTCGGACATCTGATGGCGCATCAGTGCGGTGGCCATCGCCTCTAACCGTTCGGCCCCGCAACCCTGGGCGGCCGCAGCCTGCCTCAGCGCCTCACGCAGGACCTCAAAGCTATGCTTGAAACAGGCCACGATCAGGTCGTGCTTGGTATCCAGGTGATGGTAGAACGAGCCTTTGGTGAGGTTCAGGCGCGCAGCAATCTGCTCGATCGATACGCCGCGAAAGCCCTGTTCGTTGATCAGGTGTGCCGCCACACGCAGAAAGTCAGAGGGCGTGTCGCCCGCGCGCTGCTCGGGCAGACTCATGTCCAGATCCAAGGCGCGGCCCGTGCTGCGCCCGGTTCCCACCCCGTGCAACAGAACGTCCACCAGATGCTCCAGCCGCGATGGGAAATCGTCGGGCTCATAGCGACTCGCCCAACTGCGAAACGCATTGAATGCCGACACGGTCAGATGAGCACGCGCATTGAATTCATCCGCAGTCAGCCCGGTGGTTGCCACTCCGCGCAGCAGCTCGCGCATGCGACGAAACATCTGCGTGTAGGCCGCAAAGACCGTGCCGGCTGCAGGTCCGGTCAGCGCCCGAACATCATTGAAGGAAATAAGCTGAGGATGCGCACCGGACTCGATGTCGATGAGCAGTTGACCGAAACTGCTGGCAAATCGCTCAATGCGTGCCTCGACACCCGACGCGCTGGCCGCTTCGTCAGCCAGCTGGCTGAAGGTCTCGATCGCGCGCAACATGCACGCGACAGCGAGGTCTTCCTTGCGTCGAAAGTAATAGGTGACGCTGGTGGTGCCCAACCCGACGCTCGCACCGATAGCCGCCAGGCCTGCACCGCGCACACCGCGTTCATTGAAACAGCGCGCGGCAGCATCCAACAGGAGCTCGCGCTTTTCCAGGTGTCGGGCCGTCGGGGCCTCGGTCCCTTTTGAGGTCGCCGGACGGCCGTGCGGGTCGGGGCGTGCCGCCATCGAACAGGCTTGCAGACGCTGCGTTCAGGCGGCAACCACCGGGATGCTGCGTGCCGCACCCGTGACCGTATGCAGATGGCAAGCCACCAGACGCCCACCGGGGTCACCCACCAGCTGAGGCACCTCGGTCTTGCAGCGATCCATCGCCTGCGGGCAGCGTGTATGAAATCGGCACCCGGGCGGCGGGCGCAGTGCGCTGGGCACTTCGCCACTGACCACCGTGCGCTCGCGACGCGCCTCGACCGCCGCGTCGGCCACCGGAATGGCCGCCAGCAGCGCCTGGGTGTAGGGGTGCAAGGGGTTGCGATAGAGCTCGTCGCGCGAAGCGATTTCCACGATTTTGCCCAGATACATCACGGCGATGCGATCGCTGATATGGCGCACCACGGCCAAGTCATGGGCCACGAAAATGTAGGACAAGCCCAGGCGTTCCTGCAGGTCCATGAAGACGTTGACCACCTGCGCCTGGATGGACACATCGAGCGCCGAAACGGCTTCATCACACACGATGAGGGCCGGATCCAGGGCGAGTGCGCGAGCAATGCCGATGCGCTGACGCTGGCCGCCTGAAAACTCGTGCGGATAACGCTCGGCCATGTCGGGCAACAGACCCACGATGGACAGCAGGGTGGCAATGCGTTCGCTGTAAGCCTTGGCGTCGGTGTCCAGGCCATGCACCTGCAAAGGCTCACCCACGATGTCGCGCACCCGCATGCGCGGATTGAGCGAACCGTAAGGGTCCTGATACACCATCTGCATACGCCGGCGCATGGCGCGCATACGATTGCGATCAAATCGCGTGATGTCTTCGCCTTCAAAGACAATGCTGCCCGCCGTGGGTTCGAGCATGCGCAGCACCGCCAGACCGGTGGTGGACTTGCCGCAGCCGCTCTCGCCGACCAGCCCCAGCGTTTCTCCGCGCTTCAGATCAAACGAGATGCCGTCCACTGCATGCACGGTCGCGACCTGCTTTTGCAGGATCACGCCTTTGAACACTGGAAAGTGCACTTTAAGATCGCGCACGCTCAGGATGATGTCGGCTGCGCCGTCAGTGGGTGCTACGGCATTCGACGAAGAAGTCTGAGAGTCAGTCATCGATGAAACACGCCTTCTGGTGTCGGGGGCCGATCTCGCGCAGGGCCGGTCGCTCCTGCAGGCATTGCGGTTGTACATGCCGGCAACGTGGCGCAAACGCGCAGCCCGGCGGCAGCGCCGCAAGATTCGGCGGCTGACCTTCGATGGGCACCAGACGCTGATTGGTGTCGCCATCCAGCCGCGGAATCGACGCCAGCAGGCCGCGGGTATAGGGATGCGAGGGCTTGGCGTAGAGCTGCGCGGCCGGTGCCGTCTCGACCACCCGCCCGCCATACATCACGATCACACGATCGGCGTAGCGGGCCACGACTCCCAGATCGTGCGTGATGAGGATGAGTGCCGAGCGGGCTTTCTTGGAGAGGTCCTGAAGCAGGTCGAGCACCTGCGCCTGCACGGTCACATCGAGCGCCGTGGTGGGCTCATCGGCAATGATCAGCTGCGGTTCGCAGGCCAGCGACATGGCAATCATGGCGCGTTGCCTCATGCCGCCCGAGAACTGGTGCGGATAGGCATTGACGCGGGTGGCGGCGTCGGGAATACGCACCAGAGCCAGCAGTTCGCGGGCCCGTTCGAGGGCCGCCGCCCAGGGCGTCTTGCGATGAAGGTTCACTGGCTCGGCAATCTGACGCCCCACCGTGAGGGAGGGGTTCAGCGATGACATGGGCTCCTGAAAGATCATGGCGATGCGGTTGCCACGAATGGCGCGAATCCCGGCATCGTCCAGCTTCACCAGGTCGACACCGTCGAACACGATTTCGCCCGCGATGATTTTTCCAGGCGGATCAGGAATCAGCCGCAGGATGGACAGCGCGGTCACACTCTTGCCCGAGCCCGATTCGCCCACGATGGCCACGGTCTCGCCCGCCTCCACGTCGAAGGACACGTTGTCGACCGCGGTGACCGTCCCGCGTTCGGTGCGAAAGCGGGTGGTCAGCCCGCGCACGCTCAGCAGTGGATCAGCCATCGTCAGTTGAATCCCATTTTCTTTTTCAGCTCCTGGTCGACCCAGATGCGCGCGTACACCGGGCCGGGACGGCCGCCGCCGCCACGCTGCTCGCCGCCATAGTTCTTCACCCAGGGCCACCAGGCCGAGTACTCGTAGGGCGTGGGCAGCCACACATAGGGAGCGAGGTCGAGCAGTTCGCGCGTCATCTCCTTGAGCGACTGCTGACGCCTGCTTTCCACGCGATCCGAGAACATGGCCAGCATGCGCTTGTCCATGTTGGCATCGGCGTACATGGAGGTGTTCCACTGCTGCTCGGAGCGAAACAGTTTGGTGATGGAAATGGTGGGGCTGCCGTGCGCCGTGCTCATGAGGAAACCGGGCGCGTGGGACTTGTTGCTCATCGTGGACAGGAAGGCCGCATATTCCATCTGCTGGATCTGCATCTTCACGCCGACCCGCTCGAGATAAGCCGCCAGCATCGGCAGCAGATCGACCAGCGTGGGGCTGCCAGAGTGCACCTGAACCTTGAAGGTGAAACCGTTCGGATACCCGGCCTCGGCCAGCAGCCGCTTGGCCTTGTCAGGGTTGTAGGTGAAGAGTTCCTTCACCGACTCGGGCATGGCCGAGAGCGGCTCGTAGTAGCCCGGCCACTCGGGGTGCATGGGAAAGCCCAGCATCTCGGCGTTGCCACCATAAAAGCTCTTGATGATTTCGGCCTTGTTGATGGCCATGTTCATGGCCCGGCGCACCCGAATGTCATCGAAGGGCTTCTGGTCCATGCGCAACGAGAGGTAGTTGCCCTCGCTCGCCACCCAGCGCTCCCACTTGAGGGCGGGCGAGGTCTTCTTCAGGTCATCGGCCGCGCTCCAGCGAATGCGCTCCAAAATATCGAGCTTGCCGGTACGCAGTGCCGCATGCTGCGCCGACTCGTCCTTGATCGTGCGGTACACCAGCCTGTCAACAAACGGGAGCTTGTACTCCGCCCCCCCGATACGCTCCTTGTCCCAGTAGTTGGGATTCTTGGTGTACGTGTTGGAGTTGCCGCTCACGAAATCGGTGAGCATGAAGGGGCCGGTCCCGTTATGGTTCTTCCAGTTGGCCGCGCCCGCCGCAATCACCTCTTTGGGGAACACGCCGGCGTAATGACCGTAGCCAGAGCGCGTGTCCCACTCGGCGTGATAGTCCTTAAAGGTGTATTGCACCGTGTGGCGGTCCAGGGCTTCGACCTTGACCACGTTTTCCCAGTAGGTCTTGATCGCCTTGGGGCTTTTGGCCATGTAGTCATAGCTGAAGACCACATCCTCCGCGACCAGCTCGCGCGCAGCCATCACGCCTTTTTTCTCAGGAAACATGATGCCCTTGCGCAGCTTCACTTCGAGGCGCAGCGGGTTTTCCTTCCAGCTCCAGCTCTCGGCCAGCTCGCCGCGAATGGCGTCGAGCGGCAGGTAGTTGTTGTCGCGAAACGCATACTTGCCGCCATTGCGCTTGGCCTTGCTGAAGTCGGCCGAAAACAGCCGCTCAAAGTATTGCCCGGTGTCATCGGCAAACTTCCAGTTCCAGTCGGCTGGCTCCCAGGTGAGCGCACTGAGGGTGACGTACACCGTGCCCACGTT
>JBIKKG010000355.1:0-3069 GCA_044360485.1 Burkholderiaceae bacterium | reverse complement strand
CACCGCGCCCTGCCCGTGGTTTGACCCGGTTTGGGCGTTCGGTCAGATCACTGGCCAGGCAGTGTCGGTTTCAACCCTCAGCGTTTCAAGTGCTTCTGAAGATGACCTATACCCTTTGCCTTGCGCTCGCCGCCGGGCTGCTTCAACTGTTGCCGACTGCGTCACAGGCGCAGCCACAGGCCCAGGCCCAGGCCCAGGCGCGACCGGATACGCCAGACCCTGACATGACATGGGGTCTGCCTGAACTGATCGAGCTGGCGCGCCGCTCGCATCCTGCCCTCATGGCGTCACGCGCGCGCGTGGTGGGAGCGCAGGCCGGCCTGGTGACCGCGGCCGCCCGCCCGAATCCTGAGCTTGATCTGCAGGCTGGCCGCGTGGGCGCCACCCAAGCCGATGTGCTGCGTGGCATGAGCGGATCCTTCGGGATTCTGCAGCCGCTTGAGCGCAGTGCACTGCGCCGATCCCGACAGGATGTGGCCGGCGCCGATCTGCAGGCCGCCGTGGCGGGCACCGCAGGCTTTGAGCGCAGCTTCATCGCTGAGCTCAAGTTGCGATATTACGAAGTGTTGCGCCTGCAGGCGGCGGCGCTGCTCGCCCAGGAAGATCTGCGCCTGGCCGAGCAGATTCACAGCCGCGTCGGTGTGCGGGTGAGCAGCGGCGAGGCCCCCAGGTTCGAATTGATTCGAGCTGATGCCGAACGGCTCAATGCTCAGCGTGCAGCGCAGGCGGCTGGCCTGAGGGTGACCCAGGCCCGAGCCGATCTGGCTCGTCTGGTGGGCCCCGATCTGCCCGCGAGTTTTGCGGTGTCAGGCAGCCTTGCCGATTTGCCGGACGTACCGGCCGCACTGCAGACCTTGCGCACCGAGATGCGCGACCGTCATCCGGAACTGCTCAGTGCACGTGCCGAGCTGGCTGCGGCTCAGGCTCGCGTGGAGTACGAGCGTCAGCGGGCGTTGCCCTCCTTTGCCGTGCGTGCAGCGACCGAACGCGTGCCCGGCGCATTCGACACCCGCCTGGGTGTGGTCATGAGTCTGCCCCTGTTCGACCGCCGCGAAGGCCCGATTGCGCAGGCGCAGGCCGAAGTCGAGCGGGCGCGGGGTGCGCTGATGGATCGGGAGCTGGCACTCGAGCAGTCACTCACGGTGGCATGGCAGCGTTACCAGAACGCGTTGGCCCAGGTCAATGCCTATGAGTCCGGCATCTTGCGCGAAGCCCAGTCGGCACTGCGTGTTGCCGAGGCGGCTTACCGCTATGGAGAGCGCGGGATCCTCGATTACCTGGACGCGCAACGCACGCTGCGCAGCCTGCGCATTGAACTCAACACGACCCGCTACGAGCTGTATGCCGCGCGGGTCGAACTCGAACGCCTTCGCCCGGACGCAGAATGAACATTCCTACGGCAGCTCGCGCAGACCACTGCGCATCCCCCCTCTCAGCACACTTCGGCCGCTCGGTGCGTGGCGCATCGGCGTTGAATGCATGTCTGATGGTCCTCACGGTCGCCCTGCTTGCAGGCTGTGGCAAGGACGCACCGTCGTCCGCGGCACCCGCCTCCCCCCCCACCGCGGCCGCAGCGCCGCGCGCGCCGAGCGACCCACTGCTTGTGGCGCCCCCTGCCTCCTTGCAGGAGCGCCTGCGCACGGCTTCGGTGGAGCGTCGACTGGTGACCGAGCCGCTTTCGGTGGTCGGGAGAATCGACTTCGATGAGCAAAGCGTCTCGCGCATCGGATCGAGCGTCACTGGCCGCATCACCGAACTGGCCGTGGCACCCGGTCAGACCGTGGCTGCGGGGCAGTTGCTGGCCCAGCTCAACAGTGCCGAATTGGGTACGGCACAGCTTGCGTATCTGAAAGCGGATGCACAGCGCGAACTGGCCGCCAAGGCAGTGGAGCGCGCCAAGCTGCTGCTGGCCGCTGATGTGATCGGTACCGCTGAACTGCAGCGTCGGGAAAATGAGCTGAAAGTGGCCGAGATTGAGCAGCGTGCAGCCGCCGATCAGCTGCGCGTCATGGGCATGTCGCGCACCGCCATCACGCGCACATTGACCAGCGGGGCCATCACGTCAACGTCTTCGGTTGTGAGCACAGTCTCGGGTGTCGTGGTCGAGCGCAAAGTCAATCGCGGGCAGGTCGTGCAGCCCGCCGATGAGCTCTTCACTGTGGCGGATCTTTCGCGGGTCTGGGTGGTGGCCAAAGTGCCTGAGTCGCAGATCACACGTGTGCAGATCGGTCAGCCCGTGAAGATCAGCGTGACCAGCTCGCCCGTGCCGCTGCGCGGGCGGGTGGCCTGGATCGCCGACACGGTCAGCGTCGAGACGCGCACGGTCACCGTACGTACCGTGGTCGACAATCCGAAGCGCCAGCTGCGCCCTGCCATGCTGGCGGATGTCACGATCGAGCCTGTGGCGCTCGAGCGGCTGGTCGTGCCTGGCGGCGCCGTGGTGCGCGAAAGCAATCGCGATCATGTGTTCGTTCGGCAAGCGGACGGCCGCTATCGGCTGACTGCGGTGGAGCTGGTCGATGAAGCCGGTGATCAGCGGGTGGTCGAGTCCGGGCTCAAGGGCGGCGAAGTGATCGTCATCGATGGTGCCTTTCACCTGAACAACGAGCGCAAGCGCGCGGAACTGGAGGGCTCATGATCGAGTCTCTGGTGCGTCAGGCGCTCGCGCAGCGCCTGATCGTTGTCGTTCTTTCGCTGATCCTGCTTGCCTTCGGCCTGAACGCCGCGCGCAAGCTGTCTCTTGACGCCTTTCCTGACGTCACCAACGTCCAGGTGCAGATCGCCACCGAGGCGCTGGGGCGCTCGCCGGAAGAAGTTGAGCGCTTTGCCACCGTGCCGATCGAGATCGCCATGACCGGTCTGCCCGGACTGGTGGAGCTGCGCTCACTTAACCGCGCCGGGCTGTCGCTGATCACGCTGGTGTTCACCGACAAGACCGATGTGTACTTCGCCCGCCAGCTGGTCATGGAGCGGCTGATCGAAATTTCCGGTCGCATGCCGCAGGGCGTCACGCCGGTGCTCGGTCCGGTGTCCACCGGACTGGGCGAGGTGTACCAGTACACGCTCGAG
>JBIKKG010000101.1:0-11227 GCA_044360485.1 Burkholderiaceae bacterium | reverse complement strand
GCGTCAGGCGCGTGGTCTCGGACAGGTTGTCGTCGTCCAGCTGGAAGGGCGGCGTGACCGAGGCGTTGAGGATCTCGAGTTCGTGGCACAGCACCTCGATCTGGCCGCTGCGAATGCCGGCATTGTCGGTGCCCTCCGGGCGGCGGCGCACCTTTCCGGTGATGCGCACGCAATACTCATTGCGCACGCGCTCGGCGGTGGCGAAGGTCTCGGCGCGATCCGGGTCACACACCACCTGGGCAATGCCGGCGCGGTCGCGCAGGTCGATGAAGATCACGCCGCCATGGTCGCGGCGCCGCTGCACCCAGCCAAAGAGGGTCACGGTCTGGTCCAGGCGGTCGATGGACACCTCGCCGGTGTAGCAGGTACGCATGCTGTGGTTCTCTTTGATCAGGTCGGGTTCGATGAGGAGGGTGCGGCCACGGGCACATCGGCAGATGCGGCATCGGAACCGTTAGGAAGGCGCACACGCGCAGACGGAACCACGACGCCCATTGAGACCACGTACTTCAAGGCCTCGTCGACGGACATGTCGAGCTCGATGGTTTCGTCTTTGCGCACCATCAGGAAAAATCCTGAGGTGGGGTTGGGGGTGGTCGGGACATAGACCGACACCATGTCGGGCCCGTCGGTGGCGCCCGGCGCTGGTGCGGCCACCCGTGCACGCACTTCATCGGCAGGCACGCCCGTCAGAAACCCGATGGTCCAGCTGCCGCGGCGCGGATACTCGATCAGCAGCGCCTTGCGAAAGGCATTGCCCTGCGGCGAGAGGAGCGTGTCGCTCACCTGCTTCACGCTCGAGTAGATGGTGCGCACGATGGGAATGCGCGACAGCAGCGACTCCCACAACCCCACCAGCCGCTGGCCCAGGAAATTGGCGGCCAGCACCCCGGTGATGACGATCACCAGAACCGTGAGCAACGCCCCCATGCCCGGCAGATTGCGCCCGAACACCTGCAGGGGCTGCCACTGCACCGGCAGCAGCGACAGGCTGAGGTCGAGCGTGGTGACGATGAAGTTGAGCACCCACAACGTGATGCCGATCGGTATCCAGATCAGCAGACCGGTGATGAAGTAGCGACGAAACATCGTAGCGCTCGAATGAAGTGGGTGAGAAAGGCGGGTCAGTGACGCGGCGCGCGGGCACAGCCAGCTCGGCGGCCCCCCGGGCGCAGCGCCCTCACGTTGAGGAGGCTCCGCCTGAAGGTGGCGGCGTGGCCGCAGCGGGGCTCGACGCGGTGCTTGTGGACCCTGAGGCCGATGCGCCCGCAGGCGACCCCGACGCGGCGGGGGCCCCCGGCGATGCCGCAGGCGCGGCAGAGGCGCCGGCCTCTGGTGTGGCGGACGCCGGGCTGGCACCCTCGGCCTCCTTGGCAGGCGCCTGGCCTTTCTTGCCCTGGTCTCGGAAATCGGTGACGTACCAGCCGCTCCCCTTGAGCTGGAAGGCGGGGGCGGTCAACTGCTTGCGAAAGGCATCGGCGCCGCAGGCCGGACACACCGTCAGCGGGGCGTCAGAAAACTTCTGGATCACATCCTTGGCGTGGCCACAGGTCTCGCAGCGATAGGCGTAAATCGGCATGGCGCTCGGCTAAAGGACGGCAAAGCCGCAGGGTTCAGGGAAACCTGAAATTATAGGACGGAATGCCGCCGCCCTGCAGCCTGCCGACCGACTTACTCGGGTTCGACGCCCGCCGCCTTGAGGGTGTCGCGATAAACCTGGTACTGATCCTTGACCAGCGCTGCCAACTGCTCCGGGGTCGAATGCAAGTGCTGAAACGACTGCTTTTCGAAGGTCGACACCACCTCGGGCTTCAAGCCTGCAGCGCCGAACTCCTTGTTCAGGCGTTCGACGATGTCGCGCGGCATACCCTTGGGTCCGAAGACAGCTGCCCAGGACGAGAGTGAAAACTTGGGCATACCGGCTTCGGCAATGGTAGGCACATCGGGCAAGGCCGGGCTGCGACGGTTCAGGGTGACGGCGATCGGGCGCAGCCTGCCTTCCTTGGCAAAGGCCACGGTGGTCCCTGCCGAGGCCACCATGAACTGCACACGGCCTGCGACCAGATCGGTCAAGGCCTGCGGCTCTCCCTTATAGGGCACATGCACCATCTGGATGCCGGCCAGCGACGAGAACAGCGCCGTCGAAACAATGCCGGTGGTATTGCCGGTGGCATAGGAAATCTTGTTCGGGTTGGCCTTGGCATACGCCACGAACTCGGCCACCGTCTTGGCCGGCACGCTGGGGTGCACATAGATGAAGAAGGTGTAGCGGCCGATATCGGTGATGGGCGTAAAGTCGGTGTTGGGGTCGTAGGGCGGAGTTTTCTTCATGGCCGGTGCGGCCGCCATGGGGCTGCTGGTCCCGAACAGCAAGGTGTAACCATCGGGCGCCGCCCGCATCACCTCGGTGGCCGAAATGGCGCCGTCGGCACCGGCCTTGTTCTCGACCAACACCGGCTGACCCAACGAGGCGGTGAGGGCTTGCGCATAGACGCGAGCCAGCGTGTCGGTGGCTGCGCCGGGCGGAAATGGCACCACCATCTTGATGGGCTTGGTGGGGTAGGCCTGGGCCTGTGCCGTTGCGGCACACACAGCGACTGCCGCAGCAGCGCACGCACGAATCCAGTGACGACGGGACATGGTGGAAAGTCTCCTCGGGTTATTCGGATCGGATGAGTCAGGGCAGAGTGAATACAGGGTCAGCGAAACCCCGCCAGCACGATCTTACCGATCGAGCGGCCAGACTCGATCATCGCATGGGCGCGGCGCAGATGCTGCGCATCGATCGGCCCGAGCGTTTGGGTGTGGGTGGTCCGAATACGCCCGGCATCGACCAGCTGCGCCACCTCGTCGAGCAGGCGGCCCTGTTCGATCATGTCGGGCGTCTCGAAGCTGGAGCGGGTGAACATGGCTTCCCAGTGCAGGGCCGCGCAGCGCGCTTTCAAGGGTCGCACATCGAAGGCGCCTGGATCATCGATCACGCAAATGCCGCCCTGCGGCGCCACCACCTTGGCCAGCTCAGGGAAGTGGGTGTCGGTGTGCGAGACGCTGAAAATGCGCTCGACCCACCGCACGCCGGCCTGTTTGACGCCCTCGGAAATCGGCTTGCTGTGATCGATGACCACATGGGCGCCCAGCGCTTCAATCTGCGCGCGTGACTCGGGACGTGACGCAGTGGCCAGAATGCGCGCACGGCTCAGCTGACGTGCCAGCTGGATGGCGATGGAGCCGACGCCTCCGGCGCCTGCCGTGATCAGCACCGTACCGGCATCGGCCTGGTCGTCGGGCCCAGTGGCGCGCGGCAGACGCAGGCGATCGAACAGCGCCTCCCAGGCGGTGATGGTCGTGAGCGGCATGGCAGCGGCTTGCGCAAAATCGAGCGTACGCGGCTTGTGTCCGACGATGCGCTCGTCCACCAGATGCAGTTGCGCGTTGGTGCCGGAGCGCAGGCGCGACCCGGCGTACCAGACTGCGTCGCCCGGCTTGAAGCGGGTGACATTCGGGCCCACGGCCTGCACGACGCCGGCTGCGTCATAGCCCAGGATGCGCGCCTGGCCGGGCTCGGGCGCCACATTGCGGCGCACCTTGGTGTCGACCGGATTCACTGACACCGCCTCGACGCGCACGAGCAGGTCTCGCCCGCTGGCCACGGGGTCGGGCAACTCGAGGTCGATCAGGCTGCGAGGATCATCGCTGGGCAGGCATTCGCGGTAGCCGATGGCTTTCATGGGAGTCGTCGAAAAGATGTGGGGTCGATGGAAGTACGTCGTTGGCCTGCGCTCACCGAGCGCGCCAGATATGCACGCCAAATATGCACGCCAAATATGCACGCCAGGTAGCACGCCAACGATGCGCGTCGGGGCGCACACGTTAGGCGCATCGGCTTGCGCGGCCCGTTTTGGAGATCGGTGACGAGCGCGCCGTGGTCGTCGACACCTTGCGCAGCAGCGCATGGTGCGGGTCGGGAGCTTACAGGTTTATGCGGCGACTGATGGCAGTGCAACGCGTGGCGCGACGCCAAGGCAGCCCGGTCCCGGGCAGTGGGCGCCCGCGGGCTCAGCGACGGTTGGGATCGAACCCTGGCGCCAGGTCCTGCCAGCAGCGCCAGTAATCGGCCTGCAGCGTGGGCGCCGCAAGCGCCTGCGCGGTGGGATGCAAAACGCAACGGGTTTCGAACATGAAGGCGAGCGTGTCCCGGATGACTTGCGGCTGGCTGGTGTCGGCAATGCTCGCCTTCTGAAAGGTGGCGGCATCAGGCCCGTGAGGGGTCATGCCATTGTGCAGACTGGCGCCGCCCGGCGCGAACCCCTGTGCTTTGCCGTCGTATTCGCCATGGATGAGTCCCATGAACTCTGAGGCGATGTTGCGATGGAACCAGGGCGGACGGAAGGTGTCGTGCATCACCAGCACACGGGGCGGAAAGATGACGAAATCGATCGCGTCGACTCCCGGGGTGTCGGTCACCGACTGCAGCACCAGAAAAATGGACGGATCAGGATGATCGAAGCTGATCGAGCCGATGGTGTTGAAACGCCTGAGGTCGTACAGGTAGGGCACATGATTGCCATGCCAGGCCACCACATCCAGCGGGGAGTGGCCCAAGGCCGCAGACCACATCCGGCCCTGAAAGCGGGTGACCAGCTCAAAGGCGCCCGTGCGGGTTTCGTAGCGGGCCACCGGCGCAAGAAAGTCGCGCGGGTTGGCCAGCCCGTTGGAGCCGATCGGCCCGAGGTCGGGCAGACGCAACGGCGCGCCGAAGTTTTCGCAGACATAGCCGCGCACGGCCTGCAGCGGGCCTGCACTGGCCGCATCGGGGTCGGCGGCATCGACTTGCGGCAGTTCGACGCGACACTTCACGCCCCGTGGCAGCACGGCGATCTGCTGAGGCTCGACCAACAATTCGCCAAACTCGGTGAGCAGGCGCAGCGCACCCTGCTGCGGCACGATCAGCATCTCGGCGTCGGCATTGCAAAAGAACCGATCGCGCATCGAACGGTTGGCCGCATACAGATGGATGCCGCAACCGCTCATGGAGGCTGGGCTGCCCGTGCCCGCCATCGTGAACATCCCGTCGATGAAGTCGAGCGGGGCATCGGGCAAGGGCATGGGACTCCAGCGCAGCGGGTCGGGGGGGGTCTCGATGCCGCAGGCCGCACCGAACGTGCTGGTCCAGGTGCGATCGGCGATGCGTCGCGAGGGTTCGTGGACCACGGAGGGTCGGATACGGTAGAGCCATGAGCGGCGGTTGTCTGCGCGCGGCGCCGTGAACGCTGTGCCGGAGAGCTGCTCGGCATACAGACCGTAGGGGCAGCGTTGCGGAGAATTGCGCCCCTCGGGGAGCGCCCCGGGCAGTGCTTCGGAGGCAAACTCGTTACCGAAACCGGACTGATAGCGGGGCATATGCAGGCTCCTGGTTGAATGGATCCAACGCAGGCCAGTTCCTGCGCAATACGCAGAATAGCGCGCGGCCGTCGTGAGTCATGGCGCATCGATGATGCGCGGCGTGGTCTGCGGTCAAGGCGCGAACAGCCTGATGCGCGGTCTGGCTGGGGCGGTCAGTGCCGCAGCGTCAGTACCGCAGCGTCAGCACCGCGCCGAGCGCATTGACGCTGGCGCTCGATCCACTTAAACCGTCCTGGGCTGCGAAATAGAAGTCGAGACCCCAACCACGGGCCATCTCGAATTCAACACCCGTCTGCAGGTAGCGGCGACTCCAGCCGCTGACCCGGGAATCGTAGAAAAACTCCAGCATGGTGTAGGGCACAACCTGGACCAGCCCGAGCGAATTCAGCCACCCACCCAGACCATCGCCCAAGGCGTCGACCACCTCAAAGCCGCGCTCCAGGCGCAAACGGTTACGGTATCGCCAGGAATCTCGGCCACCGATATCGCGCCATTCGATGCGGCTGCGGTTGGCGACCTGAATGCCGGCCACTAGTGGGCTGCTGCGCAGCGTGACCTCGGCCAGCCAGCGGTTTTCGTCGGCGCCGGGCCCGTCGAAGGCCACGATATGGTTGTAGCCCACGCGAAACCACAAGCCCCAGTGCTGCTCCATGCGCGGCAGTGCAGTGGCCCAGAAGGAGGGCAGGCGACGGGCAAGGAGGTCGAAGTGCACCCCCCAGGTGCCATCGACGGCGTTTGCGTATTCTCGATCACGGGTGCGCGACGCAAGAAACATGAGCCGGCTGTGATCGCTGGTTTGCAGGAAGACGTTGACCTCCGGCCAGAACTCGCGGTCACTGGGCTCGGCCAGCGCAGGCGCACCGCTCAGCATCAGCGCGCCGAAACAGGCCACCAGGCCTGCCAGCCTGCGCCGCAGGATCTGGCCCAACAGACGAACGCGGCCGAGCCAGGCCAGATGGCTGATGCGCATGGCGCAGCCGCTTGCGAAGGATCCAACCGAGATGAACCTTGAACGTGTCATGGCAGGTGTGCGGCGGACATGCGGCGCACCAACACGCCATAGAACGTGGTGAGCAGCGTCGCAATCAACAGATAAAAAAGAATGGCGGCAGCCGCGTCGGGCTCGTCGGGTGCATTGAGCCCAACAATGGCCAGCGCCACACCAGGGTGCCGCATGGCAGATGCCATGGCAAGGGCCGAGCGCTCATCGGCATGGGGACCGCCCAACAGATGCCCCAAGGCCATTGCCGCCGCCACCACTGCGGCGATCAGCCATGCAGCGCCGTTGTAGGCCAGCGCCACCATCGTCGGCCACACCTTCATCAACACCGGGATCAGACCGAGCATGAGCAGCGCGGTGCCCAAGCCCGAACACCACGGGCCCAGCCGGTCGGCCAGGTCGGGGGCAAGGTGTCTGAACAGCAACCCAAGCAACAGTGGCAGCAAGATGCTGGTTGCGATCAGGCGCGCGACCGCAAACAGCCCGATATGGGACTCTCGGCTAAAAATCTGACCAAGCAGCGCCACAGCCGCCGGGATGGTCAGACAAGACACCAGCGACACGGCCACCAGTAGACCGAAGATGTATCGCTGGTCACCGCCTGCCTTGAGCTGCTTGCCTGGCAGTATCGGGGGGATGGGTGACACCGCCATGGCCAGCAGGGCGAGCCGAATGGACGGGCTGAGATCGGCCAACAGTGCCACACCGATTGCCAGAGCCGGCACAAACAGATGCATGGCCACGAGGGCTCGCGCAAGCCGATAGGGCGGTTGCCATGCGGTGCGAAAAAGCGAGGTGGCATCGGCAAACGAAGCGCGCATGCCCAGCGCCACGACCAGCAGCGCAATACTGACGGACAGTGCCCCTTTGATGATGGCAGTGGGATCGGGCATACATCAGGACCGGTTAAACCACCAGCAGACTGAGGAACGCCAGGGCTCCCAGAGCGGCGACCAGGCCGGCAACGATGAGCACCAGATTCCATTGCACCGCAAGCCCCTGCGCGCGCAGGGTATCGACCCGCTTCTTATGCTGTACCACCGCCAAAGCAAGCGCCACGGTGCCAATGCCGATCATGGACATGCCAACCGTATCCGATGCCCAGGTGACGCCGAATCGATCCACGACTCGCCCGCCACGCTGCTCCTGCAGATACTCAAAAAATTTCACCAGCGTGAACCCAAAACTGATCATGGACAGCGACGTGCGCAGCCAGGCCATCAGCGAACGTTCGAAGGCCAGGAAGGTTCGCTGCGCAGCCAACCGCGTGCGCTGCTCGGCCAGCAGCGTGACGTGATCGGCGTCACCGCTCATGACGCAGCGGGTACGTCGGCCCGATCGTCGGGGCCGAGCGTCAGGCGCGCGCCATGGCAAAAACGCAGCTTGCGTCCACTGCCACACGGGCACGGTGCATAAGCCCCGCGCCGGGCGTCGAGTGCGGCGATCTGCTGCATGACGCCGGAGGGCTGTTCACCGGACGAATACAAGTCGCCCATGCGCTGCATGGCTTCACGGCTATGGGTGAAAAATTTGTAGAGGCCGTGACAGAGGTAGTTGTGCCCTTGCTCGCCATCTTTGGACTGAACGAAGCGGTCTTTGGGGCAGCCCCCGTTGCACACTGCTCGCACTTCGCATTGCTGACACTGCGTGGTGAGGAGGTCCCGCTTGTTCTGGCCAAAGGTGCGCTGCGCAGGCGAGGCCACCATCTGCAGCATGTGGGTCTGATGAATGTTGCCCAGTTTGAACGCCGGCTCCACATAATGGTCACAGGCGTAGAGGTCGCCGTTGTACTCCAGCGCAGGCCCCTTGCCACAGGTGGGGGCATGGATGCACAGCTTGTGGCGACCGAAATAGGCCTCCAACGTGACATCGAACATCTGCACGAAAACCTTGCCGACGTCGTGGCGCACCCACTCTTCGAAGATGTCGATCAAGAACTGTCCGTACTGCTCGCCGCCCACCGTGCGATCGGTGACGAGTGAGCCGGTCTGCGTGTAAAGGAGCCTTTTTTCGCGGGGTCCGGTACTCCAGCCCAGATTGGCGATGGAGATGGTCTGTTCGGTGGCCCGCTCGACGATCGGGATGAACTGCATCCAGGCGGCGCCGAGTTCGTCGCGAAAGAACTGATAGACGCGGCGACCATGATGCTGATTGGCGGCATTGACCGTGCACAGGATATTGAAGTCGACCTTGTGCTTTTTGAGGACCTTGAGGCCGTTCATCACCAGATCGAAGCTGCCCTTTCCGGCGCGGGTGACGCGATAGGCGTCGTGAAGGGCACGCGGGCCATCGACGCTCAAGCCCACCAGAAAATGGTTCGCCTTCAGGAACGCGCACCATTCATCGTCCAGGGCCACGCCATTGGTCTGGAAGGTCTGCGAGATGACCTGGTTGGGTTGCCGGTATTTTTCAACCAGCGCCACGGCCTTGCGAAAAAACTCGATGCCCATGAGCGTGGGCTCGCCGCCCTGCCAGGCGACCGTCACTTCCGGCAGGCGATGCGATTCAAGCAGTTGCCGGATATAGGCCTCGAGTGTGGCATCCGACATCCGGTGCTTTTCGTCCGGATACAGGGCTTCTTTGGACAGGAAAAAGCAGTACTTGCAGTCGATGTTGCAAGTAGACCCACTCGGTTTGGAGAGCAGGTGGAACCTGGGAGGGGCATCGGCCGCAATGGCCGGGTCGAGTACGGGTTGAACTTGAGAATCCATCGCGACCACTTCGAAAAAACCTCAGGGCACACGCAGTATGCCCCTGCGTGTCACTGCAGCGAACGCAACAAGCCGTTCGCCGCAGTGATTCACCGGGGTGCGCTCAGCGGTGACCGCCTCCGGCTGCGTCGACCATTTTTTCCATGACCTGATCGACGCTGAAGCTGGCAGCTTTCTGGCGCGGCGGATAGTCCTTGAAGGTGCCGAGGAACTCCGCCACCAGCGCCTGAGCGGGTACGAACATATAGGCGCGATCCAGGAGCCAATCGTAGTACGTGTTCGACGTGATGTCGGCCCGCTCGTAGGGGTCGGTGCGCAAATTGAACAGCTTGGGCACACGCAAGGGTGTCAGTGGCTCGGCCCAGACCTGCATAGTGCCGGCTGCCCGCTGCTCCATGAAGACGAACTTCCAGTTGTCGTAGCGCAGACAGGCCAGGTCGCCGTCATCGGTGAAATAGAGGAAGCCTTTTCGCGCGTGATGCGGGGTCTTGCCTGTGAAATAAGGCAAGAGACTGTGGCCATCCAGGTGCACCTTGAAGGTCTTCTTGCCAACGGTGTGACCCTTGAGCAGCTTTTCCTTGATGCCCGGATCGCCTGCGGCCTCGACGATGGTGGGCAGCCAATCCAGGTGGCTGACGATGTCGTTGCAGACCGTACCGGGCTTGATGACGCCCGGCCAGCGCACCATGGCAGGCACGCGGAACGCGCCTTCCCAGTTGGAATTCTTTTCGCTTCGGAAGGGCGTCATACCGGCGTCGGGCCAGGTGTTCATGTGCGGGCCGTTGTCGGTGCCGTACATGACCATGGTGTCGTTGGCGATGCCCAGTTCATCGAGCAGATCAAGCATCTGACCAATGTGCTTGTCGTGTTCGATCATGCAGTCGTGGTACTCGGACTGCCAGCGTCCAGCCTGCCCCTTGATGCGGTCCTCGATATGCGTGCGAAAGTGCATGTGCGAGGTGTTGAACCAGAGGAAAAACGGTTTGCCCGCTTTGTTGGCTTTCTTGATGAAGGCCTTGGCGGACTTGAGAAACTCGGTGTCGATGGTTTCCATCCGCTTCTTGGTGAGCGGACCAGTGTTCTCGATTTTCTGGCCGCCCTTACCGTCGGCCCAGGAATGGATCACGCCGCGGGGACCGAATTTCTTATGGAACTGCGGGAAATCTTTCTTGTTCGGGTAGTCGACGTGCTCGGGCTCTTCTTCGGCATTGAGGTGATACAGGTTGCCGTAGAACTCGTCGAACCCGTGCATGGTGGGCAGGTGCTCGTCGCGATCGCCGAAGTGATTCTTGCCGAACTGGCCGGTGACATAGCCCATGGGCTTGAGAAGCTCGGGAATGTTCGGGTCTTCGGCACGCATGCCCAAGGGAGACCCAGGCAGACCCACCTTGGTGAGACCGGTGCGCAGGCCGCACTGGCCGGTGATGAAGGATGCGCGACCGGCGGTGCAGCTTTGCTCGGCGTAGTAGTCCGTGAACAGCACGCCTTCTTCGGCGATGCGGTCGATGTTGGGCGTGCGATAGCCCATCATGCCCTTGGTGAAAATGCTGAGGTTGGATTGACCGACGTCATCCCCCCACAAGATCAGAAAGTTAGGTTGCTTTTTCGGCTTGGCTGCGGCCATGGAATGTCTCCGTATGGTCGGGTTGTCCGGATGGTCCGGATCGGGCGAACGCGGCAGGAAAAAATCTGAACCGCGTCAACTGCGCAGCTTAGCAACTGGCCCCGAATCGAACAGCGCGCCAATGTGTCAACGCTTCCCCTTGGGGCAATCCCAGTGGGGCGTGCTTAGAAGGGGATGTCGTCGTCCATGTCGCCCAGACTGGCTGCGGGCGCCGGCTTGCGCGAAGGCGCGGCACCGGCTGACCGACCACCACCCCCTTGGGACTCGCGGCTATAACCGCTCTCATCAGCACCACCACCGCCGCCCATGCCTTCACGCGATCCGAGCAGTTGCATTTCGGTAGCGATGATTTCAGTGGTGTAACGCTCCTGGCCTTCCTTGTCTTGCCATTTGCGGGTCTTCAGACGACCTTCTACATAAACTGGGCGGCCTTTCTTGAGATATTCACCGGCGATTTCGGCCAGGCGGTCGTAGAAGACGACGCTGTGC
>JBIKKG010000353.1:0-3085 GCA_044360485.1 Burkholderiaceae bacterium | reverse complement strand
ATTTGCGCTTCTTCAGCCGCTTCAGACCGAGCTCATCCATCGGGGCAACATCCTGCAGAGCTTCGATCGCGTGATCGAGGCCGCGATGTTCGAGCTGCAGTTCGGCAATACGTTGCTGGAGGATTTGGGTGTCGGGCATGTTCGCAAAAGGCAGTCGCGGCAGCCGACCGCGCAGCAAGACTGAAATCATAAGCGATCGTGCGTGCACGTGCCTCAGCCATGCGACCGAGATCGTTCGACCGAGATCGTTCGGCTGAGATCGTTCGACCGAGATCGTTCGGCTGAGATCGTTCAGCCAATCACCTCGAAGCCCGGTGCGCAGCGCAAAGATCGTGCAGCTTTCGCGAATGCGTCCAAGACCGGTGTCAGGGCGCCGGCGGCGGCTTGTTCGTCCTGGCCTGCGCACGATTGGCACGCGCTTCGGCCTCAAGGCGTTTCTCCTGCACCGCACGCTCACGACGCGCCGCATCGGCCTTGAGCTTTTCGGCACGTCGCTCAAGCTCTGGGGCTTCCTGCTCGCGACGGGCCTGCGCTTGCGCTGCGGCCGTCTGGCGGGACTCAAAGGCCTCCCGGTTCGCTGATTCGCGTTCGGAAGCACCGACCGCCTGCTGCGCCCTGCGCGCCGCATCTTCGGCGAGTCGCAGGCTGTTTTCGCGGGCTGATTGTTCGCGCAGCGCCTGATTTGCTGCCACTTCCACCGCATCAATACGCACATCGATGATCCGTTGCCGTTCGGCTACTTCGCCCAGGCAGCGGTTGACCAGAAAGCGGCGATAGCAGGCGATGCGCTCCCGCAGCAAGCCGTCAGAGACTTCGCTGCGCACTTGGCGCACATCACGCTGCGCCTGTCGGGCTTGTTGCGCATCCATGCCGCGCTCGGGCTCGTAGGCCTCAAGGATCTGGGCTGGCAACACGCGTGGCGGCGGCACCACCGCAGGCCCCGCGCAGCCCGCCAATCCCACACCCAGGAGCAGCCAGGTGGCGCGTACGGCGCCACCCCAGCCCCGCGCGGGTGGAGGTGGCATCAGGTGACCTGCTGCGCGACGCCACGCAATGGCGCAGCCAGATACTCGCGCGACTGCATCTCGATCAGTCGGCTGACGGTGCGATGAAATTCATGTGACATGGCCCCGGCGGTGTACAGCGCTTCCGGGGGGCACTGCGCTGAAATCAGCAGCTTCACCTTCTGGTCGTAGAACACATCGACCAACCAGGTGAATCGACGGGCCTCGGACGACATCGCCGCGCTCATGCATGGCACATCCGACAGCAACACCGTGTGAAACCGCGAGGCGATTTCAAGGTAATCCAGTTGCGATCGGGCGGTGCCGCACAAACTGGCGAACGTGCACCAGACCACCGCCTGGGCGCAACGCACGGTCTGAATGTCCCGGTTCTCGATGCGCAGCGATCGGGCCTCGCCAGCCTCGCCAGCTGCTTGGGCAAAGGTCTGAGCCAGTTGCGCATCGGCCCCAGGCCCGCACGGAACGATATAGGCATGCGCGCGCTGCATCTCCAGACGGCGATAGTCAATACCGGCATCCACACCGAGGACGTCCAGACGTGATTTCAACAACTCGATCGCCGGCAGAATCGACTCGCGGTTCAGACCGTCCGGGTACAGGTCATCAGGCCGGTAGTTGGAGGTCATCACAAAGCCCACACCCTGCGCGAACAGCGCGCGCAGCAGCCGGTCCAGAATCATGGCATCGGCCACATCAGAGACGTGAAACTCATCAAAGCAGATCAGCTGATAACGGGCTGCGATGCGACGCGCCACTTCATCCAGCGGATCCGACACCTGCCGCAATTCGCGCAGCTCGCGATGCACCCCGCGCATGAACTCGTGAAAATGCAGTCGCGCCTTGCGATCGACCGGAACGGCCTCGAAGAACACGTCCATCAGGAAGCTCTTGCCGCGCCCGACTCCACCCCACATCCACACACCGCGCGGAGAAGCACTCGAGCGATCGAACAGCTTGCGCAGCAGGCTCGAGCGACGCTGGTTGAACTGTCCCCACTCATCGGCCAACTGCTGCAGCCGCTCGATGGCACGCTGCTGAGCGGCATCGGCGGTAAAGCCGCGTGCCGCCAGC
This sequence comes from Burkholderiaceae bacterium, assembly GCA_044360485.1. Classification (GTDB taxonomy): domain Bacteria; phylum Pseudomonadota; class Gammaproteobacteria; order Burkholderiales; family Burkholderiaceae_E; genus UBA4615. The sequence continues at coordinate 989 of JBIKKG010000353.1, read as the reverse complement.
TGTGCGGCGTAATGCTCGCTGACGTTCACATGTTCAGCGCGCGCTTGTCGACCGCAAGCGCCGCTTCCCGCATGACTTCCGACATCGACGGATGCGGGTGGCAGATGCGCGCAATGTCTTCGCTCGCCGCCTTGAACTCCATGGCCACCACGGCCTCCGCAATCAGGTCCGATGCGTTGTGGCCGATCACGTGGACCCCAAGAATTTCATCAGTCGCCGCATCGGCCAGCACCTTCACAAAGCCATCGGATGCCTGCATGCCTAGCGCACGTCCGTTGGCCATGAACGGAAACTGCCCAGCCTTGAAATCACGCCCCTGGGCCTTGAGCTGCTGCTCGGTACTGCCCACCCAAGCGATTTCGGGCGACGTATAGATCACCCAGGGGATGGTGTTGTAGTCGATATGCGCATGCTGACCCGCGATCAGCTCAGCCACCATGACGCCTTCATCCTCACCCTTGTGGGCCAGCATTGGCCCACGCACAACATCACCCACGGCGTAAACGCGGGGCAGCGCCGTGCGACAGTGGTCGTCGACCGGGATGAAGCCCCGCGCATCGGCCTGCAGACCCACGGCCTCCAGACCCAGTCCATCGGTATTGGGGACGCGGCCCACCGAAACGATCAGGCGATCCACTTCCAGCGTCTGAGCCACACCTTTAGCGTCAGTCCAGGCAATCGACACGCCTTTTTTGCCGACCTTCACCTCGCCGATCTGGGCGCCCAGGTGAATCGACAATCCCTGCTTGCCGAAGAGCTTGAGCGCCTCCTTGGCGACCGCGTCGTCACACGCCGCCAGGAATGTCGGCAAAGCCTCCAGCACCGTCACGGATGCCCCGAGTCGTCGCCAGACCGAGCCCAACTCCAGTCCGATCACGCCCGCGCCGATGACACCGAGTCGTTTGGGGACTTCGGTCAGCGCGAGCGCGCCTTCGTTGTCGCAGACCACGGTGTTGTCGACCGTGATGCCAGGCAAATGACGCGCCCGC
>JBIKKG010000100.1:0-11249 GCA_044360485.1 Burkholderiaceae bacterium | reverse complement strand
AAGCCTGCGAGTTGCTTGTAGCGGGCCGAGATCGCCTCCAGCTCGGCCCGCGGAATCACCTCATGCACATCGGCGAATCCCTGCGGAGCACGCTGCTCGGCCAGTTCCATCACCTGGTCGGGCCCGTTGGCACGGTTGCCCAGCACGATGGCCGCGGTGGCATCGCGCCGAGCCGCCTCGTACTGCGCAAACGCGGCGGTCGGGTCCACCGTGCGGCGCCCAAAGCCGGTGGCGCTCAGGGCGTTGGCCATCGCTTCGGCGTCCAGGATGCCCTGCGAAGCCCCATTGCTGCCGATCGGGTACATCGGATGCGCGGCATCTCCGAGTAGCGTGACCCGTCCGAAGGTCCAGCGTTCCAGCGGGTCCCGGTCGGCCATCGGATACTCGAAAATCGTATCGGTCCGGTCGATCAGTGACGGGATGTCCAGCCACGGGAAGCGCCAGTCGGCAAACGGCTCGCGAAACCGCGACGCGTCGACTTTGCGGCTCCAGTCCTGGCGCGGCGGCGCATCGCCTGCCAGCGGCAGTTCGGCGATCCAGTTCACCATCGCGCGCCCTGAAGCATGGTGTTCAGCCGAAATCGGATAGGTCACAAACTTCTGGTTCTTGTGACCGATCAGCGCCATGGCCCGCCCACCCATGAAGGGGGTGCCTTCCACACGGCCGCGCCACAGCAGGTAGCCCGAAAACCGCGGCGGACCTTCGTTGGGGAAGAAGGCATGGCGCACGACCGAGTGGATGCCGTCGGCGCCGATCACAGCCCGCGCCCGAACTGGCGGGCGGGCCACGCCCTGAGAGTCGGTGAACTGCAACAGCACCGAGTCTCCCTGATCTTCGAAGTGCGTGAGCGCATGCCCGGTCCGTACGGCATCGGCGCCTAGCCGCGTGCGCGCGGCTTCGAACAGCAGCATCTGCAGCTCGCCGCGGTGAATGGAGAACTGCGGAAAGGCATAGCCCGCCGCCAGCCCGCGCGGTTCCGACCAGATCAGCTGTCCATGCTTGTTGAAGTAGGACAGGGTGGCGGTCTCGATCGCGGTCTGCGCCAGGCGATCCTGCAGGCCCAGCCCGGCCAGCACCCGCACCGAATGCGGGAGCAGGTTGATCCCCACACCCAACGGGCGCAGGGCATCGACCGATTCAAAGACCGTGCAGCGGATGCCGTGCTCATGCAGCGCCAGGGCCGTGCTCAGGCCGCCGATTCCCCCGCCGATGATGGCGAGATCGATGATTGGCTCGGTGCCGGCGTCAGGGTGAATGGTGTGGGGCGATGAAGTGTTCATAGGATGTGTGTCAGGCGCGATGATCACGTCGGGCAGGAAAGGTTCAGGCAAGTCAGATGCCAACGGGCAGGGCCGGCGCAGCCGCTGCGGGTTCAGGTGGAGGGACTGTCGGCGCCACCGTCGCGCTCGCGAAGCAGTTCCGCGCCAATGTGAAAGCCGGTGTTGGCCGCCGGCACCCCGGCGTAAATGGCGGCCTGCTGCAGCAACTCCTTCATCTCGGTGGGGGACAACTCATGTTGCAGGCCCGCGCGTGCATGCAGCCGGAATTCCTCCCAGCGTCCGAGCGCACAGGTGATGGCCAGCACAATGAGCCGCCGTGTGCGGTCATCAAAAACCGGGCGCGTCCAGATGTCGTGCCAGGCCCAGCGCGTGATCATCTCCTGGAACTCGGCGTTGAAGGCGTTGGCATTCGACAGTCTGGCGTTCACGTAGGGCTCGCCCAGTGCCTGTTTGCGCCGCGCAATGCCTCGCGCGTACTGATCGGGCATGGGCGAAGAGGGCGCTACCGAGGTGACCGGCGAAGCGCCCTGCGGCAGGGCACCGCTGGCCGGATGTGCGCCTGCCGCCACGGGGGCTTCGGCGCGTTGCGGGCGCAGCGTGTCCATCAGCATGGCGACGAAGGCCGGCGGATCCTCCGACGCAGGAATATGCGCGCAATCGAGTGTCACCAGCCGGGCGCCCGCAATGCTGGCTGCAATCGCCGCGCCCATGGGAGGTGGTGTGGCCACGTCATGCTGACCCACGACCACGGTCGTTGGCACCGTGATGCGCGAGAGCTGCGCCGACAGGTCATGGTCGCGCACCGCGGCGCAGCAGCCGATGTAGCCGATCGGGTCCAGGCTCGCCATGGTCTGGCGCACCGAGTGAAGATGCGCGGTCCCACGGGCAATGAAGCGCGGTGTGAAGAACCGGCCGATGCCCATGTCGACGACAGCGGCCATGCCACCTGCCCGCACCCGTGCAATGCGTTCAGCCTGTCCGGCAGACTCGACCCGGCCGGTCGTGTTGCACAGCACGAGGTGACGCAGCCGCTGCGGGGCATGGATCCCCAGCCACTGGCCGATCATGCCTCCCAGCGACACGCCGCAATAATCGAACTGTGCCGCGCCCGCGGCATCAGCCACCGCGAGCACGTCACGGGCCAGCAGTTCCACGTTGTATTCACCGGCCGGCGCATCCGACGCACCATGGCCGCGCGTGTCGATGCGGATCACGCGAAAGAAGTCGGCCAGCCTGGGCATCACGGGATCCCACAGCGCATGATCGGTGCCCAGTGAGTTGACGAGCACGAGCGCAGGCAGCTCGGGGTTGCCGTCGGTGCGCCAGAAAATACGCGCGCCGGCATGGGTCACGAAGGGCATGTGGGGGTCCTTGATGGGGCGGGCGGTGCCGCTGACCGATTATCTCAGACGCGTGCCTGGAGAGACCGCAGCGCCGGCTCGGCCCATCAGCCTATCAGCCGGTCGGCCGGTCGGCCGGTCAAAGACTGCGCCAGGCCGCCAGCGTGTGATCGATCATCGTCTGCGCATCGCCCTGCTGCGCGGACGGATCGAAGAGCGTCTCCAGCAGTGCATCCGGCAGAGCATTCGCCAGCGCAGCATCCTGGCGTCGCGCGGCAATCAGTGCATCACGCAGTGTGCGGCCCGCCTCGATCGCCTCCCTGCACAGCTGCTCCATCTGGGCATGCGCCGCCGCCTTACCCAGTGCGTTCGACAGCGCCACCGTGACCGCCTCAGCATGCACAAAGCCCTGCGTGCGCAGCAGGTTGGCCTGCATGGCACCGGGGACCACCACCAGACCTTCGAGTGCTTCACCGATGGCTTGCGTGGCGCTGCCCGCGCATTCAAACAGTGCACCCAGTGTCCACCAGTCATAAGGCCAGGTGCCCAGCCCGCGCTCGTGTTCGCCCGCCTGTTGAGCCAACAGCGTCGACACCAGGCCCGGTGCGCGCAGGCCGGCCTGCAGTGCGAGCATGGCGGCGACCGGATTTCTCTTGTGTGGCATGGCCGACGAGCTGCCGCGGCCCTCGCCCGCAGGTTCCAGTACTTCGCCCACTTCAGCCTGCTGCAGCAGTGCGAGGTCGCGACCGATGCGGGCCATCGCACCGGCTGCCAGCGCCAGCTCACTGCCCAGCCGTGCGATGCGGTCGCGACTACCATGCCAGCTGATCCCCGGATCGCCCAGGCCCAGCCGCACCGCGAGGGCCCGCCCGACCGCGTCGCCCCGCCCTTGTAACGCGGCCCGCGTGCCGGCCGCACCGCCAAACTGAATCACCGCCGCTTCATTCAGGGCATGCGAGAGCGCCTGCCGCAGGCGGGGCAAGGGTGACAGCCAGCAGGCGACCTTCCAGCCAAACGACACCGGCGCAGCCGGTTGCAGCAGCGTGCGTCCCACCATCATCTGCAGGCGATGTGCTTCGGCCAGCGCAGCCAGCAGATCGCCGATGCGCGCCAGCTGCGCCTGCAGCTCTGCGCCGGCGGCGTGCGCCTGCAGCGTGAGGGCCGTGTCCAGCACATCCTGACTGGTGGCACCCCAGTGCACCCAGCGCGCCGCATCGGTCTGCACCCGGGCCACTGCTGCGGTCAATGCCCGCACGAAGGGAATGGCCAGGGTGCCGGCAAGTCTGGCAGCACCCGCCAGAGCTTCTGGCTCAAAGCCCGCAGGCGGCGCGGCGACGCCGTCGAGCCGTTCGCAGACCGCAGCGATCTGCTCGGCGGCTGCGCGCGGCACCACACCCGCATCGGCCTGGGCCAGTGCCAACGCTGCCTCAAACCGCGCCATGGCGGCCAGAAGCGCTGAATCGGTGAAATGCCGCGACACCGGGTCGCTGGCAAATTGGGCATTGAGGGTGGTGGGCATCGTGGGGCGATCATGTCTGCGCACAGGGCCTGGTGCAAGTGCGGTCTGCCCTGCGCGCGACGGAGCATTCGGCTGCCAGACCATCGGAGATCAACCGGGTGCGAGCCGGCAGAGCATGCGGCTGCGGATAGAATCGCGCCTCTCGGCAGATCTGTGCCGCGCTTCGACTCCCCCTGGAACACCGAGCCATGCCTTCGATTCGCTTTGTCCTGCCAGACGGCACTGAACGCATCGTCCACGCCCGCGCAGGGACCAGCGTCATGCGCGCCGCTGTCGATCACGATATGCCCGGCATCGTGGGTGAATGCGGTGGCTGCGCCAGTTGCGCCACCTGCCACGTTTGGGTCGATCCGCAGTGGGCTGACCGATTGCCCGTGCCCGAGGAAGACGAACTCGACCTGCTCGACTTCGTCGAAGCGGAGCTGCGCGTGGGCAGTCGCCTGGGCTGCCAGATCGCCCTGGATGACGCACTCGATGGCATCGTCATCGAGATTCCACCACTGGCACGCTGAGTGCCCTACCATGACCTGACACACGACGCTTTGCACCGGTGCAAAGCGCGCCCACAGGAGACCCCGATGAACCTGCGCTCGCTAGCCCTAGCTGCTGCCCTGTCAATTGGTCTGGCTACCCCGGCCGCTCACGCCCAGCAGAAAGTCACGCTCAAGTTCCACACTTTCGTAGCCCCACAGTCCAACGTCTACAAAGGCGCGCTCGTCCCCTGGATGGAGCGCATCGAGAAGGACTCCGGCGGGCGCATCGTGTTCGAGAAATACCCGTCCATGCAGCTGGGCGGCACGCCACTGCAGCTTTACGATCAGGCCCGTGACGGCGTGGTCGACGTGGTCTGGACGCTCGCTGGCAATTCGCCCGGGCGCTTTCCGCGCGTCGAGGCCTTTGAGCTGCCGTTCATGATGACCAATGCCGAGGCCACCTCGAAGGCCTACTGGGAGTTCACCCAGACCTGCGGTGCCGGCGAATTCAAGGACACCCAGTTGCTCACGGTCAACGTGCATGGCCCGGGCATGATCCACTCGCGTGACAAGCCGGTGCGTACCGTGGCCGATCTCAAGGGCATGAAGGTGCGCGGCCCCACGCGTACCACCACCAAGCTGCTGTCAGCCATTGGCGCCACGCCAGTGGGCATGCCGCTGCCGCAAATTCCCGATGCGCTGTCCAAGGGCGTGGTCGAGGCGGTGGTGGTGCCCTGGGAAATCGTGCCGTCCATCAAGGTCGACGAGTTGACTAAGTCCCACACCGAGTTCGATATCCGAGGCGGCGGCCTGTACACGGTGGCCTTCGTCACGGTCATGAACAAGGCCAAGTACGACGCCCTGCCCGCCGATCTGCGCAAGATCATTGATGCGAACTCCGGCATGGAAGCGTCGGGCATCGTCGGGCGCGATCATCAGGCTGGCGACCCGATCGGTCGCAAAGCCGCCGAAGACCGCAAGAACAGCATCATCACCGTCTCGGGCGCTGAGCTGGAGGGCTTTCGCAAGGCCGCCGATCTGGTCGACGACGACTGGGTCAAGGAGATGAACGGCAAGGGTCTGAACGGTCAGCAGCTTCTGGATTGCGCCAAGGGTCTGATCCGCAAGCACACCCGCTGACGTGAGTCCGATCGATCCGGTGGGCCGCTGGCTTGAGCGGCTCGCCCGGGGTCTGGCCATCACAGGTGGCCTGGTGCTCACCGCGGTCACGCTGATGTCGCTCTACAGCGTCGTCATGCGCAATCTGGCGGGCGCACCGATCCAGGGCGACTTCGAACTGGTGCAGATGGGTTGTGCCGTCGCGGTAGCCGCCTTTTTGCCGTTTGCGCAGTTGCGCAACGGCAATGTGTTCGTCGACTTCTTCACCGCCCGCGCCTCAGATCGCACCAAGGCGAGGCTCGACGCCTTCGGCGCGCTGCTGGTGGCTCTGGCTCTGGCCCTGATCGCGTGGCGCACTGGCGCAGGTGCGCTCGATGCCTTTCGCAATGGCGAGACCACGATGATCATGGCGCTGCCCATCTGGTGGGGTTATGCCGCCATGACGCCTTCGATCGCGGTGGCGGCGTCGGCGGCGTTGCATGCAGCCTGGCGGCACTGGGCACAGCCGGCTGCGCAGCCTGAGGACGTGACGCCTTGCGCAGGTGGCCTGCAGGGCGACTTCGATCCGATACGTCGTCGCCCCGGGCCTTCCGCATGAGCGGCGCCACCATCGCACTGCTGCTGTTTGCCGGCATGCTGGCGCTCATGGCGCTGCGCGTGCCGATCGCCTTGGCCATGATGGTGCCCGGTGCGGTGGGCTACGTGGCGCTGTCAGGCTGGACGCCCTTCACGCATTTTCTGAAGGGCCTGGCCTGGGCCAGGCTGGCTAACTACGACCTCACAGTTATTCCACTCTTTTTGCTGATGGGGGCGTTTGCCACGCAGGGCGGCCTGTCGCGCAGCCTCTTTGCTGCGGCCAGCTCGCTCGTCGGCCATCTGCGCGGGGGGCTGGCCATGGCGGCGGTGATGGCCTGCGCGGCGTTCGGCTCGGTCTGCGGCTCATCGGTGGCCACCGCGGCGACCATGGCTAAAGTGGCGCTGCCCGAGATGCGTCGTCACCACTACTCGGGGCGGCTGGCCACGGCCACCCTCGCTGCAGGCGGCACGCTGGGCATCATGATTCCGCCTTCAGTCGTGCTGGTGATTTACGGCATCCTTGCTCAACAAAACATCGCCAAACTGTTCGCCGCAGCGATCATCCCCGGGCTGATTGCCACCTTGGGTTATTGCATCGCCATCGCGATCTATGTGCGCCTGAACCCCGAGCACGGGCCGCCCACCGAGCGCGCAACGTTCGCTCAGCGTGCGGCGGCGCTCAAAGACGTCTGGCCCATTGCCAGCATTTTTCTCGTGGTGTTCGGCGGCATCTATGGCGGCTGGTTCACGCCCACCGAGGCCGCCGCAGTGGGCGCCGCCGCCACCCTCCTGGCGGCCTTGCTGCGCCGCGAACTGACCTGGGCTGGCTTTCTGGAGTGCTTCTACGACACCGCCGTCACCACCGGCATGATCTTCTTGATCTTTATGGGTGCCGACATCATGAATGCCGCACTCGCTCTGTCGCAGTTTCCCGCGGCGCTGGCGCATTTCGTGCAGAACGCGGGGCTCCCCCCGCTGGCAGTTGTTGCAGCGATCCTGGTGTTCTACGTGATCCTGGGCTGCGTGATGGACGAGCTCTCGATGATTCTGCTCACGCTGCCCATCTTTCTGCCCACCGTGCTTGGCCTGGATCTGTTTGGCCTGCCAGGCGACGCCAAGCTGATCTGGTTCGGCATCCTGGTGCTCATGGTGGTGGAAATCGGCCTGATTGCGCCGCCCGTGGGTCTGAACGTCTATGTCATCAACGGACTGGCTAAGGACGTGCCGATCAGCGAGAGCTATCGCGGCGTCGTGCCCTTCCTCATCTCGGATGTGATCCGCACGCTGTTGCTGCTGTGCTTTCCGGCCATCTGCCTGTGGCTGGTGAAGGTGCTGGTGCCCTGAGGCGCGTCAGAGCGCCCTGCCAGGACCTGCAGCGTTCGTCACCTTCTCGGGGCGGCTCCCCGCCAGCGCGATTCAACAATTTCCTGAACGCGGCAAGGTCAGCACGACTTCCACGCTCAGCGAAAAAGCTTGCCGTCTGCATCGCAGCCACCGGCCACCAGCGGTCCACTCTGAGTGGGCGGTTGATGCGCATGCCGATCAGAAATACCACGAAGTCACCATCAATGCGAGCAGTCAACCGGTCTGGATGGATCATGGTCTTTCCCGATGAAAAGGGCCGGTTGCCCGGCCCTTGCACTCACTCGGCGCGGTGCGAGCGGTCTTACTTCGTCTCGGTTGCAGCCAGCGTCACGATGGCCTGCGCCCATTTGGCGAATTTGAGGTTAGCCAGGTCCTCGATGGTCTTGACATTGAAGGCCTTGGCGAGCAGTTCGGCGTCGCCGTCGCTCACGCCCTGCAGCGCGTTGACCGGGGCCTTGACCAGTTCCTTCAGGCTCATCGACTCGTAGGGCTTGGTAACCGCATTGTTGATGTTCATCGCAACCACTCCAATCAGATTTGGGGTTTGAAGAGACCAGGGTCATGGCATGGTAGCCGCGTCCCGCCGTCAGTCTAGTCCGACCCTTGCCGAAACGCTCAGGTGACCTGCCTGATCTGCGGGCGATGCCTGCGCTGCGCGTTCAGCGGCGGTGTCAGTACAGCGCGCCGTCTTCCAGCGAGAGCAGCGGAAACGCGCTCAGTGCATGCGCGCGCCCGGGTGCATACGTGGATCGCACATACGACGGGTTGAGTTCGGCGAGCGTGTTCACGCCCAGCAGACCCATGCAGATGCGCACTTCCTGCTCCAGCAGTTCCAGCATGCGCACCACACCGTCGGTGCCGTCCGCCGCCAACCCGATGCATTGCATGCGCCCCATGCCCACCAGGTCTGCGCCCAGCGCAATAGCCTTGACGATGTCGCTGCCGCGGTTGAATCCGCCATCCACGATGATCTTCGCGCGCCCGGCCACCGCCTGGACAATCTCTGGGAGCACGTCCATCGACCCCATGCCATGGTCGAGCTGGCGTCCGCCGTGGTTCGACACATAGACCATGTCGATCCCATGTTCGACCGCCATCACGGCATCTTCGGCCGTGGCAATGCCCTTGAGGATGAGCGGCATGGCATGTTTGGCGCGGATCCGCTCGATATCTTTCCAGCTCAGCCGCGCCAGAAACTCCCGCCCCGGCACCACGCTGCGACGGATGTTGCGCTTGGCAATATCGCGCTCACGCCGACTGTAGAGCGCCATGTCCACGGTCAAGCAGAAGGCCTGGTTACCGGTTTCGATTGCCTGACTGATCATGTCGTCGATCCAGCCTGCATCGCCGTACACATACAGCTGAAAGATACGCAGAGCTTCGGGCGCTGCCTGCGCCACCGCCTGCATGCCGGGCGCGCACACCGAACTGAGCATGTGCGCAATCTCATAGCGCTGTGCCGCTTTGGCCGAGGCGGCCGCAGCCTCAGCCGCAAAGAGTTCCAGGCTCCCGACCGGCGCCATCATCAGCGGCAGTCGTAGGGTTCGACCCAGACATTGCGTGGACGGGTCGATGTGACTGACATCACGCAGCACGCGCGGACGAAATGCGATCGTGTCCAGCGCCATCCGATTGCGCTGCAGGGTGGTCTCGGTCTCGGTACCCCCGACGATGTAATCCCAATCGTCCAGCGTCAGTTTCTGACGCGCTTTTTTCACCAGTTCATGCAGGGTCAGGAAGGCCGATGAGGCGAAGGGCGCTGGGGGTGGCGAGGCGGTCATTGGAGGCTTGCATCAGAGAGCGGACACGATCGACCCACTCTAGGGGGGCAGGGTGTGGTCGTCAACGTCCCGGTGTACATCCATGGAAATCCCTAGAATAGGGTGCATTCGACCCACTTCACGAGACGCACCCCATGACCCCCGAGATCGTCAGGCAACTGGCTCCCCACGGCACATTGCGCGCCGCACTGAACCTGAGCAACTTTCTTTTGGTCTCTGGCAAGGATGCAGACGGCGAGCACACCGGTGTGGCGCCCGACATGGCCCGCGCCATCGCCAATCGCCTCGGCGTGGGCCTGAAGCTCGTGCCCTATCCCAGCCCCGGCGTGCTGGCCGATGCCGCCGGCACCGATGCCTGGGACATCTGCCTGATTGGGGCAGAACCTGCGCGCGCCGAGAAGATCGCCTTCACAGCGGCCTATGTTGAGATTGAAGCCACCTATCTCGTGCCACCCGGCTCGCCCATCCGGCATATCGCCGAAGTCGACCGCCCCGGTGTTCGCATCGCCGTGTCGCAGCGCAGTGCGTACGACCTCTGGCTGGTGCGCAACATCAAGCATGCACAGCTCGTGCACGAGCAGGGCTTCGATGCCACCTTCGACATGTTTGTGCGTGACAAGCTCGATGCCATGGCGAGCCTGCGGCCGCGCCTCTTGAGCGATGTGCAGAAGATGCCCGGATCACGCATTCTCGATGGCCAGTTCACCGCCATTCAACAGTCGGTGGGCACGCTCAAACCGCATGCCGAGGCGGCTGCGTTCCTGCGTGCATTCGTCGAAGAGGCCAAGGCCAGTGGTTTCGTCAGGCAGCTGATCGAGCGTCACCACATCGAGGGTCTGTCAGTGGCTCCAGCGCACACGGGTTCCTGACTTGCGTTCATGCGGTACGGTCGATGAGGTTCGGTCAATGAGCTTGCGCACATGAGCCGGCAACGGATGGGCTGCGCCCTGCGCACGGCCACGGCGACCCTGGTCTGTTGGCTGCTGTGCGCCGTGCCTGTTGTGGCCCAGACCGCCTTCGACGCGTTGCGCCCCGACACATCGCTCACCGACGAGGGTCCGCAGTGGCCTGTGCGCCGCTCAGGGTTGTGGCAGATCACCTTGCAGACGCAGGGTGTGGCACCGCAGCTGGTGCGCCATTGCATCGATCCGCGGACTGACCGGCTCATGCAGCAAATGGCCGAAGGCACCGATGCAACGACCTGCTCGCGTCGCACTTACCGCCGAGAGGGCGATCGCTACATCGGTGAATCCGAATGTCGTTTCGGCACGTCCACCGCGCTGATTCGCTCCAGCGTGGCCGGGGATTTTGCGCGCAGCTACAAAGGCGAGGTCGACAGCCGCATCGAGCCGCCCACGGCAGGGCTCAACCAGTTCAAGGTGAGTCTGCAGGCACGCTGGCTCAGCGCATGCCCGGCGGGCTGGAAACCCGGCGACATGGATGTCCCCGGCATGGGACGGGTGAACATCGCCGAGGTGCAGGCCGCACGCAAACTCATCAGCCCTCCAACGCCCACCAAGCCAGCACGCTAGGGGTCGTCGCTGGGTGACGACCCGCATTTCACTCGCTCAGTCAGTCGACACAGCGGCGTCACTGAGTTGCTGCACTAAGTTGCCTCAATGAGCGGCGTCACTCGGTTGGGTCACTCAGTTTCGTCCATCCACCACATCCATCCGCCGCAGGCGCGCCACCTGCTCGCGCACCGTCTGACCCGCTGCCAGCCCGGCCTGTGCGCCCAGTGCATTGACGTAGCTGATCACACCATGCGCAAGCCCGTCAGCGGCCTCGCCGATGCG
>JBIKKG010000099.1:0-11250 GCA_044360485.1 Burkholderiaceae bacterium | reverse complement strand
CCTCATCGGCTCCCAATCCATAGCAGCGCACGATGTCCTGGGTCAGAACGCCACCACCAAACGGCTGTTCACGCTCAAACACGGTCTTGCCGTTGAGCACCACCGTCAGACTGGTGGTCGACTGACCCATATCGAAGACGGCAAGCACCATGCCGGCGCCTTCATTCGGTAGAAATTGCGTGATGTGGTCAATCGCGATGCGCGCAGCATACGGTTGCACATCGATCACGACGGGTTTGAGTCCCGCCATCTCCGCGATCACCACACGGTCTTCGATGCGTTCCCGACGCGAGGCGGCCAGCAGCACCTCGACATCGTCGGGCGACTGCTCGGAGGGTCCCAGGATCTGGAAATCCAGATTGACCTCATCGATCGAAAACGGGATGTACTGGCTGGCCTCGGACTCGACCTGTACCTCATAGTCTTCCTCGAGCAAGCCGGCGGGCAGCATGATCCGCTTGGCAATCACAGCCGATGAGGGCAGCGCCAATGCGGCCTGTTTGGCTTTCGCGCCGGTGCGGCGCAGCGCACGGGTCAGTGCCGTGGCTACCGCCTCAGGGTTCTCAACATTGCCATCCACGATCGCCCCACGTTCAACCGGCTCGATCGCGTAGCGTTCCAGGCGCATGCCGCCTTTGGCACCGGGCACCAGCTCGACCAGCTTCACGCTGGTCGCGGTGACATCGATGCCGAGCAGCGGTTGTGAGCCGCGCTGCATCCATCCTTGAAAGCTGAAAGCCACGGTGATGCCCTGTAGAGGAAGACGGGGTGACGAGAGTCGGAACACACTGTAACGCCGGCCTTAACAGTTGGATCGCCGGGGTGTCCCCGCTGGTCATGCACACCTGCCCGTTCGTCGCGCAAGCCGGTTGGGGCCCAGTTTCACGGTCCGAACGCGCGGCAAATCGCGCCACGCGTGGCGCATCAGGACCGGGGCGCCGGTATACTCGACCCCCCCTGTCACCCTCCGCTGCGGCCGACTCACCATGTCCCCTCTGCAAGCGCGCGCCTCTCGTTTCGGCGCGCGAATGGCGCTGCAGCATGCGGCTGGCCGGCCTGGCCAGCGCGGCATCGGGCTGCTTGCACTGCTCGTCGGAATACCTCTCGCGCTGGCAGCCATTGCCGTACTCACCCTGGCACTGACGGCCATCCTGGGTTCCGAGCGGCTGCCCTCGATGGAGGTCCTGACCGATTACCGCCCCAAGGTGCCGCTGCGCATCTGGTCCGAAGATGGTGTGCTGATCGGCGAATTCGGCGAGGAGCGGCGCAGCGTGGTGCGGATCGCAGATGTGCCTGCGGTCATGAAGCAGGCGATCCTGGCCGCCGAGGATGACCGCTTCTTCGAGCACAGCGGCGTCGACATGGTGGGGATTGCTCGGGCGGCGCTTGCCAATGTGGCGGCCGGTGGCAAGGCGCAAGGCGCCAGCACGATCACCATGCAGCTGGCGCGCAATTTCTTTCTGTCCAACGAGCGCAGCTACAGCCGCAAGATCTACGAGATCCTGCTCGCGATTCGCATTGAAAAGACGCTGACCAAGGAGCAGATCCTCGAGATCTATCTGAACCAGATTTTCCTTGGGCAGCGCGCCTATGGTTTTGCCTCGGCCGCACAGATTTATTTCGGCAAGCCTCTGGCCAGTGTCACCGCGGCCGAGGCAGCCATGCTTGCCGGTCTGCCTAAGGCGCCCTCCGCCTACAACCCGGTGGTCAACCCCAAGCGCGCACGGATTCGCCAGGGATACATCCTCGGGCGCATGCGCAGTCTGGGCTATCTGAATGAGGCGCAGTATCAGGTCGCAGTCGCCGAGCCACTCAATTTGCAACCAGACCGCGGCGACTACGCACTCAAGGCGCCTTACGCGGCCGAATACGCCCGTGTGCTCGCTTTTGAGCAATTCAAGGAAGACACGTACACCGCCGGGCTTAACGTCTACACCACCATTCGCTCGACCGATCAGCGTGCCGCCAACGATGCGGTCCAAAGAGGTGTGCTCAATTACGATCGTCGCTACGGCTACCGAGGTCCTGAGGCGGTGATCGAGCTGCCGTCCAGTGCCGCCCGGCGGGACGAAAAAATCGAAGAGGCCCTGCTCGAGGCAGGCGACATCGACGGCTTCTTGCCGGCAGTGGTGACTGAGGTGACCGCACGCTCCATTCGCGCAAACCGCACCCGGGGTCAGTCCATCGAGATCACCGGCGATGGTTTGCGCTTTGCAGCCAACTGGCTGCCCGATCGCGGGTCACCCAACCGACGCCTGAAGCCGGGTGCAGTCATTCGTGTTCGCGAAGGGGCCAAGGGCGGTTGGGAAGTCACGCAATTGCCTGAGGTGCAGTCGGCCTTCATTTCGGCCAGCACTGACACCGGCGCCATTCGCGCGCTGGTCGGCGGGTTCGACTTCAATCGCAACAAGTTCAACCGCGCCACTCAGGCGTGGCGCCAGCCTGGCTCCAGCTTCAAGCCTTTCATTTACTCGGCTGCGCTGGAAAAGAACTTCATGACCACCACCATCATCAACGACGCGCCGCTGGTGCTGAGCGCGGCGGTCACGGGTGGACAGGTCTGGGAGCCGAAGAACTACGACGGCACATTCGACGGTCCGATGACCATGCGCATGGCGCTCACCAAGTCGAAAAATCTGGTGTCAATCCGCTTGTTGGAGGCCATGGGACCCAAGTATGGCCAGGATTACGTGACCCGCTTTGGATTCGATGCCGAACGTCATCCACCGTACCTCACGATGGCGCTGGGCGCCGGGTCCGTGACGCCCATGCAGATGGTGGGCGGTATCTCGGTCTTTGCCAACGGCGGCTATCGGGTCACGCCACATCTCATCACGCGCATCACCGATGCGTCCGGCAAGGTCGTGGCTCAAGCCAAACCAGGCAAAGCCGGTGACGAAGCCTTGCGCACGATCGATGCACGCAACGCTTTCATCATGGACTCCATGTTGCGAGACGTGGTGCGCAAGGGCACGGCCACGCAAGCTCTTCAACTGCGACGCAGTGATCTGGCCGGCAAAACGGGGACCACCAACGATTCCTTCGACGCCTGGTTCGTGGGGTACGCCCCGAAGCTCGCCGCTGCGGCCTGGGTGGGGTTTGATCAGCCGCACAAGCTCGGTGACCGCGAAACCGGCGGCGGCCTGGCACTGCCGATCTGGATCAACTACATGAGGGTCGCGCTCAAAGGCGCCCCCGATGTGCCGGCCAAGGCGCCACCGGGGGTGGTCCAGATCAACGGCGACTGGTATCTGGCCGAGGTGCCTCCTGGCAAGGGAATCGCCGCGCTGGGCGTCAAAATGGATAGTGGCCTGGGTAGCGGCAGCCGCGGCGACCAGGTCCGCGACCAGCTCTTCTGAGGCGCAGGCCTCACTGGATCAGCCCGTTCTTCATGGCGTAGTAGGTCACATCGCTGTTGGAGCGCAGGTTCAGTTTTTCCAGCACACGTGACCGATACGTGCTGATGGTCTTGAAGCTCAGGTTGAGCACATTCGCAATGGCTGTCACGGACTCACCCTTTGCCAGACGCAGAAAGACCTGCAGTTCGCGATCCGAGAGCTGCGCATGGGGCGGCTCATCGCCGTTGCCGCCCAGGCCACTGGCCAGCAGATCGCCCACCGACTCGGTCACAAATCGTCGGCCCTGCGCCACCGAGCGGATGGCGCGGAGCAGATCGGTCGGTTCACAATCTTTCGGCAGGTAGCCACTGGCCCCGAGCTTGAGCATCTGCAAGGCGTAGTGCTGCTCGGGAAACGACGACAGCATCAGCACCGGCAGATCGGGGCGGCGCAGGCGCACCGCCCGCAACACATCGATGCCGTTCTGGCCAGGCATGGAGATATCCAGCAACAGGACATCACACGCATCGTTGCGCACCATGTCGAGCGCATCTCGGCCGTTATCGGCTTCCTTGACGGTTTCGATGTCCGGTTGTCCGGCAATGAATTGCCGAAACCCTGCCCGAACGATCGGGTGATCGTCGCAGATGACCACCTTCAGTTTTTTGCCTGAAGTGGATGAGGACGGGGACGAGGCGGTGAAGTTCATAGTGTCTTGCGCTCCATGCGGGCACCTAATTTGCTGGTCTTGCGGAACAGCCCGAACCCTCGGGCTCCCAGCCAGACAGAGGCAATCACCGTGCCCGACACGCGTCATCTTCCGACCCCGCTCCGCGGCAATCCCCGATCTGCAGACAGCCGAATCGTCCGACGCACTGGCGCGGCCATGCGTCGCCGTCTGCCACGGCGAACCAGTGCTTCGGTCTCATCGACATCGCATGCGGTGCTGCAAGCAACCTCGGGCGCTGTGCCGAGCCTTGCCGGCAGCCTACCGTCCGACACGCCGGACACCGCACTCGCCATGCGTCTGCAGCAGGCACGCGAAGCCGAGCGCGCTGCGCTAGGGCGCGAGCTGCACGACGAGCTGGGCGCAATCCTGACGGCTGCGCGACTCGATGTGGCCTGGCTTGAAATGCAGCCCGCCACGGCGCAAGGCGCGGTGTCCGAACGTCTGCAGCGGCTGCGCGCCCTCCTGAGTGAGGGCATCGATTTCAAACGCCGGGTGGTCGAAGACCTGCACCCCACGCTGCTCACCCACCTGGGGTTGCATGCCGCGCTGAGCCGACTGATCGAGGATCAGCGCCTGCGGTTCACCGGTCGCCTGGTGGCGCGCATCGACCCAGGCATCGGTCTGGAGGGTGACCGCGCACTGGCCTTGTATCGCATGGCACAGGAAGGCCTGACCAACGTCCTCAAATATGCGCAGGCCGCCCGGATCGAGATCCGACTGCATCGGGTGGGCGCCTACGCCGAGCTGACGGTGTCCGATGACGGCCAAGGCTTCGACCCGGCTGCGGTCGAGCCTGGCCATCACGGACTGGCGGGCATGCGTGATCGGCTGCAGGCCGTCCGTGGTCATCTCGAGATCACGTCGGCGCCGGGCGCGGGCACGGTGTTGCGGGCACGGGTTCCGCTACCCGTAGCAGAGGGCAGCACGGTACGCAGCGGTGCAGCACGCCTGGCACTGGTGCAACGCCCGTCGGCTGCGCCACTGCCAGCCCGAGCGGCCGTCGCACGCGCACTGCAGCGCCCCACCCTGATCCGTTCCGCTTCCTCCACCCGACCCGCATGAGGCCTTCCATGACCCAGATATCCAATACTTCCGCTCTTACCAGCCGCCCCGGAAACGGGCCGGATGCCGCCATCGCCTCACGTGCCGCCATCGATGCAGGGCGCAGCGCCCAGGGCGCCGAGGGCGCCACCCATGCCACCGAGCTCAAAGCGCTCATCGATGAACTGGTCTCGCTGGTACGCGTCAGCCAGGGCGATCTGAAGGCTGACCTCGAGCACCGTGTGGCACAGGCTCGCGAACGCCTGGGCACCACCCTCGCGCACAGCCGTGAACTGAGTGCGCGGGCGCGGGAACAGATGCAACGCAGCGTCGAAGCCTCGCGTGACGTCGTGGCGCATCGCCCGCTATCGGCAATCGCGATGTCCGTCGCCGTCGGGCTGGTGGCCGGGCTGCTGCTCTCACGGCGCAGTTGAGTCCGCCGCCGGGCGGCCGGTAAGAACCGCCCGGCGGATTCGGCAATTCCGACCGCTTCGCTCGAGGCGCTGCCCGGAGAGCCGCATGTTTGCGTCAGGGGCAGCAGCTGGCATAGGTCTTGCAACATTCAAGAAACAATTACGCAACAATTCTTGAATGGGATGCGCTCATGTCTGTTTCGCTTCAGTTCCGTGCCGGTCAGCACTTGTCCATGACCCCTTTTCTGCAGCGCTCCATTCAGTTGCTGCAACTGTCCTCGCTCGAATTTCAGCAGCAGGTCGAAGAGGTGATGGGATCCAACCCCTTTTTGGAGCCGCTCGAAACCGACAGCGAGCGCGAGCAGGCCGATGACGCTGGCACAGCCGACTCGCCCACTGCTGCGCCCGAGGCGGGCGCCAGCTCCGAGGCCTCTGACGACACCAGCGAACGCGACGACTCGGACGGACTGCGCCAGGATGAAGTGGCCGATGGCGGGCTGTTCGAAACCGGCACGCGACGCGCCACTGACGATGACTGGGACCCGACGCTGGGCTTGTGCGCGACGGTCACGTTACGCGAACACCTGCTGCAGCAGGCAGGCTGCCTCAGGTTAACGGCGCGCGATCAGGCCATCATCCACACAGTGATCAACGCGATTGACGACTCGGGCTATCTCACCCAATCCCTGGTCGACGTGGCGGCACTGTGCCCGCCTGGCATCGAGCCAGAGCCCGACGAATTGCGCGTGGCACTGCGTCAGGTGCAGTCGCTGGAGCCTGCTGGCGTGGGCGCACGCTCGGTGGCCGAATGCCTGACCTTGCAACTGCAGGCGTTGCCGCCGCAAACGCCTTCACGCAACCTGGCCATCGAGATTGTTCGTCACCATCTGGGCTTGCTGGCCGCGCATGACTTCCAGCGCCTGCAGCGCGAACTGGGCTGTCCCGAGGATGCCCTGCACTCGGCCACCGTCTTGCTGCGCAGCCTGAGCCCGCGTCCGGGGGCTGACTTTGGCCCGAGCGAGACCCAGTTCGTCGTGGCCGATGTGATCGTGCAGCCGGCCGGGCGCGGCCAGTGGGTCGCGCGCATCAATCCGGAAGTCATCCCACGCATTCGGGTGTGCAGCCGCTACGCACGCCTGTTGCGCGGGCACCGGGACGGTGAGGGCACACCCGTGTCCGAACAGGTTCGGGAGGCACGCTGGCTGGTACGCAATATCGATCAGCGCTTCCAGACCATCCTGCGGGTGGCGCAGGCCATCATCGATCATCAGGGGCGCTTCTTCGAATACGGTGCCATGGCCATGAAGCCGCTGACACTCGGCGAGATTGCCGATCGCGTGGGCCTGCACGAATCCACCGTGTCACGCGTGACCAGTCGCAAGTACATGGCCACGCCGCGCGGCCTCTTCGAATTCAAGCACTTCTTCGGCAGCCACGTCTCCACTGCAGCTGGCGCACCGTGCTCGGCCACCGCTGTGCGCGCCCTGATCACCGAGCTGGTCGCAGAGGAAGATGGCACACGCCCACTGTCCGATATCAAGCTCACGCGCCTGCTTGAGCAGCGCGGCATCCGCGTGGCACGGCGCACGGTGTCAAAGTACCGTGATGCGCTGCAGATTCCTTCGGTCGATGTCCGGCGCATGTCGCATCGGCCGCTACACATGGCGGCGCAGCACGCACACTGAGGGGTTCGGTCCGGCGGGTTGGAGACAGCCCGCTTGTGACCCATGCCGGCTCGTGGCCTGAATGGGGGCCGACTCAGCGCCCAGCGCAGATCGGCAACAAAGGCCCACAGAGCACAAAACCAGCGCTGGTCTATCGCTCCGGCGAGACGGCGATTTGCCCGTAATCGCGCAGTCGGTTGTAGAGCGTCTTCAGGCTGATGCCAAGCGACTCCGCAGCGCGCTCACGCGCGCCATCAAAACGCTCCAGCGTGGCGAGGATCAGCAGGCGTTCGGCATCCGCGATCGATGAATCGATCGGAATCGACAGGACATCACGGCGCGCCTCGGATGTGACACCACGCGACGCTGCCTGCACCGCAGGCAGCTCGACGGTATCGATTTCGGGCTGCTCAGCCATGATGGCAGCGCGATGCACGACGTTGCGCAATTCCCGCACATTGCCAGGCCAGTGATAGTGCTTCAGCGCGTCCAGGGCGCCCGACGTCAAGGTCCTGGGTACGCCATCCGCCTCGTTGATGGTGGCCAGGAATTCGGGTGCGAGTAAGTCGATGTCATCAAGACGCGCACGCAGAGGCGGCAACTGCACCTCGAACACATCCAGCCGGTAATAGAGGTCTTCGCGCAGCTTGCCCTGCCGCACCGCTTCAAGCGGGTTGCGATTGGTGGCGGCCACGATGCGCACGTCGGTTTCAATCGGCTCTTCAGAGCCGACCCTGATGAACTGACCGGTTTCGAGGACGCGCAGCAATTTCACCTGCAGATCGACCGGCATCTCGGTCACTTCATCCAGGAAGAGCGTGCCGTTGTGTGCGCGCTCGAAATAGCCGCGATGCTGTCGGGTAGCGCCGGTGAAGCTGCCCTTTTCATGCCCGAACAGCTCGCTTTCGATGAGCTGCGGCGATATGGCGCCGCAATTGACTGCCAGAAAGGAACGGTCGCGCCGGCGTGACAACTGATGAATGGTTTGCGCCACGACTTCCTTGCCGGTGCCGCTTTCACCAATCAACAGTACGTTGACGGCCGTGGGCGCCACCCGTGCGATCTGATCGTACACACGGCGCATCGGTGCCGAGCGCCCGATGAGGCCGGAAAATCCGCCCTTGGTCTGCACAGCCGCGCTCATCTGGGAAATTTCGGAGCGCACATTGCCTGGGCTGCACAGGCGCCCCAGCACACGCTTCAGATGCTCGATGTTGAGCGGCTTGGTGAGATAGTCGACCGCACCCAGGCGCAGTGCCTGAATCGACGTATCGAGCGATGCATGGCCGGTAATCAGCACGAACTCTGCCTCGCCCACGAGCTGCGGATCGTCCAGCAGCTCGAACCCATTTCCGTCGGGTAAAAAAAGGTCCAGAAAGATCGCCCGAACCGGCATCAGCATAAGGTGCTGACGGGCTTCCCGCAGTGTGCCGACCACGGTCGCCGTGAAGCCTTCGGTCTGAACCACCGTGGCCAGCATGCGTGCGGAATTCGCGTCGTCGTCAACAATCAGCAGATGGCTCATGGCCGCGAATATGACACAATTTAGCAATGAATAGTCGGGCTAAACGGATCATCGGTCACCATCTTTGCTTTCGATCAAGCGGACCGTACTTGCTTGTGCCCGCCCCTCATCCGAAAGGATGGGGCTCGAGTTACCCATACGCCGTGGGCCCATTCAAAAGGGTCAGACGCCCGGTCTGACCATCGCAGGATCCGCCCGCAGCATGGGGTATCGCCTGTTCAGGAAACTTAGGAACTTAGTTTGTCTGAGGTGATGCAAGGCTCTGCCGGTGCCGTGCCAGCACCCGCAAGATCTGCTCTGGGTCGGCAGGCTTTGTGAAATGCAGATCGAACCCGGCCTGCAAGGCTTGCGCGCGGTCCTGGTCGCGCCCGTAACCGCTCACCGCCACCAGCAGGCGCTTGCGCGCCGCTTCACCCGACTGCGCACGCAGTCGGCGTGCCACTTCCAGGCCATCGAGTCGGGGCAGACCGATATCGAGCAGCAGTGCGTCTGGCGGGCGGTCCCTCACGCAGTCCAGGGCCTGCTGACCATCGAAGGCGCACTCGACCTGATAGCCCTCGAGCTCGAGCAGCATGGCCATCGTGCGCGCCGCATCGACATTGTCGTCGACCACCAATACGCGACACGGCACGGCGGCCGTGTTCGAGGCGGCGGCTGCCGTCAACGGACGCCCTCCAGCCCATGAGAGGGCATCCGCAGTCGCAAACCGACCTCGTTGCCATCTGCTGGCATCAGATCCACATGCGCTTGCAGCGCGCGGATCACCGCCAAGGCATGCAACCATTCAAGCGATCGGGGCCGTGATGCGCTCGAGTCGGCAAAAGGCAGCGCCAGCGCGTGAGCCGATTCGGGCATCTCGGGTGCACACCGCACGGTCATGCTGACCTCACCCGCCTGTACGGCCACTTCGACCCTCACCCGAGTCTGCGGATCCGCCTGCTCGGCCACATGCCGCAGCAGCAAGGTCACAACAGCCGAGAGTGCCTGTTCATGTGCGCGCACCTGGAACGACCACTGCGAGACATCGCTGGGCGGTCGTTGCAGCAAGAACACCGCGCGCCCGGCCAAGCCTGCGCCCTGACTGCATTGGCTGACCAGCTCGGCAAACGACACGGGTTCCGTGTCCAGCCGCGCACCCGGCTCAGCCAGATGCAACAGGCGTGACAGCATCTCGACCTGCCCCAGCTGCTGAGCCAGCGCGCGGCGCGCGCCTTCCAGCGCCTTGTGGGCAATCTCCTCCGAAACCGTCGGGCGGATGGATAGCAGATGCAACCAGCCACTGAGGGCATTGAGCGGATTGACCAACTCGTGGCGGACCAGTGAGGCGAAGGTGTATGCCCCTTCTGGCAGCACGGTCGACGGGGCGCGCGGCGGGTCGGTGCTGTCTGAGGGATCCGAGGGGTTTTGCATGAAGCTCGATTGGAACACAGGCCGCTCACCCCGCTGCAACCGCGCACGCAGGAACGGGCTGCCTGGGGTCCGATCACCGGACCGTCGCGAACAAGGGTGCTCACCGCGCCAAAGGCTTGGCCGATCCGGGTCGGTCCGGGGTTCACGGCCCGGATGCTCCCTGACCCCTGGCGAGGGCCGCTCGCGCAGCGGCAGCCTGCGCTGCGCTGCGCGGGGCGCGCATTCAGCGCGCACTGATTCCTCTGAGGACATTGACGATCGCCAGCATCACGATGGCACCGCCAAGCGCCACGCCGAGCGCACTCAGACTGAACTGATCCAGCGTCACGCTTCCCAGGCCCAGCAAGGGCGACAGTAGCCAGGCACCCAAGGTGGCGCCGGCGATCCCAACCAGCATGTTGATCAGCAGCCCCCAATTAGCGAAGGAATCAACCTCGGACTGGGACGGCGTTCGCGTGATGACACTCGCGATCCACCCCAATACACTCCCCACGACCAGCCACAGCACGAGGTTCATAGCGCTCTCCTACTTTGTATTTGATGCGATGCAGGCGGCAATCTGCGTGCCCGCCACACAAGCCATAATCGGGATCCATCGCGGTCAGGCGGCCTGCCCGCGAGCCCCGCTCTTCAGACACTGCTCAAGGCATGAAGACCTACGTCAATCCCCGATACGCATACCTGCGCCATGCCGATCAGGGCAGCGACCCTGCCGGTCAGGCTGTCCATCACCCGGTGATCGTGATCGGCGCGGGCCCGGTCGGGCTGTGCACGGCCATCGACCTGGCCTTGCATGGCACTCCGGTCGTGGTCCTGGATGACGATCAGACCGTCAGCGTCGGCTCACGCGCGGTGTGCTACGCCAAGCGCAGCCTCGAGATACTCGATCGGCTCGGATGCGGCGAGGCGGTCGCCGACCGAGGCATCAGCTGGAACCGCGGCCGGGTCTTTCTGCGAGACCGCGAGGTCTACGGTTTCGATCTGCTGCCCGAACCGGGTCATGAGCGCCCGGCCTTCGTCAACCTGCAGCAGTACCACTTCGAAGAGAACCTGGTCGCGCGGGCTGCGCAATTGCCCGGGCTGCAGTTGCGCTGGGCGAATCGCGTTACCAGCGTCGCACCCGCGCAGT
>JBIKKG010000352.1:0-3091 GCA_044360485.1 Burkholderiaceae bacterium | reverse complement strand
AGTCCAGCGGCAGCAAGGTCTCGCGTTCGTCGGTCGCCATCGACCAGAGCGCCAGCGGCAATGCCTCGCAAAGCGCTTCAAGCTACGAAAGCACCAACTCGGCCAACAACGCCCGCATGATGACCGGCGCTCTGGCCGGCGCCAGCGGCAACATTGGCGTCTCGATCGCCGCAGGCGTGGGCAACGCTCAAGCCAACGCCATGTCGGTCAGCGTCGTGCGCTAAGGCGATATGCTCGCCTGCGACCTGTCGCCGTCCATCCGTCGGCAGGTCGTGTGCAAGCGTGTGCCTGGGGCGCAGCATCGGGGTTCGATCCCACCGCTGCGTCCTCACTTCCTGTGAATCCTGTCGTGCCCGTCATCCGTACTGTGCACCGCTTGCGCTCGGGCAGTCTCGGCATGGCGCTGAGTCTGCTGCTGTGCGGCGGTCATGTGTTTGCGCAAACGGCTGCGCCGGAAAGCCCGCGCGCGGGCGCGCCATCAGACGCTCAATCCAGAGAGATCCGACTCCCCGAAGAAGGTCCGGTGATCAGTCGGCCGATCACTTCGATGAAGGCCCTACGCGCGCGCGGCGTGACGCTGCAACGGACCGACTACAGCTGCGGGGCAGCGGCTGTCGCGACCATCCTCAAAGAACACTTCAAGCGTGACGTGGATGAGATGCAGGTCATCCGCGGCATGCTGCAATTCGCCGACCCAGAAGTGGTGAAAGCCACCGGGTTTTCATTACTGGACATGCGCAAGTACATCGAGTCGGTCGGCTTGCGAGGCAGCGGATTCAAAGTGGGCCCGCAGCGACTGTTTGAGCTCAAGGTACCGGTGATCAGCCTCATCGACCTCAAAGGCTACAAACACTTTGTCGTGATCAAGAGGGCGTCCGAGGGGCGGGTTTACGTTGCCGACCCGTCTTTTGGCAACAGGACGTTTCGGATCGAGGACTTCGTAGAGATGTGGAACGGCGTGCTGCTGGCCATCACGGGGCCAGGCGCCGACCCGAACTCGGTGCTGACCAAGGTCGATGCACCCGCCCTGCAGCACCGGGCGGATGCTGCCTACATTGAGGTGCGCCGCGCATCGCTCGACTTCGGATTTCGGTCGTTCGATTTGTTCTGATCACGATGGAAGCGCTCAAACTCCCGCTGCGATCAGCGTGCCATGCACGCCAAGCGCCATGGCCTGTGTGTCTGACGGGCATGGTCGCCACCTTCCTGACCGTGGTGACACCCGTCGCGCAGGCAGCCGACGAGATCTTTACGCGGCAGGGGTTGATGCAGGCCGTGGATGACTCGGAACTCGACACCTTGCGCGGTAAATGGGCCGGACCCAGCGGATTTCAGGCGATCGGCATCGATCTGCGTTCAGTCTGGCAGACCCCTGAGGGTGCGCGTCTGCAGGCCGGCGTGAGCATCGACTTGGATGCGCAATCGGTGGCTCGCGGCGATGCACGCATCACCACACAAGCCTCGGTGGTCCCGGGCTCGGGCACCATCAGCCCGGCGAGCGCTGCGGGCTCACGCCAAATCGCGGGCTCCGACCCCAGCCGCAGCTCGACCGGCCTGGTGCAACTGCTGCAGCTCGCAGGTGATCGCAATGCAGCCAACAACCGGCTGCTGTTCGATGTGGTCAAGGGCAGCAATGGCTCGGTCGCCACCCTGAACAACGATGCCACCACCGCATCCAATGCATCGAGCTCGGCCAGTGCTTCGGGCATGAATGCGTCAGCGCGGGCCGGCGCCGGCGGATTGACCATTGAACTGGATGTGCCAGGTATGGGCACCCTGACCCAACGCATGGGGCGCTCATTGGAATCCCCAGGCATGAAGCAGTCGATTCGCGTGGCCGGCGACGATCAGGTCTTGCAGAACATTGCAGCGCTGCGATTGACGCTTGCCCCCACGACAGCACGCTCACTGGCGATCGACAACATCGTGCGCTCCCTGGGGTCGACTGTGGGATTGAGGCGCTGACGCGACTCAGAACCGGTAGGGAAAGCGAATGCCGAAGGTGTAGTTGGGCGAGTCATTGGTGAGCCCCACGCCGAGCGAGGTCACCATCGATAACTTCGGCGTTAGCGCATGGGTGACGCCCAGCGAGAGAATGGCCGCATTGCCTTCGCTCCCCACCACACGCACCCACTCCTGTCCGTCAACCCGCGTCTTGGTGCCACGCGTGGTCAGCATGGTGTAGCCCACGCTGAACGCGGAAGTATCGTTCATCGCCAGGATCATGCCAAAGCCGATCGTGGTGGTGTTCCCCAACTTCACCGATCCGGGCACGCCGCTGCCGGCGCTGATGTCGTCGAAGTGACGAGCCGGGCTGATGCTGTAAGAAGCATTGGCGAACAGCACGATCGGGTCGTAGGTCTTGAGGATCGAGATGCCCGGTTGGAACGTGTAGAACCCGTTACCGGTGGGCAGGCGCGTAGGCACCTTGAGACTGGTGAGCTCTCCGTTGACATCGGCCACGATCCGAGTGGGAATGCCGAAAGGCGTTTCGCCCGTAGGCATGCGCAGCCGCAAGGATGCGACCACGTCGGCTCCGGCCCTGAGCTCTCGGCCAACTTGCCAGGAGATGCCTGCGCTGGCATCGCCCTGCGCCGATTCCTTGACTCGGGCCTCGGTCAACTGCCCGGGGTTGTTGTTGGCACCACCCGAGAGGTACAGGTTGCCCCGATAGGTCCAGGGCAGCTGGGCATCGACCCCAATGGTTTCAGTCAAGCCGTAGCGCACACTCAGGTCGACGTTATGCGTATTGCCTTTGAGCTGATCGACGCTCAATGTGCCCAGAAAAATCGCATCCAGCGCATAGAACCCCGAGAGCGCGAGTTGGCGGCGGTCGAAGCGTGCATAGCTGTAACCCAGCTCCAGCGACAGTTTGCGATCGAACACCGCAGCCTGGCGGGCCAGCAGGCGAATATCGTCGCCGACTTCGGTGGCGTCCTTTTTGTCCGGGGCTTGTTGGCCGGTCGCAGCCGGTGCTTGCTGGCCAGTTGCAGCCGGCGCCTGCGCGCCCTGCCCTTGCGGAGCGGTTCGTGGAGCGTTGCCCCCCGGCTGCGGAGCAGCGGTTGAACCACCGGCCTGCGCCAGAGCACCG
>JBIKKG010000098.1:0-11281 GCA_044360485.1 Burkholderiaceae bacterium | reverse complement strand
GGTGCGCTGTGCGCGAGCTCGGGCGCCAGATCGTTCACGATGGCCAGGTAGTCGCTGGTCTTGAGTGCAGGCGCCAGGACAAGCGCCTTGCACTCGACTTTGTTCAGTGCATATTCCAGCTCGGCCCGCCGATACGCCGGGTTGATGTTCACCAGGATCAGGCCGGCCTTGGCGGTGGCGAATTGAGTCAGCGTCCACTCGGAACAGTTCGGGGCCCAGATGCCGATCCGATCCCCGGGTTGCAGTCCGATGGCCAGCAGCCCCGCAGCCAGTGCATCCACTCTGCGGCCCAGCTCTGACCAGCTCCAGCGCACGTCCTGGTAGGGCACCACCAGCGCTTCGCGATCCGGGAACCGCGCCACCGTGCGATCGAACGCCTGTCCGATGGTGTCGCCGATCAGTCGGGTCTGGGCGACACCGTGGTCATACGAGGGGGCACTGGGCGCAAGGGCAGTCATGGTGGTGTCTCCAGGGGTTGTTCGAGCCGAAGCGTATTGGGTGGGCTGGTCGCGCGGTGACCTGGCTCGCACAGCGCACATGCTAACGCTTCAGCATGGTGCGCTCGCGTCTGGTCCGAACGCGGTTGCTCTGAATGCAGCGGGTCGCAGTGGGCTGCCCTCAGCTCAAGCCGAAAGGCGTGTATCCCGGCGCAGCAAGCGGCCACGGCGCGATTTGCTCGATCGCCTGCGCCAGCCCGAAGGCCAGGCCATCACGCCAGCGTGGTGCCGCGATCTGGAATCCGAACGGCACGCCATGGGGGTCCAGGCCCATCGGTACGCTGATCGCGGGGGTGCCGGTCATGTTGAAGTCCATCGTGTTGGTGATGCCCTCGACCTCGGCCTGCAGCGCAGCCGCGTTGGCCTGCGCGGCGCTGCCGTCGAGCCGCGCTGCCAGCCGATTGCGTACCGGTGTGACTAGTACGGTGTCATTGCCCAGAAGGTTCGACAGCAGCGCCGCGTACTCATGCCGACGACGCAGCGCACCGACGTATTCGAAGAGGGGTGTGCTGAGTCCGTTCTCGCAGACCTGCCGCAGCGAGGGTTCGAACGTGGGCCAGTGCTCGCGAAAAGGGGCCAGCGTGTGGGCGGTTTCAACGTCGTACAGCCGTTCGAAATCCGGCAGCAGCGTCGGCGGGAACGGTGCGTCAATCAGCTCGACCGGAAGACGCAGGCTGCGTTCGATGCATGCGCACGTCGTGTCGAATGCTGCCCTGATCGCAGGGTCGGCCCGTCCACGCAAACTGCGGCAGGCAAGCACTCGGCGTGGCAGGCTCGGCTCGAGCACGACCGCACCGGGCGGCAGTGCCGCAATGTCGCCCGCGCTGGGGCCGGCCAGCACGCGCGCTTCGAGCAGGGCGTCGGCCACCGTCGCGTTCATGGTGCCGGGCGTACCCACGCACACGGAACCCAAAGGCGTGCCCCGCCCGAACAGTCCCAGCGTGGGTTTGTACCCCACCAGACCGCACATCGAGGCCGGGCTGCGCGTGGAGCCGCCGCCGTCACTGGAGCTGGCCAAGGGCACCATGCCGGAGGCCAGCGCGGCTGCCGCACCGCCACTTGAGCCTCCCGGCGTGTGCTCGGGGTTCCACGGGTTGCGGGTCGTGCCGTACAACGGGCTCGTGGTCAGGCCGGTGTGACCAAAGCTCGGTGCGTTGGTGCGACCGATGATGATGGCGCCGGCTGCCCGCAAGCGCGCTACTGCCGGATCGTCCCGGGTGTCGGGCGGGGCATCGGCCCACAGGGGGTGGCCGCCATGGGTGCAGCGCATCCCGGCGACCGCCATGGTGTCCTTCACCAGGACAGGCAGGCCCGCGAGCGCCCCGTGTCGTGGGGCCTGCAGCGCTTCGACGATCGCAGCGTCCGCGCGCAGCATGACCGCAGCATTGAGCGTCGGGTTATGACGCGCGATGCGCTCCAGCGCTTCATGCACCAGATCCACCGGATCCAGGTGCCCGGCGCGCACCTGCGCAGCGAGTTCGGCGAGCATGGTGGATGCGCGTGCGCTCAGCCGATCGGATCGATCGGCGTGCGT
The DNA here is from genome assembly GCA_044360485.1 of Burkholderiaceae bacterium. GTDB lineage: Bacteria > Pseudomonadota > Gammaproteobacteria > Burkholderiales > Burkholderiaceae_E > UBA4615. The sequence continues at coordinate 9,250 of JBIKKG010000098.1, read as the reverse complement.
GGTCCTTCGTGGGCCTCGAGTACTTCAGCGGCATCAAGCAGCAGATCTTCCCGATAGCGGGCTGCCGTCAGCTGCACGCCCATCGGCAGTCCCTGTGCCATGCCGACCGGCACCGCCAGGCCGGGCAGGCCCAGCACCGGGAGCGTGAGTTGAAAATACAGTGCATCGAGCATGCGCCGGCACCCGTCCAGCCCTTGAATGTCGATCCCCGCGGGCACCGGTGGCTCGGTGGAGCTGGGCATGACCACGATCGGCCAGTCTTCAAAGAACATCAGCCAGCGATGCAGCAGCGTGTCGCGCTCGATGAAGGCCGACATGTATCCCGCCATGTCGCGCGGCTTGCGCAGCTGCCACCAGTACTCCAGAAACGTGCTGATGGACGGGTCGCCCGAGCCTTGCAGACGCGGAGCCAGCAGGTGCGCCTGCTCCGTGGTGCCAATGCCATGCCAGAGTTCGCTCACCGCATGCAGGTCGGGGGGCGACACTTCTTCCACGTGGTATCCCGCCGCCTGCAGCCGTTTGCCTACGGTGCGCACGGCGTCCCAGCAGCTTTGTTGCACGGCCGGACCATCCGAGCGCGTGACCAGCGCCACCTTCATCGGGCGGCGCACGGGCTCGAGCCTCAGCGGCACCGGCGTCCAGCGGTTGTCACGCGGATCGCGCGCAGCCATCGCCTGCAGGCCCAGTCGGATATCGCGGACGGAACGCGCAAGCGGCCCATCTACCGCCATCAGTTGCGAGGACATGGGGCGACCGGGTGGTGCCGAGCCATTGATGCGCGAGACCCGACCATAGCTGGGCCGCAGTCCATAGACGCCGTTGCAGTAGGCCGGCCAGCGAATCGATCCGCCAATGTCGTTGCCATGCCCGATTGCGCCGATGCCGCTTGCGGTGGCTGCGCCTGCGCCGCCGCTGGAGCCGCCCGGGGTGGCTCGCCGGTCCCAGGGATTGAGCGTCGCGCCATGCAGGGCATTGTCGGTGTGACCACGCATCGAGAAGGCCGGCGTATTGGTGCGTCCGATGATGACCGCACCCGCGCGCTTCAGATTGGCCACCACCGGGCTGTCTTCTTTGGCGATCAGGTCTTTGAATGCTGGCGCACCGTTGTCAGTCGGCAGGCCGGCCTGATCGACATTGCACTTCGTGGTCACCGGGACGCCATGCAGGATGCCTAAGGCTTCGCCGCGCGCCCGCGCTGCATCGCAGGCCTGTGCCGTACGCAGTGCTTCGTCGTCCAGTGCCAGTGTGATGGCATTGATCTGCGGATTGACTGCATGCGCCCGAGTCTGATCTGTGTCGCGGTGTCATGGGCGTCGAGTGCCCACAGGCGGGTGTCAGTGCTGGTCATCATGGGGGTCCTGTTGAGCTGAGCCAAGCTCAATCAATCAAAATAAGGCGCGAGATACGCCTCGCGCAGAACAATCGCTTCTTTCAGAATCCACGACGCACGGCGCGAATCGGCGCTGGCTTGATCGAGCAGTGACACCGTGGTCGTCACGGCGACCAAGGCCACGCGCGAGGCGGTGCGGGCGTCGATCTGCGGCTTGCGCCGGCGGATGGCGCGCGCCAACGAGGCCGCCAGCTCCTCGGTCTGGCGCTGGTCCCAATCCCACAGCTCTGGGGATGTTTGAAGCGCGCGCCGCGACGAGCGCCCGCCCGGGCGCGCCATTCGCAACCGGTAGGCAGCCATCATGGCTTCACGCATGGGCTCACGCCAATCGCCGCTGTTGGCAATGGCCTCGTACTGGGATTCAGCCGCACGCGTGCGTTCGGTCTGAAGCGCCCACACCAGGGCGCGCAGCACCGCGTGCTTGTCGGGGTAGTGCAGGTAAAGCGTGCCGGTGCTCACGCGGGCGCGCCGCGCAATGGCAGTGGTGCTCAACCCGTCATAGCCGTACTGATCCAGGATTTCGCCAGCCGCCTGGAGGATCGCCGCTTGCGGGTCATCGGGCTCGGCACGGCTCGGGATCGGCCGAGCTTTCGAGGCTGACCGCACTGCGCCCGACTTTGGTGCTGTGTCGGATGGACTGGCGGGCCCGACGGGTTTTCGTGAGCGGCTGCTGGCCGCAGGCTGGGGCGCAGAAGACTTGCGCGATGGGGTCGGTTTCATGGGCTCATCGTACCAATGGCTGCGTGTTTGCGCATCCGTTGAGCGGGTCCGTTCGAGCCTTGATTTTCAGAAAAGTATTTTTCTTAATTTGTACTGAAGTGCTTGACGCTCTCATCCTCGATGGGCAACACTCGCTGCTGAGCGACCCGTTGTGCAGACCATTGGTGTGCCGGCGGCGGTGGCATGGCGCTTGACGATTTCAGGATGGGTCCGGGCACCGGCTTGCTCCTCAAGACCACGATTCACTTTGACGGAACCCTCTTTCCGTCGCACCTGGAGACTCACTCATGAAGCGAATGTTCGCGCCTGTTCTGGCAGGTCTGGCGGTTGTGGCCTGTGCATTGCCCACGCCGGCAGCAGCGCAGACCATCAAGGCCGTGATGCACTCCGACCTCAAGACGGTCGACCCGCTGGTGAGCACGCAATACATCGTGCGCAACCATGGGTATCTGGTCTGGGACCAGCTGATCGCTATGGACGAGAAGGACGTGGTGCGCCCGCAGATGGCCGATAAGTGGGTCGTGAGCGCCGATCAGCTCACTTACACCTTCTCGCTGCGCGCAGGTCTGGAGTGGCATGACGGCACACCGGTCACTTCAGAGGACTGCATCGCCTCCATCCGTCGCTTCCTGCAGCGCGATCCTTCGGGTCTGCGCCTGGCACCCTTCGTGCGGGGGCTGGAAGTGGTGGATGCCAGGACTTTCAAGCTGGTGCTCAAGGAGCCTTACGGCCTGGTGCTCGAAACACTCGCCAAACCCAGTCTGGCGCCGATGCTGATCATGCCCAAGGCGGTGGCCGAGACGCCGGCCACCGAGCCGATCGGTCCCGATAAGGTGATTGGCTCGGGCCCGTTCATCTTCAAGCGCGATGAATGGAAGCCTGGCGAGAAAGTGGTGTATGTGAAGAACCCGAAGTACAAGCCGCGCGCCGAGCCGCCGTCTGGATTTGCCGGCGGCAAAGTGGCCATGGTTGATCGCATCGAATGGATCGCCATTCCTGATGCACAAACGGCGGTGAGTGCACTCACCCGTGGCGAGGTTGATATGGTGGAGGTCATCCCCGCCGATCTGCTGCCCCTGGTGGAAAAAGACAAGCGCCTGACCGTGCTGCCCTTCAGTGCCGGTCAGTATTTTGGCCGCATGAACTGGGCGCATCCGCCCTTTGACAATCCCAAGATCCGTCAGGCGGCGATGGTAGCGCTCAATCAGGAGCAGTTGCTCAAGGGCGTGGTGGGCGATGCCCGCTACTACAAGGTGTGCAAGTCAATGTATTACTGCGGCAGCGCGCTGGCTACCGATGCCGGCACCGCAGGCCTGTACCAGGGCGATGCCAAGCGTGCGGCACAAATGCTCAAGGATGCTGGCTATGACGGCACCCCGGTGGTGTTGCCGTACCCCACCGATCTCTCGCCGCTCTCACCGCTGGGCCCGGTGGCCAAGCAGCAACTGGAGCGCGCCGGCTTCAAGGTGCAACTGGCTGCCATGGATTGGCAATCGATGGGCCCGCGCCTGCGCAAGAAGGACAAGCCCAGCGAGGGTGGCTGGAGTTACTTCATGTCGTTCTACGATGCGCGCGATGCGCTGGACCCGATCGGTCGCACGGTACTCAATGCCAACTGCAAGACCTCCTTCCTGGGCTGGCCCTGCGACGAGAAATTCGAGTCACTGCGCGATGCCTACACCCGCTCATCGAACATGGAAGCCAAGAGGGACATCGCGCGCCAGATCCAGGAACGCAACCACGAGACCGGTGTGTTTGTGCCTCTGGGCGAAGCCCGCTTTCTCGGTGCGATGGACCGTAAGCTGCAGTACACCTTCAAGGCGCCCATCACCGTGTTCTGGGGTTTGAAAAAGAACTGAGCGCACGGGTCGCACGGAGCAGGCGCTGCAGGCTGTCGATGCGATGCGCGCCTGACGATCCGGGTGCGCCTGAAGTCATGGGCACAGGGTGCGCGGGCGCAGGGTGCCTTGCGCAGGTGGCGGGCTGAGGGGTCATGCTGGGATTCATTGTTCGAAGAGTGCTGTCGGTGATCCCGGTCCTGCTGATCGTTGCAGTCCTGGTGTTCCTCATGCTGAGACTGGTGCCGGGTGACCCGGCCGCGGTCATTGCCGGTGACACGGCCACTGATGAACAGGTGCAGGCACTGCGCGCGCGCATGGGCCTGGAAAAGCCCTTGCCTGCGCAATTTGCCATCTGGATCGGCAACGTGCTGCGCGGCGATCTGGGTGAAAGTTATTTCTTCAAGAAGCCCGTGGCCGAGCTCATCAGCCAGCGCCTGGAGCCCACTCTGGCCCTGGGGATGTGCGCGCTGCTGCTGGCCGTGGTGGTTGCAGTGCCCGTCGGCGTGCTGGCCGCGTTCAGGCAAGGGTCGTGGATCGACCGGCTGGTCATGGGGGTGTCCGTCATCGGGTTTTCAATGCCGCTCTTCGTGCTGGCGTATCTGCTCGTGTATGTGTTTTCGGTTGAACTCGAGTGGCTGCCGGTGCAGGGCTATGCGCGGATCCGCGAAGGGCTGTGGCCGTGGCTCGAGCGCCTGATCCTGCCCAGCCTTGCGCTCTCGGTCGGCTACATCGCGCTGATTGCGCGTATCACTCGCACCAGCGTGCTGGAGGTGCTCAACGAAGATTACATTCGCACCGCGCGCGCCAAGGGACTGACTGAGCGCGAGATGCTGATCGGGCATGCGCTGCGCAATGCGGCGGTGCCGATCCTCACCATCATCGGCATCGGCATTGCCGTGCTGATCGGGGGTGCGGTGGTCACCGAGAGCGTGTTCGCCATTCCCGGGCTGGGGCGCCTGACGGTGGAAGCCGTGCTGTCGCGAGACTTCCCCGTCATTCAGGCACTCATCCTGCTCTTTTCGACCGGCTATGTGCTGGTCAATTTGTTGGTCGACATCGGTTATGCCTTCCTTGACCCCCGCATCCGCTTCTGAGCCGGCTACGCCCGCTGCAGCGCCTGCGCGGCGTCCTGCGCTGTGGCGCAAGGCAGCGCGTCACCCCATGGTGCTGCTGGGTGCCAGCATCCTGCTGGTGCTCGTCGCGCTGGCGCTGCTGGCGCCTTGGCTGGGCACGATGGACCCTGCTGAAATTGATCCTTCCTCGCGCAACCTCAACCCACGCTCACGCATGGAGGTGCTGTTGCCGGACGGCGGCAGCGCCGAACGCACCGCCTGGTTTGGTACCGACAACCTGGGGCGCGATGTCTACAGTCGCGTGCTCTACGGCACGCGCGTGTCGCTGGTGGTAGGCGTCACGGTGGCGGTCATCGCCATTGCGATCGGTTTGGTCATCGGTCTGGTGGCCGGGTTTTTTCGACGGTTGGATGGCCCGATCATGCGAGTCATGGACGGACTGATGGCTATCCCTGGCATCTTGCTGGCCATCGCGCTGGTGGCGATTTGGGGCGGCGGGCTGATCACCGTGATTTTGGCCATCGTGGTGCCTGACGTGCCGCGTGTGGTGCGGCTGGTGCGCTCGGTGGTGCTGAGTGTGCGTGAAGAGCCCTACGTGGAGTCGGCCGTGTCCATCGGCGCGCCTACCGTGATGCTGCTGATGCGCCATGTGCTGCCGAACACGGTCGCGCCGCTGATCGTGCAGGGCACCTTTCTGTGTGCCTCGGCCATGCTGGCCGAAGCCGCGCTGTCTTTTCTGGGTGTGGGCATTCCGCCTGAGATTCCCACCTGGGGCAACATCATTGCCGAGGGGCGCTCGGTGTTTCGCATCCACCCGCACAACATCTTCTTTCCCGGGATGTTTCTGGCGCTGACCGTGCTGGCCGTCAATGTGCTGGGTGATGGGCTGCGCGATACGCTCGACCCCAAGATGAGTCGCCGTCTGTGAGGGCCTTGCGTCATGACTGAGCCCTCTGCCGTCCCAATGGGCGATCTGCGTTCGGCGCTTGCCCCGCATGCGGGCGCACCGAGCGCAGTGTCGGTTGGTCCGCCGGCGCTGGAGCTGCGCGGTGTGTCCATTGCACTGCCGCCTGGCGCCGACCGCACGCATGCCGTGACCGACGTGGAATTGATCGTGCCGCGCGGCGAGGTGGTCTGCCTGGTCGGCGAGTCGGGATCAGGCAAGTCGGTGATCGCGCAGGCGGTCATGGGTCTGCTGCCGCGCGGCCTCAAGGCCACAGCGGGGCAGATCCTGCTGGCCGGGACCGATGTGCTCACCGCGTCACCCGAGTGGCTGCGCGCAGCGCGCTGCGTGCGCATGTCGATGATCTTTCAGGAGCCAATGACCGCGCTCAATCCGGTCATGACCTGTGGCGCGCAAATCGATGAGGTGCTGCGCAAGCACACCACGCTTGACGCAGCCCAGCGACGCGACAAGGTGCTGGGCATTCTGGAGCAGGTGCGCCTGCCCGATCCGCCGCGCATGATGGCCTCCTACCCGCACCAGCTCTCGGGCGGTCAGCGCCAGCGGATCATGATCGCCATGGCGCTGATTTTGGATCCGGCGCTGCTGATTGCCGATGAGCCCACCACAGCCCTGGATGTGACCACGCAGGCGCAGATCCTCACACTCATCCGCGAGTTGCAGGGCAGCCATGGCACCGGGGTGCTGTTCATCACACACGATTTCGGTGTGGTCGCCGAGATCTCCGATCGGGTGGCCGTGCTGCGGCTGGGCGAGTTGGTGGAGTCAGGCCCCACCCGACAGGTGCTGTCTGCACCAGCGCATGACTACACCCGCATGCTGATCGGCTCGGTGCCGTCGATTGTGCCGCCCGTGCGTGCGCCTGTCGCAGAGCGTCCTGCTGCACTGAGCATTCGACGCCTCTTCAAGACCTATGGCGCAGGTGGGCTCTTTCAGCGGCGCCGCGAGGTGCGTGCGGTCGATGATGTGAGCTTCGAAATTCGACCCGGTGAAACGGTCGGCATCGTTGGTGAATCGGGCTCCGGGAAATCCACGGTGGCGCGCTGTGTGGTGCGGCTGATCGAGCTCACCGATGGTCAGGTGTTTCTGGGCACCGAGGAGATCGGCCACCGCTCACGCAGCGCCCTGCGTGAATTGCGTCGGCGCATTCAGATCGTGTTTCAGGACCCGTACCGGTCGCTCAACCCGCGTCGCACGGTGGGCGACTCGATCATTGAAGGTCCAATGTATTTCGGGACCTCACGCGCCGAGGCGATTGCCCGTGCGCGTGAACTGATGACGCTGGTGCGCCTCGACCCGGCTGCGCTCGATCGGTACCCGCACGAATTTTCCGGCGGCCAGCGTCAGCGCATCTGTATCGCTCGGGCGCTCGCGATGGAGCCGCAGGTGCTGGTGGCTGACGAAGCGGTGTCGGCGCTCGATGTCTCGGTGCAACAGCAGGTGCTCGAGCTGCTGGATGACATTCGCAGTCGACTCGATCTGGCGGTGTTGTTCATCACCCATGACTTGCGCGTGGCGGCGCAGATTTGCGATCAGGTGGGAGTGATGAGCCAGGGCAGGCTGGTGGAATACGGCAGCGCAGCGCAGGTGCTGGGCGCGCCGCAACACGACTACACCCGCACGCTGCTGGCGGCCGCCCCGGGGCGGCAATGGGACTTTGCCCGGGGTCAGCGCATCGCAGGCTGATCAGCCCGATCGCGACAGTGGGCGCGACATGCATTGACCTGAACGCACAGGGGCGGTCAACGCACGGGGCGTGCGCCCAGAAAACCCTTCAAGAACGCCGCCAGGTTGGTCCCAAGCTCAGCGACGGCATAACCGCCTTCTTGCACCAGAACCGTGGGCAGACCCAGGGCGCCGATACGCTCGCCGGCCGCCTCAAAGCCTAAGGTGCTCACCGACAGCAGCGCGGAAGGATCCTGATGGAAGGCATCAAAGCCCAGTGACACCACCAGCCCCTTGGCACCGCCCTGTGTGATGTGCCGGATCCCTGCGTCGACCGCGGCAAGCCAGGGCAGATCGCCGCTGCGCAGGGCCAGGGGCAGGTTCAGTGTATGTCCCGCACCGGCCCCCGCGCCGGTTTCGTTGGCGCGCCCGGCAAAGAACGGATAGCCCCAGTCCGGGTCGGCATGGACCGAGACGAAGTCCACGTCACCGCGCGCCCAGAAGATGCCCTGCGTGCCATTGCCGTGATGCACATCGATATCCAGCACCGCGACCTTGCCCAGTGCAGCACCCAGACGGTGCGCAGCGATGGCGGCATTGTTCACGTAGCAAAAGCCCGCGCCCAGATCGGCATAGGCATGATGCCCAGGCGGGCGGCACAGGGCATAGGCCTGCCCGCTGCCTGCCAGCACGGTATCGGTGGCATCGACCGCAGCATCGGCTGCACCCGCAATGGCGGCCCAGGTGCCGGCTCCGATCGGGGATGTGCTGCTGCTCAGGTAATGGCCCGCCTGCCCGAGTACGCTGCCAGGCCGGGCTTGCATGTGGCGGTTTGGATAGGCATAGGGGACGACCCATTCCGAGCGCGGCCCCTCGGGGTAGACCTCGCGCCAGCGGGCATGGGCGGTGCGCAGAAACTCCAGGTAATCGGCGGTATGCACCGTACGCATCGGCGCAAGACCGTGGTCGTTCGGCGTGACGATCTCATGGCCTGCCGCCGTGAGTGCGCCCAGCAGTGCCTCGACCCGATCGGCGGTTTCGCGCGCAGGCATCACATCGCGACCGATGGCGTACCGATCGGGGGTGTGTCCCGCCTGGGCGGGACTGTGAAAGACGATCATGGTCGAATCCTGAATAACGGTGCGTGCAGCGCAATGAGACGATCACTCAGCCGTGGCTGAAGCCCACGCCGCGCTGCAGACCTGACACGGTGTGTCGCACGGACCGGTTCAACTCCTCCAGTTGTGCGAGCTGAAGGACCCGCGGTCGCAGCCGTTCCATCGTGGGTGGATCGAGGAGCTCGCGAATCAGTCCAGCAGCTTCGATCAGTCCGATCAGCAGTGCGTCGCGAGGCTCAGGGATGTCCTGTCCATGAAGCAGGGCGAGGATGCGGGTGCGCACCTCCTGCTCTTCGCGCCCGCTTGTGGGCGGATAGGCGCGTTGCCGGAACATCCAGAGCAACCGTTGTTCGACGCGCTGCAAGATGCCCCGTTCCACAAGTTGCTTGGTCAGCCGCTCGCGGATCTCGGGGCCGCGCACGGACAGCTGCTGCACCCAGATGCTGCTGCGTTGTGATGGCGAGGCAGTCGCGATCTGC
>JBIKKG010000351.1:0-3108 GCA_044360485.1 Burkholderiaceae bacterium | reverse complement strand
ATTCGAGCCGCCGGTGTCGACCCCGATTTCGCGCAGAATGGCGATGGAGGCATCGCGCATCAGCTGGTATTCCTTGTCGGTCAGCGTCTGCGCAGGCGCCACCGTGATGGAGTCGCCAGTGTGAATGCCCATCGGATCCAGGTTCTCGATGGAGCACACGATGATGCAGTTGTCGAGGCGGTCGCGCACGACTTCCATCTCAAACTCTTTCCAGCCGATCAGCGACTCCTCGATCAGCAGCTCACGCGTGGGCGATGCCTCCAGACCGCGCTTGCAGATCGTCTCGAATTCTTCAGCGTTGTAGGCAATCCCGCCGCCCGTGCCGCCCAGCGTGAAGCTGGGTCGGATGATCACCGGAAAGCCGATGGTCTTTTGCACGAGCCAGGCTTCGTCCAATGTATGCGCAACGCCTGAGCGCGCCGAGCCCAAGCCAATGCGGGTCATCGCCTGCTTGAACTTGCTGCGGTCCTCGGCTTTATCGATGGCCTCGGGTGAAGCACCGATCAACTCGCAACCATACTTGGCCAGCACACCGTGCTTATGCAGATCGAGCGCGCAATTGAGCGCAGTCTGTCCACCCATGGTGGGCAGGACCGCATCGGGGCGCTCGGTGTCGATGATCTTTTCCACCACCTGCCAGGTGATCGGCTCGATGTAAGTGACGTCGGCCGTTTCCGGGTCGGTCATGATGGTGGCCGGATTGCTGTTGACCAGGATGACCCGAAAGCCCTCCTGACGCAGCGCCTTGCAGGCCTGGGCGCCCGAGTAGTCGAATTCGCAGGCCTGGCCGATGACGATCGGGCCGGCGCCGATGATGAGGATGCTCTTGAGGTCAGTGCGCTTGGGCATATCAGGCGGCCTTTTTCTGCATCAGGCCGACAAAGCGGTCGAAGAGGTAGGAAATATCGTGCGGACCAGGACTGGCTTCAGGGTGCCCCTGAAAGCAGAAAGCCGGTCGATCAGTGCGGGCGAGCCCCTGGATGGAACCGTCAAAAAGCGAGACATGTGTGACTGCGAGCGTGGCCGGCAGGCTCGCCGGGTCGACTGCGAAGCCGTGGTTCTGGCTGGTGATCAGCACCTGTCCGGTCTTCAGATCCTTCACTGGATGGTTGGCGCCATGGTGGCCGAACTTCATCTTGAGCGTGCGTGCGCCCGACGCCAGGCCCATGATCTGATGTCCCAGACAAATGCCAAACGTGGGCATCCCGGCATCAATTAGCTCACGTGCCGCTGCGATGGCGTAATCGCAAGGCTCCGGATCGCCGGGGCCATTGGAGAGGAATACACCGTCAGGGCGCATGGCCATCACTTCGGCGGCTGACGTGCGGGCGGGCACCACTGTGAGTTCACAGCCCCGATCGGCCAGCATGCGCAGAATGTTGCGTTTGACGCCAAAGTCGAAGGCCACCACCTTGAAGCGTTGCGGTGCGGCGCTCGCAGCCTGCGCCACATGACCCACACCCAGTTTCCAACTGCCTTCGGTCCAGGCATACGGCGCCGTCACGCTGACCACCTGCGCCAGATCCATGCCAGCCAGGCCGGCAAATCCCCGTGCAGCCATCAGGGCGGCCGCTTCATCGAGCGGCTCGCCCGCACGACTGCCGGCGAGCAGACAACCGGACTGGGCGCCGCTTTCGCGCAGGATGCGGGTCAGCTTGCGGGTGTCGATCCCGGCGATGCCCTGCACGCCGGCCGCCGCCAGATAGCCCGAAAGCGTCTGGGTACTGCGAAAGTTGGACTCGCGCAGCGGCAGATCCTTGATGATCAGGCCTGCTGCATAAATGCCGGCAGCCTCCTCGTCTTCAGGATTGACGCCGCAGTTGCCGATATGCGGATAGGTCAGCGTGACGATCTGACGGCTGTAGCTCGGATCGGTCAGAATTTCCTGGTATCCGGTCAGGGCGGTGTTGAACACCACTTCACCGACGGATTGTCCGGGTGCACCGATCGAATGGCCGCGAAAGACCGTGCCATCGGCAAGAGCGAGGATGGCGGGCGCAAGTTGAGGCAGCAAGGAAGACTCCAGGTCGAAACCACCCGTCGCGACGTTGCGCCCGCACGCTGCCAGCCCATCTGAACAGTCGGCGGGCAAGCGGCACAAGAAAGCGGTCTTCGTGCGGTCGTCGGGCGCTGGCGAAACGTCCGCGAAGCGGGTTTCAACCTGCTCCGGGGCGCCCGGCCAACCTGACCCGGCAAGACGAACTGCGCACAGGCACTGAGACGGGTAAACCTTCGAATTCTAGCACAGCGATCGGCTGAAGCACGGTGGCCAAGCGACTCAAACCGCCTCGAACCCCTGCAGCACATTGACCGCGTTCACACCGATATCGTCGACCGCATAGCCGCCTTCCATCACGAACAGCGTGGGCCGTGCCAGTCGGCCGATCGCCTCGCCGATGCGCAGATAATCGGCATTGACCAGTTTGAATGCCGAGATCGGATCGTGCTCGAAGGTATCGACGCCGAGCGAGACCACCAGGACATCGGGACTGAACGCCTGAATACGCAGACAGGCGTCATTCAGGGCCTCGGCGTAGCCGCTGCCCCAGGCGGCGCCGCGCGGCAAGGGATAGTTGTGATTCAAGCCCAGCCCCGGGCCTTCCCCGCGCTCGTCGGCAAAGCCCGAAAAGTAAGGGTATTCAGCGCGCGGATCACCATGGATGGACGCGAAGAGCATGGCAGGGTCGCGGTAGAACATACTCTGCGTGCCGTTGCCGTGGTGATAGTCGACATCGAGCACTGCTACCCGTGCCGCACCGGCATCCTGCAGCCAGCGGGCCGCAATGGCAGCATTGTTGAGGTAGCAATACCCGCCCATATAGTCTGCGGCTGCATGATGGCCTGGCGGCCGGCACAGGGCGAACACCGAGCGATCGCCCGCATTCAGGCGCTGCGCCCCGGTCAGCGCGACATTGGCCGAGGCGCGCACCGCAGCCCAGGTGCCTGCCGTGATCGGCACACCGGCGTCCATCGAGAAATAGCCCATCTTGCCGTCAATATGCTCAGGCTCACGGTCGGCACGCAGGTCGCGCACGGGCCACACCAGCGGTAACGCATCATGGGCGCGCCCCAGCGCAGCCCATTGCGACCATGCGTGCTCCAGGAAAT
>JBIKKG010000350.1:0-3117 GCA_044360485.1 Burkholderiaceae bacterium | reverse complement strand
CTTCCAGGCATGACTGGACACGCCCAGCATGAAGATGTTGGCGCCCGAGCAGAAGATGCGTTCTTTCAGGCTGGTGATCACCACGGTGCGCACCGACGGGTGCTCAAAGCGCACGCGGTTCAGCGCATCGTGCAGTTCGATGTCCACACCCAGGTCATAGCTGTTGAGCTTGAGCTGATAGCCCGGACGCAGCCCGGCGGTCTCATCGATATCCATGGCCAGCGTGGCCACTTGCCCGTCCACGGACAACGACCAGTGCCGGTAACGGGACGGCTCGGTGCGGTAATCAACTCGGGACAACTGTGCGGCGGTGGCAGGTGCGTTCATGGTCTTCTGGTGCTCCTCGTGAATCGGCAAGATGGTGCAGATGTCTGCGACGGCATAAGAAGCACGATATTGCAGTTTTTGGATCCGGTCAAGTCATTTAATGCAATTTATTGCATCATCTCTTGTCGATCGATCGGCCAGTTGCCCGACACACGCCTTCACGCAGCACGGTCAGTGCCTGAGCGGTGCTGCGTCCCGAGGTTTCCACCTGCAGGTCTGCCCGTGCATAGAAGGCTGCGCGCCCGTCCAGAATCCGGCGCAGATCATCCATCGCTTCCCGGTTGCCCGCCATCGGACGCAAGTCGCCCTGGGCCAGCACGCGCTGCATATGCTCCTCGGGCGTTGCCTTGACCCAGACCGTGAAGCAATACGACAGCAGCATGTTGAAGCTGGCCGGATCCGACACGATGCCGCCCGGCGTGGCAATCACGGCTTCCGGATACAACTGCAGCGCTTCTTCAAGCGCACGCCGCTCATAGCGACGATAAGCGGATGGCCCGAGAAGACTGTGAATCTCTTCCAGGTCGCAGCCTGCCACGCGTTCAATTTCCCGGTTGAGTTCCACAAACGGCACATCGAGTGACTCGGCCAGCATGCGGCCCAGCGTGGATTTTCCAGCCCCTCGCAGCCCAATCAGCGCAATGCGTGCCGAACGTGCGGCAGGCCGATCCGCCGCCCCGAACAGCTCGGCCAGGGATTGGCGCGCCTCGCGCAATTCGTCTTCGCTGCGTCCTCGCAGCAGGTCGCGAATGAGCAGCCACTCGGGCGACGCCGTGGTCTCATCGCCCAGCAATTCCGCCATCGACGCCCCGAGCGCGGCGGCCACTTGCCGCAACACCAGAATCGACGGGTTGCCTACGCCGAGTTCCAGATTGGCCAGATGGCGCTCGGACACATCGCATGCGGCTGACAAGGCCCGACGGGTCAGGCCGCGACGCGCGCGCAAGGAGCGAGCGCGCTCGCCCAGCGCCATCAGGGCAGGGTCACGCGGGTCATCGGAACCCGCTTCCGGGCGCTTGTCGCGCGGCGCTCGCGCCCCGGGGGCAAGGGATTCAGCGGTCAAATCGGAGGCGGGGTGTAGAGATGGCGTCGTCATTTTATGCACTATAGTGCTTGACACGGCGGCTGCCGCTCTGTAAGTTTGGTTCATGAAACGGATTGCTGCAAGCGGTGCCACGACAGGTTCGTGTGCAGCCGATCGCGCCCTCCCCACGACAAGGAGACCGGACATGACTTCTGACGCTGTCGCGCTGCCCGCCGCCCCCCCGGCCCGGTTCAACTTTGCCGTCCATGTCGCCGCGCTGAACGCGGCCCGCGGTCACCGCACCGCTTACATCGACGACGCGGGCGCACTGAGCTATGCGCAGCTGTTCGACGCCGTAGCCCGCTTTGCAGGCGGTTTGTCTGCCCTGGGGCTGCGCCCGGAAGAACGCGTGCTGCTACTGATGCACGACTGCAACGACTGGCCTGTGGCCTTTCTGGGCTGCCTGCATGCGGGCGTGGTGCCGGTGGCGGTCAACACCCTGCTTACCGCGGACGACTACGCCTACATGCTTGAGCACAGCCGCGCGCGCTCGGCCATCGTGTCGCACGGCCTTGTGCCCGCGCTGTCTGAAGCCATGACCCGATCGCAACATGGCCTGCAGTCGCTGATCGTCTCGCGGCGGGGCACGGCTGCCAGCGCACAGACACAAGCAGCCGTTGCGAACCTCTCCACACACGATCTGGCGGACTGGTTGCCACGTCAGAAGCCCGCTCCCGCAGCCGACAGCGGCGTGGATGACATGGCCTTCTGGCTGTATTCCTCCGGCTCAACCGGGCGCCCGAAAGGTACCGTGCACACGCACGGCAATCTGTACTGGACCGCGGCGCTCTATGCTCGGCCGGTCCTGGGCCTGAGCGAACAGGACATCTGCTTTTCAGCCGCCAAGCTCTTTTTCGCCTATGGCCTGGGTAACGGGCTCAGTTTTCCGCTCACCGTGGGCGCCACCGTCGTGCTGATGGCCGAACGGCCCACACCCGACGCAGTCTTCAAGCGCTGGACCGCGCACCGACCCACCGTGTTTTTCGGTGCCCCCACGGGGTATGCCGGCATGCTGGCTTCGCCTGCGCTGCCCTCACGCGATGCGGTGGCGTTGCGGCTGTGCTCGTCGGCCGGCGAAGCACTCCCGCGTGAGATCGGCGAGCGGTTCACCAGCCGATTCGGCTGCGAGATCATCGACGGCATCGGCTCCACCGAGATGCTGCATATCTTCTTGTCGAACCGACCGGGCGACGTGCGCTATGGCACCACAGGTAAGCCGGTGCCGGGCTTTCGCGTGGAATTGCGTGATGACAGCGGCGCGGTGCTGGACGGCCCCGAGCAGGTCGGCGATCTCTTCATTCAAGGACCGTCTGCAGCGCTCATGTACTGGGCCGATCGCACGCGTTCTCGCGCAACCTTCCAGGGCGACTGGACCCGCAGTGGCGACAAGTATTTCCGCGATGCCGAGGGCTACTATGTTTACGCCGGGCGTGGCGACGACATGCTCAAGGTCAGCGGGCAATACGTGTCGCCCTTCGAGGTGGAATCGGCGCTCATGCAACACGAAGCAGTCCTTGAAGCGGCAGTCATCGGGGTGGACGACGAGCACGGCCTGACCCGCGCGAAAGCGTTCGTGGTCCTGAAAGACGCCGCACAGGCAGACGATGCCCTCCTGTTGGCACTGCAGACCTTCGTGAAGGGACGCCTGGCCCCCTACAAGTACCCGCGCCAGATTACCTTCGTGCCTGAACTGCCCAAGACCGCCA
>JBIKKG010000349.1:0-3126 GCA_044360485.1 Burkholderiaceae bacterium | reverse complement strand
TGGTGCTGGGTGATTCGTCGGCTGCGGGCGTCGGGGCTGCGCATCAGGACGAGGCGCTCAGCGGGCAACTCGGTGTGCATGTGCGGGGGCATCTGGGGGTCTGCCTGCCCTCAGTGGTGGAGTGGACGCTGCTCGCACGCACGGGACTGCGCACGCGTGAGGCCCATGGCTTGCTCGACGATCTGGGTGCGTCGCGCTTCGATGTGGCGCTGGTGGCGCTGGGAGTCAACGATGTCACGGCGCTGCAGCGACCGGCGGCATGGGTCGCTGATGTGAGGCAGCTGGTGGCCCGCTTGCGTAGCGAGCAGTGCGTCATGCGCGTCTTGTGGTCGGGCTTGCCGCCGATGCATCGATTTCCGGCCCTGCCGCAGCCGCTGCGGGCCGTCCTGGGTCGACATGCCCGCGATCTGGATGCAGCCCTGGAACGGCATGCCTGCCGGGATCAGGCAAGTCTGCAACATGTTCCGATGCCGCCCATGAGCCGCCCGGAGTGGATTGCCCAAGACGGGTTTCACCCCGGGCCCCAGGCCTATGCAGTCTGGGGTGGTGCATTGGCGCAGGCGCTGATGCAATCAGCGTTGTCGTTGCAACCCGGGCGCAGCGCAGCGTAATCACGGTTGCGCGCTCAGCAGACGGTGACCCGACAGACTCTGGCGTGTGTGCGCCAGGCTCAGTCGTTGTGCTGAGTGCCTGTGTTCAGTGTTTGTGACCTGAGCCGTGACCTGAGGCGCCTGCAGCCGGCGCATTCAAGGCCCGGACCGGGGCACTGACTTCGATGTTGCGGCGCTGCTTGTCCGGACCTTCCACCACCAGTGTGATCGGCACGGTATCACCTGCCTTCAGCGGCTGTTTGAGGCCCATCAGCATCACGTGATAGCCACCTGGCGCAAGGTTGACCGCCTGATTGGCCGGCAGCGTCAAGGCAGGCATCGCGCGCATGCGCATCACACCGTTGTCCATCTTCATCTCATGAATCTCCACCGTGCCGGCGACTGGTGAGCGGGCTTCGACCACGCGGCTGTCGACTGGCGCAGTCAGGCGCATGAAGGCGCCGGTGGCCTTCTGCTCGGGCACGGTCCCGCGCACCCAGGGGTCGGTCACGGTGACCTGGGCCAAGGCGTTGTGGGCCAGCGGCAGGGTCAGCATCAGGGCGGTACAAAGGGTACGCAGGCGCGGCACTGGGATCATGAGAGGGCTCGATCACGTGGATAGACCTGGAATTATGCAGTCTGGGCGGTGGCCATCGGGCCGCCGCGTGTCGGCCGAGTGGCAACGGTCGTCACATCGCGCTGAAGCACATCGGGGCTGCGGTGGCCCGCAGAAGCCTCTGACCGTTGCAGACCTGCATCGGCGCGCGGCCTGAGTGCGGCCCTGGTTCCGACACGGCGCGTTGACACCGATCGTCCCAGCCGCCATCGTCAGGGCGCTGCTTCGGGCGCATCCGCGCTCTGGCCTATCCCTGCGCCCTGCCCTCTGTCCCCTGCATTCACCGGACTTCACCCATGCCCGCCACATTGCGATCCATGCTGTTCGTTCCCGGCGACAGCGAGAAGAAACTCAACAAGGCTGCGGCCGGCCAGGCTGATGCCCTCATCCTCGATCTGGAAGACGCCGTCACGGCCGAGCGGCTGCCGTTTGCGCGCGGTCTGGTCACGGACTATTTGCGCAGCACCAAGGCAGGCGGTCGTCAGCAGCGCTGGGTGCGTATCAATCCGCTGACTGACCCGATGACCGATCCCAAGCCGCTGGCCGATCTGGCTGCAGTGGTGGCAGGCGCGCCTGACGGCATTCTGCTGCCCAAGACCCGCTCGGCTGCCGATGTGGTCCTGCTCGATCACTATCTGACCGTGCTCGAACAGCGCGAGGGGGTGACGCTGGGCGCCACGCGGATCATCACGGTGTCCACCGAGACCGCGCAGGCCGTGCTCACCATGCAGGGCTATGTGGGTTGCTCGCCGCGACTCGCCGGCCTGACCTGGGGTGCAGAAGATTTGTCGGCCGCGATCGGTGCGGCCACCAACCGCGAGGAAAGCGGCGAATACGCGTTCACGTATCGCATGGCGCGCTCGCTGTGCCTGGTGGCCGCGCACGCCGCCGAGGTGCAGGCGATCGATACGCTGACCACCGATTTTCGCGACACAGACCTCTTGCGTCGTGAAGTGCGCGCGGCGCGGCGCGAAGGCTTCACCGGCAAGATTGCGATTCACCCCGATCAGATCGATCCGATCAATGCAGGTTTTTCGCCTGAGCCCGAGGAACTGGCCCATGCGCAGGCCGTGGTCGATGCGTTCGACGCAGCGCCTGGAGTGGGCGCGGTGCAACTGGCCGGCAAGATGCTCGACCGTCCGCATCTGTTACAGGCACAGCGTGTGCTGGCGATGCGTCGCGTCGGCTGAGAGATATCCCAGGCGCACGGTTCGCCTGGTGGTGCCGGCCGCGGCGACCGCGGCCTTGGCGGACCGTGACCGCCTCCATCATCGCTCGCAGGGCGCAGACCCCGACGCGTCTGCGCTCATGCTGCGTTGCTCAGCGCGGTGCCACGCCCTCCGGTCTGCGAATCATCAGCGCGCTGCGCTTGCACGAGGCCACCAACTCGCTGCGCTGGTTATAGGCGCGGTGCTCGAAGATGACGATGCCGTTGTCGGGCCGAGAGGCACTGGCGCGTGCATCCACCACCGTACTCTCCACTTTCAAGGTGTCGCCATGGAACACCGGTTTGGGAAAGCGCACTTCGTCCCAGCCCAGATTGGCGACCGTGGTACCCAAGGTGGTCTCGCCCACCGAGATGCCCACCATCAGGCCCAGCGTGAAGCAACTGTTGACGATGCGCGTGCCATAGGCCGTGTGTTCACGGCAATACTCTTCGTCAAGGTGCAGGGCGGCTGGGTTGTGGGTCAGTGCCGAAAAGAACGTGTTGTCGGCTTCAGTGACGGTGCGGCGAATGGAATGTGCAAACGTGCGGCCGACGTGCAGGTCCTCGAAATACAGTCCGGACATGATGGGGGTGTCTCCTAGTGTGGGTCTGTGGCAGACGTACGATATCCCGACTTGAGCGACACTAGCGCCCATGCGCCCCGCTCCTGCCTCATCGCTTCCGCCTTCACAGCCCGTCCCCCGCACCCGCAC
>JBIKKG010000097.1:0-11432 GCA_044360485.1 Burkholderiaceae bacterium | reverse complement strand
TTCGCGCAGCGCAGCCAGCACCGCATCGCGGTCGGACTTGCGCACCTGCAGTACGACACCTGCTTCTTCCGAAAAGAGTGCCTTCATGGTCAGCTCGTTGCGCTGGACCGCAACCTGTTCCGGTCGAATCTTGAAGTCGCCCCAATCGGAGGAATGCGGATCGATGGTCAGCATGTCGAGGTTCACCGTCACCCCGCAATGCCCGGCAAACGCCATCTCGCACAGGGTGGCAAACAGCCCGCCATCGGAGCGATCGTGCAGCGCCAGCACGCGGCCGTCGGCATTCAAGCGCTGCACGGTGTTGAAACAGCTCACCAGCAGCGCCGGATCGCCGAGGTCGGGCGCCTCATGCCCGATCTGCTGCGTGACTTGCGCCAGCGCCGAGCCTCCCAGCCGATGCCGCCCCTCGCCCAGATCGATCAGAATCAGCACGGTATCGCCCGCATCGGTGCGCAACTGAGGCGTGAGCGCGCCTCGCACATCGGTGACCGGCGCCCAGGACGTGACGATCAGCGACACCGGCGAGGCCACCTCGCGTGAGGCACCGTGCTCATCGGACCATCGCGTGCGCATCGACAAGGAGTCCTTGCCAACGGGAATGGCGATCCCCAGCGCGATCGACAGATCACGCGCCGCCTGCACCGCATCAAACAAGTCGGCATCGTCTGCAGGCGTGCCGCAGGCGGCCATCCAGTTGGCCGAGAGCTTGATGCGATCAATGCCTGCAATCGGCGCGCCCATCAGATTGGTGACCGACTCGGCGATCGCCATGCGTGCCGAGGCGCCCGCATCGATGACCGCCAGCGGCGTACGCTCGCCCATGGCCAGGGCATCACCATGCGTGCCGACATGATCGACCAGCCCCACGGCGCAATCGGCCACTGGCACCTGCCACGGCCCGACCATCTGGTCACGGGCGCTCAGACCGCCCACGGTCCGATCCCCGATCGTGATCAGAAACGACTTGGATGCGACTGCGGGAAGCCGCAACACCTGCAGGGCAACCTCGGCCAGGTCCAGGCCGGCCACATCGATTTCGGGCAGGCGGCGCAGGGCACGTTCGCCATGACGCTGCATCTTGGGCGGTTTGCCAAGCAGCACATCCATGGGCATATCGACCGGTCGGCTGCCGTCAGGGGCCTGCACGATCAGTTGCCGGTCTGCGCAAACCGTCCCAACCACCGCATAGGGGCTGCGTTCGCGCTGACACAGAAAATCGAAGGTCGCAAGCGACTCGGGGGCGATCGCCAGCACGTAGCGCTCCTGCGATTCATTGCACCAGATCTCGGCCGGCGACAGCCCACTGGCCAGCAGCGGCACCTTGTCGAGATCAAAGCGCGCACCGCGATGTGCGCCATCCACGATTTCGGGGAACGCGTTGGACAAGCCACCGGCGCCCACGTCATGGATTGACAGGATCGGGTTCGCATCACCCAGCGCACGACAGCCGTTGATGACTTCCTGCGCGCGTCGCTGAATTTCGGCGTTGCCGCGCTGCACGGAATCAAAATCCAGTTCGGCGGTATTGCTGCCCGAACCCATGCTTGAGGCTGCGCCACCCCCCAGCCCAATGCGCATGCCCGGTCCGCCCAGCTGAATCAGCAGTGAGCCGTCGGGCAGATCGAGCTTGCCGACATGGTCTGCATTCAGGTCGCCCACACCGCCGGCAATCATGATGGGCTTGTGATAGCCACGCACCGAGCCACTGACCGTCTGCTGGTAGGTGCGGAAATAGCCGAGCAGATTGGGGCGGCCGAATTCGTTGTTGAACGCTGCCCCGCCTATCGGGCCTTCCAGCATGATCGACAGCGGCGACGCGATGCGCTCAGGGCGGCCGTAGTCAGCCGACTGTTCGGCGCGGCCGTCCAGCGGTGCGGTCACCTCCTGTGCGGTTTCCCAGGGCTGCTCGAACCCCGGGATACGCAGGTCCGAGACAGAGAATCCGGTCAGGCCGTAGCGCGGCTTGGCACCGCGACCGGTCGCACCTTCGTCGCGTATCTCGCCACCTGACCCGGTGGCAGCTCCCGGAAACGGCGAGATGGCCGTGGGATGGTTGTGGGTTTCGACCTTGAGCAGCGCATGTTGCAGGCTGTCCTGCCAGACATAGCGGGCGTTTTGTCCTTGCTGGATCGGGAAGAACCGGCGTGCCGGCCCGCCCTCCAGCACGGCGGCATTATCGGCATAGGCCACCACCGTGCCCTGCGGATGGGCCGCATGCGTTTCGCGAATCATGCCGAAGAGCGAACGTGCCTGCGCCTGGCCATCGAGGGTCCAGTCGGCATTGAAAATCTTGTGGCGACAATGCTCAGAGTTGGCCTGCGCGAACATCATCAGTTCGACATCGGTCGGATCGCGCCCGGCTGTCTGAAACGCCGCCAGCAGGTAATCGATCTCATCGTCCGACAGCGCCAGCCCCATCGCGACATTGGCAGTGCTCAGTGCAGCGCGCCCGCCGGACAGCACCGGCACAGTCTGCATCGGACGCCCCGGCAGCTCGGCAAAGAGCGCCGCCAGGTCAGCCGATCCGTCCACCGGCGCGACCACCGACTCGGTCATGCGGTCGTGCAGCACGCCGGCCAGGGCCTGCATACGTGCATCGGCCAGGTCTGCCGCTGACGGACGACGCCCACCGAAGAGCCCGGACAGCAGCCCGCCGAGCCCTTGCTTCATCACAATCGCATACGCCACACCGCGCTCGATGCGCAGCACCTCGCTCAGCCCGCAGACCCGCGCGATGTCCGTCGCTTTGCTGGACCATGGGCTGATGGTGCCCAGCCGCGGCATGACCCAGAGCACGGTGCCATCGGTGGGGCTTGAGGCCGCAGGATGCCCATCGTCCAGCAGCGCAGTGACGCGTGCGCGGGTGTCCTGGCTCAGCGGTGCAGCACTGAGCACCACATGCAGATAGGCGGCATGGACATCGGCCACACCGTCATCGATGGCCTGCAGCGCACGCAACAGGCGTTGGCGACGAAATTCGGTGAGGGCGGCACCGCCGCGCAGAAGGAGTGCGTCAGGCATGCGGCAGGCGACTCGAGAGGGAGGAAAGACCGCAATTATACGGCCCCGAAACCGCCTCCCCCCGGGGTCTCGATGACGAAACAATCCCCTGCATCGAGCTCTGCTCGCCCGATATGCCCCATCGGCTCAAGCCGGCCGTCGGCCCTCAGCACATAGTTGTGGGCCACAGCACCACTGCCGCCACCGGCCGCCCCGAACGGAGGCACCGTGCGACTGTTACCCAGCATCGATGCGGTCATGGGCTCCAGAAAGCGCAGGACCCGCACCCCGCCATCTCCGCCGCGCCAACGACCGGACCCGCCTGAATGGGGACGGATTGCATAGCGTTCCAGGCGCACTGGAAAGCGCAGCTCCAGCACCTCCGGGTCGGTCAGCCGGGAGTTGGTCATGTGGGTCTGCACGACCGCCGTGCCCTCAAAGCCACCCACGCAGCGGCCCTGTGCATCGAATACGCCCCCTGCGCCGGAGCCGCCGGAGACGGTTTCGTAGTACTGGTAACGGGCATTGCCGAAGGTGAAGTTGCTCATGGTGTTAGGGCCGCTTGCCATGATGCCCAGCGCCCCGTACAGCGCATTGGTGATGCACATCGAGGTCTCGACGTTGCCTGCCACCACTGCACCCGGAAAGCGCGGATTGAGCATGCAACCCTCGGGCACGATCACGTCCAGCGGCTCCAGGCAACCCGCATTCATCGGAATGTCGTCATCGACCAGCGTACGAAACACATACAGCACCGCTGCCGTGGTCACCGCCAGGGGTGCGTTGAAATTGTTGGGTTGCTGCGCCGACGTTCCCGTGAAATCGATGCGTGCACGCCGCGCGGGCTGATCCACCGTCACGGTTACCCGAATGACCGCTCCATTGTCGAGCGGCAGCGCGAATCGCCCGTCACGCAGCGCCCCGATGGCCTTGCGCACAGACTCGGCCGCGTTGTCCTGCACATGCCGCATATAGGCCTGCACCACCTCCAGGCCGAAGTGCTTCACCATGTTCAGAAGCTCTTCCCGGCCCTTTTCATTCGCTGCAATTTGCGCCTGCAGGTCGGCCAGATTCTGATCGGGATTACGAGCCGGGTAGCGCGCCGCCGCCAGTCGGACGCGCAGATCTGCCTCATTGAGCACGCCACGCGCCACCAGGCGCACGTTGGTGAGCAGCACGCCCTCGTCGTCCACATGCTGGCTGTCTGGTGGCATGGAGCCAGGCGTGAGCCCACCAATGTCGGCATGATGGCCACGCGAGCCCACCCAGAAGAGCAATTGCGCCTGTGCAGCGTCAAACACGGGTGTCACCACCGTGATGTCGGGCAGATGCGTGCCGCCACGGTATGGATCATTCAGTACGAACACATCGCCCGGGGCGATGCGACCAGCGTTGTCGTGCATGACCGCCTGGACGCTGGCACCCATCGAGCCCAGATGCACCGGCATGTGGGGAGCATTGGCAATGAGCGCGCCCTGCGCATCGAAAATCGCACAGGAAAAATCGAGGCGCTCCTTGATGTTCACGGAATGCGCCGTGTTCTGCAGCCGATAGCCCATCTGCTCGGCAATCGACATGAACAGATTGTTGAAGATTTCCAGCATGACCGGGTCGGCCTCGGTGCCCACGGCATGGCGCAGCGGTCTGGGCTGCGCACGTTCCAGGATCAGATCTCCCCGCACAGTCAGCGTGGCCCGCCATTCGGCATCAATCAGGGTGGTAGCGGTGGCTTCGCTCACAATGGCCGGACCGGTCAACACATCGCCTGCGCGCAGGGCTTGACGCTCATACAGCGGCGCGTCCACCCAATGCCCTGCGCTGAACATCCGCACGAGCGCCATCGGGCTCGCGGCGCGATGCTCATCAGTATCCCCTGCCGGATGCGCCACCCCGCCAGCCTGCGACGCTGCGCCCATGGACAACGGACCAGCTTGCGCGTTGGTGCGAACCGACACCACCTCCACGCTGACCGCTTCGATCACGAGCCGGCGCTGCGATAGCAAAAACGCAAAGCGCTGGCGATAGGCCTGATCGAAGGCATGCTGCATGGCGTCGATCGGGCCGACCGGCACCGCAAGCGAGGTATCGGTGCCCTCGTATTTGAGATGCACCTGCGCCTGCGCCTGCAACGTTTCCTCAAACGCCCCCTGTGACATCAGCTCGCCACGTGCCTGGGCGGTGAGGTTGTTCAGCACCGATTGCGCCACCGCGAGCCCCTGCGCATCGAGTGCTTGCTCCACCGACTGCTCACGCAACACCGCCGGCTCGGCCAACCCCATGCCATACGCCGACAGCACACCGGCCAGCGGATGGGCCAGCACCGTTTGCATGGCCAGCGCATCGGCTACTGCACAGGCATGCTGACCGCCCGCGCCGCCAAACACGGTCAGGGCATAGGCGGTCACGTCGTAGCCACGCTGTACCGAGATGCGCTTGATGGCGTTGGCCATATTCGCATTGGCGATATCGATGAAGCCTTGAGCCACTTGCTCCGGGCTCATCCTGCGGCCGGTGTCCTGATGGATGCGGGCTGCCAGCGCGGTGAAGGCTGCCACCACCACGTCCCGATCCATCGCCTGATCGGCCTGTGGCCCAAAGACTTTCGGGAAGTGCTCCGGCTGCAGTCGGCCCAGCATGAGGTTGGCGTCGGTCACGGTCAGCGGCCCGCCTCGCCGGTAACAGGCCGGCCCCGGGTTGGCGCCGGCCGAATCGGGCCCGACCCGCAATCGCGCCCCATCGAAATGCAGAATCGATCCGCCGCCGGCTGCCACCGTATGAATGCTCATCATCGGCGCGCGCAGGCGTACGCCCGCCACTTGGGTATCAAACACCCGCTCAAATACGCCGGCGTAATGCGACACATCGGTGGACGTGCCCCCCATGTCAAAGCCAATCACGCGCTCGAACCCGGCAGCACGGCTCACGCCGGCCATGCCGACGATCCCGCCGGCCGGGCCTGACAGGATCGAGTCCTTGCCCTGAAAGGCTCGGGCATCGGTGAGGCCCCCGTTCGATTGCATAAATTGCAGCCGCACACCGGGCAACCCACGCGCCACCGTGTCGACGTAGCGACGCAAGACCGGCGACAGATAGGCATCGACCACCGTGGTGTCGCCTCGTGCCACGAAGCGGATCAACGAGGAGGTCTGGTGCGAGGTCGAGACCTGCGTGAAGCCGATGTCCCGGGCGATCTGCGCCAGGATTCGCTCGTGATCTGCGACCCGATAGGCATGCATGAGGACAATCGCCACTGCTCGCAGCCCCCGGTCATAGGCTGCCTGCAATCGGCTGCGTGCCTGGGTCGCATCGAGCGCGCGGATCACACGGCCATCGGCGGCCAGGCGCTCATCGACCTCGATGACTTCGCGATACAGCCCTTCGGGCAACACGATCCGGCGGTCGAACAGACGCGGTCGATGCTGATAGGCAATCCGCAAGGCGTCGCCAAAGCCAGCCGTCACCACCAGGGCAAGCGGCTCGCCCTTGCGCTCGAGCAGTGCGTTGGTCGCCACCGTGGTGCCCATCTTCACGGCGGCAATCTGCTCGGCCGGCAAGGAGGCATGGGTCGGCACGCCCAGCAGGCGCCTGATGCCTTCGACCGCTGCATCGGCATATTGCTCGGGATGCTCGGACAGCAGCTTAGCGGTGACCAGCTGGCCATCCGGACGCTTACCGACCACATCCGTGAAGGTGCCCCCACGGTCGATCCAGAACTCCCAACCGGAAGCGGTGGCCGAGGCGGTCAGCGGTGCGGCGGGCGGGCGATCGGTCATGGCAGAAGTGGGAGCGGTATCAGGTGAGATGGAAAAAGGTGAGGTCGAAACGGTCTCAGGCGCGACAGCGGGCTAGGCGCAGCGGGCGAGCCGCCCACCACAGGCGGCCCATCAATATAGCTGCGCCAGACGCTCGCGACCTCCATCCAGCCGAGTGCGTGCTCAAGCGCTGCAGCGCGGCAGCGCTCGCACAGGGCGTCTGCTGCGTGCAGTGCATGCAGACGATGCTTCGGTTGACGGCCCCGAGGCGAGCGCCTACGCTTGCCCGCTTCCCACTCAGGATGTGCCCATGAAAGCCTATGCCCTGTCCGCTGCTGCCCTTGCCCTGACGGTCTCGAGCGCCTTTGCACAGACCAAATGGGATTTGCCTGCGGCCTATGCCGCCGGCAATTTCCACACCGAAAACCTGGTGCAGTTTGCCAATGACGTTGACCGTGCCAGTGCCGGCAAGCTCAAGATCGTGGTGCACGCCAACGCCTCGCTCTTCAAAGCCCCTGAAATCAAGCGGGCTGTTCAGTCAGGCCAGGCGCAGATCGGCGAAGTGCTGCTGGTCAACTTCGAAAATGAGTCGCCGATCTTCGGAATCGATGGCATCCCGTTCCTTGCCACCGGCTACAAGGACGCCTTCAAGCTGTATCAGGCGCAACGCCCGGCGCTTGAAAAGAAGCTGTCCGAGCAAGGGATGATGTTGTTGTATGCGGTCGCCTGGCCACCACAGGGCTTGTACGTGAAGAAGGAAATCGGCTCGGTCGCCGATATGCGCAAGGTGAAATGGCGCGCCTACAGCCCCTCAACCGCCAAGATCGCCGACCTGATCGGCGCGCAACCGGTGACGGTGCAGGCGGCTGAGTTGTCGCAAGCGATGGCCACTGGCGTGGTCGAAGCCTATATGTCCTCCGGCTCCACGGGATATGACAGCAAGACCTACGAGCACATCAAGTACTTCTACGATACCCAGGCCTGGCTGCCCAAGAACGCGGTATTCGTGAATCGCAAGGCCTTTGACGCGTTGGACAAACCCACCCAGGACGCTCTGCTCAAAGCGGGTGCCGAAGCGGAAAAGCGCGGCTGGAAAATCTCTGAAGAGAAGAACGACTGGTACAAAAAGGCGCTGACCGAGAAAGGCATGAAAATCATGCCGCCCTCCCCCAAGCTCGTGGCCGACTTCCGCCAGGTGGGCGGGATCATGCTTGAAGACTGGCTCAAGAAGGGCGGTGCGGACGGCAAGGCGGTTGTCGACGCGTTTCGCAAGTAAGACGGCGCCGGCGCGAACCTTGCATTCGCGCCCTGCTCCGATGACATCGCCTCCATGAGACGCTTCCTCGATCGCCTCTACGACGCCGCCGGTGCCCTGGCGGCGTTTTTTATTTTCGCCATTTTCGTGGTCATGCTGGGCGCTGCGGCCGCGCGCGAACTCGGTTTGCGATCGGGTGGCACCGATGACCTCGTGTCCTGGATGACCGCCGCCGCGGCCTTCCTGGGCATGGCCCATACGTTTCGGCATGGCGACTTTGTGCGCGTCGGACTGTTTCTGGAGTCCATGCCGGCGGGTCGACGCCGAGTGTTCGAGCTGTTTTCGCTGACGGTCGCCGCTCTTTTCATCGGATACCTGCTCTGGTCAGTGGCACTGTATCTGTACAACGGCTGGCTCTACCAGGAAATGTCGACCGGCCTGCTGGTGGTGCCGATGTGGATTCCGCAGATCTCTTTTCTGGTCGGCGTGACCCTGCTCTTCATGGCGGTTCTGGATGAATGGTTCACGGTGCTGCGCGGTGAAAAACCGCGCTATGTGGCCGAGGTCGAAGCCCGTCACGCGCGCGGCGATTTCAGCGAGGACGTCTGAATGGAGGCTTCAGGCGTTGTAGGGATCGGCCTCTTTTTGCTGACGGTGATGCTGCTGTTCCTGGCAAGCGGCGTCTGGATTGCCATGACGCTGGCCATCGTCGGCTGGATTGGGATGGCACTCTTTACCGACATGCAGCCGGCACGCTGGGGCGAAAACCTCTTCGTGGCGATGTGGGGATCGTCCGCCTCCTGGGAACTCGCGGCGCTGCCGCTCTTTATCTGGATGGGCGAAATCCTGTTTCGCACGCGCCTGTCCGAACAGATGTTCGAAGGGCTCGCGCCCTGGCTTGGCCGTGTGCCCGGGCGCCTCATGCACACCACCATTCTGGGCTGCGGCATTTTCGGATCGGTGTCCGGTTCGTCTGCCGCCACCTGCGCCACCATCGCCAAAGTGGCGCTGCCTGAACTGAAGCGCCGCGGCTACGACGAGAACCTGGCCCTGGGGTCTCTGGCCACTGCAGGCACGCTGGGCATCCTGATCCCGCCCTCGATCACCATGGTGGTCTACGCGGTGGCGGCCGATGCGTCGATCATCCGCATTTTTCTGGCCGGTTTCATCCCGGGCGCGATCCTGATGGTGCTGTTCTCCGGGTACATCGCCTGGTGGTCATGGCGCCACCCGGATCGGGTGCCGGCAGCCGACCCTGTGCCGGGCTTCCTTGAAAAGGTGCGTTGCTCAGGCAGCCTGATCCCGGTCACCCTGCTGATCGTTTTCATCGTGTGGGTCCTGGTCGCCGGCTGGGCCACCGCCACTGAATGTGCCGCCTTCGGCGTCCTCGGCTCGCTCGCCATTGCTGCCAGCAGCCGATCGCTCAACTGGGAGAACTTTCGCGCCAGCCTCATGGGCGCCACGCGCGTCTCCTGCATGATCATGTTCATCCTGGCCGGGGCGGCCTTTCTCACCAAGACCATGGCGTTCACCGGCATTCCCCGACACCTGGCGGAATGGGTCGCATCGCTCGGGCTGTCGCCTTACGCGCTGATTGCCATGCTGGCAGTCGTCTATCTGGTGCTGGGCACCGCGCTCGATGGCATTTCGATGATCGTGCTCACCGCAGCGGTGGTGCTGCCGATGATTCAGAAGGCAGGATTCGATCTGGTGTGGTTCGGCATCTTCATCGTGTTGCTGGTCGAGATCGCCGAGGTCACGCCACCGGTGGGATTCAATCTTTTCGTGCTCCAGAACATGACCGGCAAGGACAGCAACACCATCGCCCGGGCAGCGATCCCGTTTTTTATGATGCTGATCGTGTGTATTGCCCTGATTACGGTGTTCCCTGAGCTGGTGACCTGGTTGCCTGATCTGCTGATGGGCAAGGACCTCTGAGCGCAGCCCAGGCCGCGCCCGCACTCACACCGGTGCTGTCCATGCGTGCGCCCCTGCTGATGACCGACGACATCCGCGCCATCGAAGCGCGAGGTCTGGCCGCCACATCGCCCGGTGAGCTGATGTCGCGCGCCGCGACGGCACTTGCGCAGGTCTGCGCCCGGCATCTGCGACGAATGCCTGCTGGCACGCCGGTTCTGGCGCTCGTGGGGCCCGGCAACAACGGTGGCGACGCACTATGTGCGGCAGCATGGCTGCACACGCGAGGATGGTCGGTGCAGGCGATTGCGCTCAAGGCCGGGCCGCCAGCCGCAGACGATGCGCAGCGCGCCTGGGCCCGCTGGAACGCGCTGGGCCACATCTGGCTGACGCTCAATCAGCTCGAACCCTGGCTGCAAACCCGCCAGCCATGCATGACACTCGTGATCGACGGCCTGTTCGGCATCGGCCTGCAGCGTCCCCTTGAGGGACCCGCGCGAACCCTCGTAGACACACTGCACCGGTTTGCGACCCATGTGATTGCCGCCGATGTGCCCAGCGGGATCGACGCTGAGACAGGCGCAATCGTCGGCCCACCCGGATCGGTCGCGGTGCATGCTGCCGCGACCGTCACGTTCATTGCCGACAAGCCCGGTCTGCACACCGGCGCGGGGCGCGTGCATGCCGGTTCAGTCACCGTTGAGTCGCTCGGACTGCAGGTCGATCTGCCGACTGCAGGCAGGCTCATCGATCGCACGGCCGCCCAGCAGTGGATTCGTCCCCGCGCACCCGATGCGCACAAAGGCAGCCACGGGGACGTGCTGGTACTGCGAGGCGCTCCCGCCATGCAGGGCGCCTGCGTGCTGGCATTGCTGGGCGCGCAGGCGGCCGGTGCGGGTCGGCTGTACCTGGGCATCGATGACCGCAATACCCTGCAGGCTGGCTGCGCCACGCCCTCGATGGCTGACCCGCATCATCCTGAATTCATGCGCCGCGGCCTGATCGTGACCGACGTGACATCGCCCGAGGCGGCGCTCCAGGCATGGGGCCCCGCCGATGCCCTCGTGGTCGGCTGCGGACTGGGCGTCGATCCCTGGGCGCAGCAGGTGGTCGCAACCGCCCTGCTGCATCCGGGGGGCCTTGTCCTGGATGCCGATGCACTCAATTGCATCGCGCAAAGCGCACCCCGGACGTCGCCGCTGAAGAGCCGATCGATACAAGGACGGATCACGGTCATCACGCCGCACCCCCTGGAAGCCGCGCGCCTGTTGAACACCTCCACCGCAGCGGTTCAGCGCAACCGCATCGAGGCTGCTAGGCAGTTGGCGCAAGAGACCGGTGCCGTGACCGTGCTCAAGGGCGCTGGCACGGTGATCGCCTGGCCATCGCGCGCATCGGGCAGTGTCACGGCAGACAGCACCGCGTGGGCCATCAATGCGAGCGGCGGACCGTTGCTGGCAGTGGCCGGGACGGGCGACGTGCTGGCAGGCATCGTGGGGGCACTGCTT
>JBIKKG010000096.1:0-11470 GCA_044360485.1 Burkholderiaceae bacterium | reverse complement strand
GGCCAGGAGAACATGGTCTCGGTGACTACTGCGCCGCCCAGCAGAAACGCTGCTTGCAGGCCGATCAGCGTGACAACCGGGATGAGCGCGTTGCGCAGCGCGTGATGCACGATCACGACCGACTCACGCAAGCCCTTGGCGCGGGCCGTGCGCACGAAATCCGCTCCCAGGACCTCCAGCACTGCAGTACGGGTAATGCGGGCAATCGGCCCGATCA
Source organism: Burkholderiaceae bacterium (assembly GCA_044360485.1). Classification (GTDB taxonomy): domain Bacteria; phylum Pseudomonadota; class Gammaproteobacteria; order Burkholderiales; family Burkholderiaceae_E; genus UBA4615. The sequence goes on along the minus strand of JBIKKG010000096.1, from coordinate 11,253 downwards.
GCACACTGCCGAGCGTGAGCGCAGGCAGGATCAGGCTGGGCAATCCACCGTCCCACACCGGGCCCGTGCGGCCCGTAAAGGGAAGCAGGTCCCATTTGAAGCCCACGTACTGGATGAGCAGCAGGCCGATAAAAAAGACTGGCATGGAAACACCGGCCACCGAGATCGCCATGATGATGCGATCGACTGCCGTGCCGCGCCTGACCGCTGCCAGCGTGCCGAGCAGCAATCCGATGGGCACCGCAATGAGCATGGCGCCCAGCATGAGCTCGACCGTGGGCCCAATCGTTTCAACAAGCTCTTCGCTCACCGGCTTGTTGGAAATGATCGAGCGCCCGAGATCACCACGGCCCACTCGCCCGATGTAGTCACCGAACTGAGTGAGCACCGGCCGATCGAGACCGAGCTCAGCCCGCACGGCCGCGACCTCCTCGGCCTTGGCGTCAGGACCGGCAATGATCCGTGCCGGGTCGCTGGGAACGACCTGCAACAGACAGAAACACAAAAACAGAACCCCGATCAGCGCCGGCATCGAGACCAGCAATCGTCGGATAATGACCGGCCCCATGTCTCCTCCTAGTGAAGCCGCATCACAAGAACATGACAGGCACTTAGCAGGCCGTCAATGCGCAGCGCAACATCTTTGACGCATGCCGGCGCATGCCGCAGCCAAATGGAGCCATCTGACCATCGGATGCAGGCTGCTGCTGCTTGTGCGATGCGGTTGACCACGCGGTGATTTCGCGTGCCACCGGCCCACCCAGTGGGAGACGGCACATCGCTTGGCTTAACCCCCTTATCCTCCAAACAACTGTTTGGTATACCGGCGCTCCACTTCGGTGCCGCGTCGCTCGGCCATGCAAACCTTGCGGGCGTGGTCGCAGTCCACACCGTTGGACGTCACATACGCCGTGGTGGTCATCCCTTCGTTGACCAGCTTAAGCATTTTTGCTTCGGCTGAGGCGCCCAGATACTCGCGGGTCAGGCCCATCGAAATTCCCTGGGAATCGGCACAAAAGCCAGAAGCCTTGTCGCACATCACACCGGCGGACGGAAAGCTGATTGCCTTGCTCGGCTTGGCTGTAGCCGGCAACTTTCCAAACAGCGCCATCGTGGCCTTGGTGTGAACTTTGTCAGTCCATTTTCCGGTGGTGCAGATCCGCTCCTTCGACTTGCAAGTGGTGCCGTCGCTCATCGTGTAAAACGAGGCATCGAAGTTTGAACCGCGGGTCATTTCAAGCATCTTTTTCTCAGCCTCGGCGCCCAGGTACTCCTTGGTGAGCCCCATGGAGATGCCCTGCTCATCGGCACAAAAGCCGGCTTTACGGTCGCACAGCACGCCCTTGTAGGGCGAATACACCTTGGCCGAAGGCGCCGCACCTGCCGAAAAGGCCGTCGAAAAAAGCGCTGCGCCAAGCAGTGCGGTCAAATAGCTTTTCATCATGATCGTCTGCAGTCCTAAGTACATAAATTTGAATCAGTTGAAGCGGTTCACACCCGGATACGGCTCATTCTCACCGACCAGGTTGGTGACATCATGGCTACCCACCTGCGCACCAGTGGTCGCCACGCCTGCCATCCTGCGGCCGATGTTGCGGCCAGTGGCATCGTAGTCATACAGCACGGCACCAATCACGCCGTCAACCACCTCAGTCAGGAACCCCCTCGCCTCGGAGCGGCTGGCTGCTGACGCTTTCAGATCGGCCTGCTCATCTTGCGGAGTCTGTTGCGCAACGGACTGGCCTGATAACAGGGCGATCAAGCTGCTTGGCAGCCGATGTCACGCCTGAAGATTGCGCTTGAACAGATCAAACAACCTCACCCAATGCCGCTCGGCGCTCGGCCTGTCGTAGATGCCATCGCGCTTCGGAAACGCGAATCCGTGCTGGGCACCCGGATACCACTCCAACCGGTAATTCACTTTGGCCGCTTTGAGCGCATCCTCCAGTGTGGCGATCGTTGCGGGCGGCGCCCATTTGTCGATCTCGGCGCAAGCCAGATAGGTTTCGCACTTCACGCGGTCGAGCATCTTGTGCGGTGAATCGTCGCGGTCGGTGACCAGATTGGCGCCATAGATTGACGCCACACAGCGCAGGCGCGGATGGTGGGCGGCCGCCGCAATCACGAACGGGCCGCTCATGCAGTAGCCCACTGCGCCGATATGAGTCTTGTCGGCGGCAGGCTGAGCATCGACGTAATCGAGCATCGCCTGGGTGTCCTGCACGATCATGCCGTTGCTGAGGCTGCTCATGTGCTCGAACATCACCTTCATGTGCGCCTCATCACGCACGGACAGTTCATAGGCCCGCACGCGTCGGTAGTACAGATTGGGCAGCACTACAAAGTAGCCCACCGCGGCAATGCGGCGCGCCATGTCGTGCAGTTCCTCTCGCTTACCCGGTGCATCCATGTAGAACAGCACGACCGGGTGCGGGCCGCCTTCATCGGGATAGACCACGAATGTGGGCATGGCGCCGTCGCGGGTGGGGATGTCGATGTGGTGTTCGATCATGGGAGTCTCCGTTTCATGAGGCAATCGATTGGAACCGCTGGGCGCCGATTCAGGGCCTGGGCAAGCCGGGCTGGCTTATGATGCGTCAAAGACGGTGCCGGCCAACGGCTGAGCCCGCAATCCTGACACGCCGCGACACGCATCGCGATTTCACCCGGCGACAGCTGTCGCCCCGACCCTGGAGGAGCCCCGCATGAACACTGAATTCTGTCTGGTCGACAAGCGCGACCACATCATGACCGTGCGCCTGAACCGCCCCGAGCGGCTCAATGCCATGCACCCACCCGGCAATCTGGAGCTAGCCAAGGTCTTTGATGACTTCGCGGCCGACGACGATATGTGGGTCGCGATCATCACCGGCGAAGGCCGGGGCTTTTGTGCTGGCAACGATTTGCGCTATCAGGCTGAAGGTGGGGTGCGCCCGCCCATGCCACTGGGCTTCAATGGCCTGACCGCGCGCTGGGATCTGACCAAGCCCGTACTGGCCGCGGTGAATGGCGTGGCCATGGGTGGCGGTTTTGAAACCGCGCTGGCCTGCGACCTGATCATTGCTTCCGAACAGGCCACCTTCGCCCTGCCGGAACCGAAGGTGGGCCTTGCCGCGCTGGCCGGCGGCCTAAATCGCCTGCCCCGTGTCATTGGCCCCAAGCGGGCGCTGGGCATGATCCTGACCGGGCGCCACGTGACGGCCAAGGAAGGCTATGAGTTGGGCTTCGTGAATGAAGTCTGTGCGCACGACAAGCTGATGGAGCGCGCGATGGCCTGGGCGCATCAGATCCTGGAGTGCTCGCCGCTGTCCATTCGTGCCAGCAAGGACGTGGTCTATCGCAGCCTGAGCACGGCATCGCTGCAGGACTCGATGGAAGCAACGTATGACTCGGTACTGAAGCTGCGCTCAAGTGAAGACTTCATCGAAGGACCCAAGGCCTTTTCTGAAAAGCGCAAGCCCAACTGGAAAGGCCGCTGAGCTCGGACTGCGCGCACGCCAGGCGATGAGTGTGCAGTCTGCTTCCGGATGCTGCGGGCCAACCGCAGCAACCGGTCTGCACCGGCGACCGCATGGGCAGACGATTGGTTCATCCAGTGAGTCGGGCCCGATCGCGCACGGCGATCGTTTCTCGAACATGGCTGCGATTCCTGCCAGCAGTTTTATCATGGGTAGTGACGCCGATGAAGGCGAGCCAGGCGATGGCGAGGCGCCTGCCCGGCGCGTACACCTGTCCGATTTTTGGATCGACCGCACAGCGGTCAGCAACCGCGACTTCGCGGCGTTCGTGCAGGCCACGGGCTATGTTTCGCTCGCCGAGGAAGTCGGTGTGAGCTTTGTGTTCGCAGGCCTGCTGCCGGACGATTTTCCGCCCACCCGCGGTGTAGTCGATGCGCCCTGGTGGCGCGAAGTGGAAGGTGCCTGTTGGAGCCAACCGGAAGGGCCCGGCTCTTGCGTGGACCAACGTGCAGACCACCCGGTCGTACATGTCTCTTGGCATGACGCGGTGGCCTATTGCCAATGGGCCGGCAAGCGGCTGGCGACTGAGGCCGAATGGGAATGTGCCGCACGCGGTGGTCTGGTGGGCAGTCGCTATGCATGGGGCGATGAACTCACCCCCGATGGCGCGCACCGATGCAACATCTGGCAAGGGCGGTTTCCGATGCGCAACACGCAGGACGACGGCTTTTACGGCACCGCCCCAGTGGATGCGTTCGAGGCGAACGGATTTGGCCTCTTCAATGTCTGCGGCAATGTCTGGGAGTGGTGCGCCGACTGGTTCGACAACCACTTCACCCGCGACGATCTGATCAATCCTCGTGGCCCGATGCATGGCAACCGCCGCGTGATTCGCGGTGGCAGCTTCTTGTGCCATGAAAGCTATTGCAACCGATACCGCGTGGCAGCGCGCAGCGCCAATGGGCCCGACGCCACCACCAGTCACATGGGGTTTCGGTGTGCAGCCAACGCCGACACCACCCAATGATCAGCCACGACACAGCGCGCCTGACGTCACCCGCATGGCGCATATCCAGGACAAACTTCAATGACCCAACAACACGCACCCGCCCAGGTGGGCCTGACCCTTGGTGAATCCACGCCGCACTGGCCCGCACCACCCAAGGCCCCGGCCGGCGCGCCGAACATCGTCTATGTGGTGTTCGATGACATGGGATTCGCCGACCTGGGATGCTATGGCTCAGAGATTTCCACGCCGAATATCGACGCGCTGGCCGCAGGCGGCTTGCGCTACACCAACTTTCACACCACGGCTTTGTGCTCGCCCACCCGCGCAGCCTTACTCACCGGACGCAATCATCACTCGGTCGGCATGGGCGGGCTGTCGGACTGGGACTTCGGCTTTCCCGGCATGCGGGGGCGCATTGCCAAGAGCGCCGGCACGCTCGCCGAGATGCTGCGCGGCAACGGCTACAACACCTTCGCCACCGGAAAATGGCATCTGACCCCAATTTTCGAGACCACGGCGGCGGGGCCGTTTGACCAGTGGCCGCTGCAGCGCGGCTTTGACCGGTTCTATGGCTTCATGTCGGGGGCGACCAATCAGTTCCACCCCGACCTGGCGATGGACAACCATCGCATCGAAGCCCCTGACCGCCCCGACTATCACCTGTCGGAAGACATCGTCGAGCAGTCGATGCGCTTCATTCGCCATCAGCAGACTGCCGCGCCAGAAAAGCCTTTTTTCTTGTACATGTGTTTCGGCGCGCAGCACTCGCCGCATCATGCGCCGGAACGCTATATCGACAAGTACCTGCCAGTCTTTGAAAAAGGCTGGGATGCCACGCGTGCCGATCGACTGGCGCGGCAAAAGAAGCTGGGCTTAGTCCCTGCGCACACTGAACTGCCCGAACGCAGCCCGGGCGTAAAGCCCTGGGATTCCCTGGGTGCCGATCAAAAGAAACTCGCTGTGAAGCTGCAGGCCGCCTTTGCCGGCATGCTCGAGCATGCCGACGAGCAGGTGGGGCGGCTGGTCGCGTTCCTCAAGCAACTGGGCAAGCTCGAGAACACGATGATCGTGCTGATCTCGGACAACGGTGCCAGCCAGGAAGGCTCGCCGCTGGGCACGGTCAACACCAACCGGTATTTCAACGGTGTGCGCGATACGCTCGAAGAAAATCTGCCGCATATTGATCAGATCGGCCAAGGCCATCTGTCCACCAACTACCCGCTGGGCTGGGCCATGGCCGGCAACACGCCGCTCAAGCGCTACAAGCAGACCACGCATGGCGGTGGTGTACGAGACCCCTTGATCGTGCATTACCCCAAGGGCATTAGCGACGCCGGCGGCATTCGTGATCAGTTCCATCATGTGGTGGACATTACGCCCACGGTGCTGGAAATCCTGGGCATTCAGCCACCCACTGCCATCAACGGCGTGGCGCAGCAACCCATGGAAGGCACGAGCCTCGCTTACACCTTTGCCCAGCCCGATCAGCCCACCCGCAAGTCGGTGCAGTACTTCGAGATGTTTGGCCACCGCGGCCTGTGGCACAAAGGCTGGAAGGCCGTGTCGTGGCATCAGACCGGCACGCCCTTCGAAGCCGACCAGTGGGAGCTCTACCACCTGGACACGGACTTCAACGAAACCCGTGATCTGGCGGCAGAAAAACCGCAAAAACTGGCCGAGATGATCCAGCGCTGGTTTGTTGAGGCAGGTGCCTGTCAGGTGCTGCCCATGAACGACAGCCTGCATCGATTCGTGACCCGCAACCCGCACAGCCCTGCCATGCGCCGTCACTGGGAGATCCTGCCCGACAGCGGCAAGGCGGGTCCTGATACCCGCAACCGCTCTTATCGACTCACTGCGAAGGTGATGATCCCAAAAGGGGGCGCGCAAGGCGTGCTCGCGGCACAGGGCGATTTTTCAGGTGGATTTGCGCTGTACATCATGGACGGCAAGCTGGTACATGACTACAACTTCGTGGGCCGACACCATGTGGTGCGGTCGGATCGGCCGGTGCCTGAGGGCGAGTGCGAGCTGAGCGTGGAGTTTCGCAAGACCGCCGATTTCACAGGCGACTGCGTGCTGCTGATCAATGGCCAGGAATGCGGCAAGGTGACCGTGCCTCAAACCTTCAGGGCAGCACGGGGCGGCGGCATTGGAGTGGGTCGCGCGGGCAAACCTTCAGTGGGGGAATTTCAGGCACCGTTTGCCTTCACCGGCACCTTGCACAAGGTCGTGATTGATGTAGCCGACGATCAGGTGACCGACCCGGGCAGCGATCTGAAGCAGGCGCTGGGCAACGCCTGAGCCTTGCCTCGGTGATGGTGAGGGCGTCGGGGGCGATGCTTCATGGCCCCCGACATGTCCGTCAGACGTATCCGTTCGTGATACCGAGCGTTCAGCCTGCGCTCGTGAGCGCAGCCAACTCCTGCGCATAGGGCTTGTATGAGTCTTTGAGCGTGGCGCTGTTCAGCAGCATCTCGGCCTTCAAGTGCGTGCCGCTCGCATCGAAAATCCGGCTGAGCGTCCAGAACGATTCAGTACGTCGACTGTCTGACACCGCCACGATTTCACGTCGCACCAGGTAGGACTCACCCACGAACAGGGGCCCGTCGATCATCTTGACCTGCAGATCGGCGAATAGTCCGATCGCAGGCCCTTTCACCGGAAAGCGCGCCTTGCGGCTCGAAGCATTGACCAGCACGCTCACCATCTCGAAGGGAATGATGGCGCGGCCCCAGGGCGAGGCCTGGGGGTCTGCATACCAAGACGTGTTTTCAGTGATGCAGGCCAGTTTCTGACGCAGCGTGAAGGGGTACAGATCGCCCATGTGCTGATCCATCCCCATGCTCACCGGCTCGTCTTCGGCGCCCGTCATGCCGACCCGAATATCGCGCAGGATGACCAGCGTGCCGGTCGGTCGCAGCTTGGCCATGCGCTCTTCCAACACGGTCTGACCGTGATCAGGACCGATGCTGGCCGAGCCCTCGAGCACCGGCGTGCCATCGGCCTTCTCTGCGCGAATGCGGGCGCGCGTGGCGCCGGGCGCGGGCATGTCCACGATGGCACGGACCTGCTCACCCTCGACCACCATGTTCAGGTAATGCGACGAGATGCAACCGCGCTCAAACCAGGCACGGCCCCACAAGCGCTCGAGCAGGGGATCGAATTGGCTGAAGTGCGTGGGCCCTTCGATGGGCGCCGCCTTGAAGCCCAAGCCCTGGGCCATGCTGTCGTCATGCAAGGACGCATGGCCATCGTATTGCTGATCACCCAGCATTTGCCTGGGGCTGCGCAACGGACCGCTCAGGGTCAGGGTGGTCTCGAAACTCATGTCGCATCTCCTTGTGGACAGCATCCTTGTTAAGCCAGTGCGAGCTTCGCAGGCCGCTCGTGTCCTGAGTGCTCAAGCCTGCCGAACCGTGCCCGCACTGCACAGCGCATCGACTTCGGCGGCGGTGAATCCTGCTTCGATCAGCACGGCGCGAGAATCACGGCCCACGGTCTCGGGTGCACGCGCAGGCGGCTTCTTGGGGTGATTCACGAGCTCAAACGGGCTATTGACCGTCAGACCATCGCCGTCTGCAAACGGCACCAGCGTGCCGGTGGCAAGCATCTGCGCATCGCCTGGAATATCGGCCAGCCCTCCGATCAGGCTGAAGGTGATGCCGGCTGCATCCAGACGTTCGCGCCACTGCGAGAGCGGGCGCGAGGCAAAACGTTGATCGAAGATTGCAATCAGCGCCGCATGATGCACAGCACGTGCATCGGGCGTGGCGAAGCGCTCATCGCGCGCGATTTCAGGCGGCAGCTCCAGAGCCTCGCATAGCGCCGGAAACTGGCGAGTGTTCAGGATCGTGAGGTTCAGCCAGCGGTCATCCGCGCAGCGATAGATGTTGGCAATCGGATTGGGGGCCTCGCGGCGCGGGGCCCTGGGGGCCGGCGGCGTGCCATTGAGCTGTGCCTGTGCAAACGCGCTGTTGGCCCACAACCCATTGGCCATGAGCGAGGTGCGTACCACCCCGCCATGCCCGGTCCGCTCGCGCAAATAGAGCGCCGTCATGATCGCCGCGTACAGCGACATGGCACTGGGGTGATCCCCCATGCCGGTGATGGACCGCGTGGGCTCTGCGGTGTGATCGGCCTTGACCAGATCTGACAGTGCCGAGCGCGCCCAATAGGCTGTCGAATCGAAACCGGTCTTTTCCGCCTCCTCACCGACTTCGCCGTACGCGGTCATGGAGGCATAGATCAGGCGCGGAAAACGCGGACACAGCGTGGCGTCGTCGATACCCAGTCGCTTGCGCGCGGGCAAAGGCAGATTGGTGATGAACACATCGGCCTGAGCAAGCAAGCGATGCAGAACGGCCATCCCCTGCGGCTGCTTCAGATCGAGCGCCAGACTGCGCTTGTTGCGGGCATCGAGGTCCCAGGGATAGGTCGCGCCCGGGACCAGGGTGCGGTAAGGATCGCCTTCGGGCGGCTCGACCTTGATGACCTCGGCGCCGAAGTCAGACAACACGGTGGCGGCGGCAGGCCCCGCAATGTAGCTGGCGCAATCGACGACCTTCAGCGCAGCAAGCGGGAGTGACGGTGTAAGCGTATTCATGGCGGACTCAGGGCAAAAGCTGGACAGGATCGGAACAGACTCAGCGCGGGCACGCAGGACATGGCGTGATCACATCAGAACGTCAGCGCCACGCAAAGACCGGCTGCTCCAGGTGATGGACGCGCGTCATGCGACCTGCGGCCAGCTCGCGGAACTGGTACACCACCGCAGCCGTGGGGGCATGAATGCGATCGCCGTTAATGGCCACCCGGACCACCGGTCGATCGCTTTCGGGAATATCGATGAAATCGACGGCATCGGGCGCCATAATTTGCTCCAGGCCAATGCGGTAGGCATGCGCCACTTCGTCCGGGTTAGGCACCAGTTGCGCGCCCTGCCCTGCCCACACCACGACCGGCGTGATCAGATAGCCCGAGCGGGTCGCATAGTCGTCCAGCAGGCCGAGCACGGCGTCTTCGCCCAAGGGCAGGCCGACTTCCTCATGGAGCTCACGCAGCGCCGCCTGCACCGCAGTTTCACCTGCATCCAGACGGCCACCGGGCAGCGCCCACTGGCCCGCATGGTTGCGCAGCTTGGACGTGCGTCGTGTGAGGACGAACGCCGCCCCGGGGCCATCTTCGGCCTCGATCACCGTGATGGCCACCGCCGCATGCTTGAGGACGGCGTCTTGCGGCATGGGTGGCGCTTCGCGTTCAAAGCGGCGCAGCCCCTGCTCGAGCCGCGCACGCAGGGAATCGTCATAGGCCGGCCTCATGTCTGACCTCGACGCTGGCATCGATTTTTGCCAGTCACCACACGCATGCCGATCACTTAGGCACCAAAGATGAAGCGGCGGGCGTTGTCGACGAACAGCGTGCGGATCTGCGCATCGGTGGTGCCCATGTCCTTGAGCATCGGGATGACATGGCGATGCATGTAAAGGTACTGATCCCGGTTGTGATCGAAGTAGGCGTGGGTATCGGGCATCGTGCCGTCCGGCCGTTCGTTGTAAATGGCCACGCAGATGCAGTCGTGCGAGGGGCACAGGCGATCGCCATAGCCCATGTCGATCAACCGCTTCAGCGTGAGGGTGCGCATGGCGGGGCTGGTGATGCGGCCCGGGTAACGATCCAGACCCACGAAGCAGCCCTGATCGAGGATCCACTTGAGGTACTCGGTATCGGTGGTGTCGTTGCAGTGATCGATCTTCACGCGAGTGAGGTCTACGCCCTCTTCCTTGAAGATCTCGATCTGCCGCCGGGCCAATTGAGTGGCTGGATGCGAGTGCGCCATGATGGGCACGCCGGTTTCGCGGTGCGCGCGTGCTACGGCGCGGGCCATGGTCTCAAGCGGGCGTGTGACGCCATCGATGTCGGCCGCGCACTTCAGAAACGCCGCCTTGATGTCGGTGCCGCGAAAACCCTCGGTGAGGTCGCGTACAAACTCACGCGCCATCTGGTTGGGACCCACGCCCTGCATGAAGCGCGGCACATCGAGCCACCAGCCAGTGACATTCAGAATGTTGACGCCCGAGCCCTTGGACACCGCCGCCAGCAGCGGTGCATGGCGCCCCAGATCGAAGGTGGTGCAATCGACGATGGTGTCGATGCCGGCGGCCTTGGCTTTTTTCAGCGCCTCGATGCCTTTGGCCTCAGGGCCCTGACCCAGCAGATCGGGATAGGCCTGATACAGGCCACTGGCCGCCACCATCACATGCTCGTGCATGAGGGTGAAGCCCAGCTGATCGGCAGTGATCGGGCCCAGTACAGCGTTCATGGTGGTGGCGGGCATCTCAGCGTCCTTTGAATACCGGTTCGCGCTTGTCGACGAAGGCCTTGGTGGCTTCGCGATGGTCTTCGGTCTGGCCGCAATGCACATGGTGCGTGGCTTCCAGGTCGAGGCAGTCTTCCACCTCACCCGACATGGCGCGGTTCAGGTTTTCTTTCATGTAGCGATACGCCACCGTCGGGCCATTAGCCAGACGGCGGGCAACCTCCAAGGTCTTGGCCTGAAGCTGTTCGGGCTCGACCACCCAGTTGGCCAGGCCCAGACGCAGCGCTTCTTCGGCACTGACACGATCAGACAAGAAGTAGAGCTCGCGTGCCTTGGCCGAGCCCACCAATTGGGTGAGGAAATAAGTGCCACCGTAGTCACCTGAAAAACCGACGCGGGCAAAGGCGGTCGTCATGATGGCGGTGCTGGCCATGACACGCATGTCGCAGGCCAGCGCTAAAGAAAAA
>JBIKKG010000348.1:0-3159 GCA_044360485.1 Burkholderiaceae bacterium | reverse complement strand
GGGGGCGTGCTGGTGCTGGGGGATCGGGGGACGGGCAAGTCCACCGCCGTGAGGGCGCTTGCCGCCCTGCTGCCGCGCATGAAAGCCGTGATCGGTTGCCCCTATCACTGCGATCCGCAGGCTCAGGCAAGCGCCTGCCCGGTCTGCGCGCTGAATAAAGCGCGCAAATCGCATCTGGTGCCGGTGCCGGTGGTCGATCTGCCGCTGGGCGCCACCGAGGACCGGGTGGTCGGTGCGCTGGACCTGGAGCGCGCGCTGTCGCAGGGCGTCAAGGCCTTTGAGCCGGGGCTGCTGGCGCGCGCGCACCGCGGATTCTTGTATGTGGACGAGGTCAATCTGCTGGAGGATCACCTGGTCGATCTGCTGATCGACGTGGCCGCCTCGGGCGAGAACCTGGTCGAACGGGAGGGTCTGAGCGTGCGCCATCCGGCGCGTTTCGTGCTGGTGGGCAGCGGCAATCCGGAAGAGGGCGAATTGCGCCCGCAGCTGCTCGATCGCTTTGGCCTGTCGGTCGAGGTGAGCACACCGCGCGAACTGCCGGCGCGCATCGAGGTGGTCCGCAGGCGGGACGCGTTCGAACGCGATCCGCAGGGCTTCGTGGCGCAGTGGGCCAAGGCCGATGACAAGATTCGCCGCAACCTCGTTCGGGCGCGAGAGCGGCTTGGCAGTGTGGCCGTTGGCGATGACATCCTGGAAAACGCCGCGCGTCTGTGCATTGCGCTGGGAACAGATGGCTTGCGCGGCGAGCTCACGCTCATGCGGGCGGCGCGCGCGCTGGCCGCGCTCGAAGGACACGAGACTGTGGGCATCGGGCAGCTGCGACGCGTGGCAGCGCCCGCACTGCGCCACAGGCTGCGCCGCAATCCGCTGGACGACACCGGTTCGGGCGTGCGGGTCGAGCGAGCCGTCAGCGAGTTGCTGGGCGACTGACCGTGGCACTGAGCGAAGACGCTCCATCCGACGCCGTCCTGGCCCGATGGGCCGATGCCGTGCAGGCCGCCGCCTTGATGGCAGTCGATCCGCATGGATTGGGAGGCGTGGCACTGCAGGCCGCACACGGGCCGGTGCGCGACCGATGGCTGACGCAGCTGCGGGCACTGCTGCCGGCGGATCGCCCCATGCGGCGCGTGCCGGCGCATGTCCGCGACGATCGGCTGCTGGGCGGGCTGGACCTGGCCGCGACTTTGCAGGCCGGTCGCCCGGTTTCGCAGACCGGGTTGCTCGCGCAGGCCGACGGCGGCGTGCTGGTGCTGGCCATGGCCGAGCGACTGAGCGATGCCATGGCGGCGCGCATCGGCGCGGCCCTCGACGAGGGACGCATCACGGTGGCTCGCGACGGACTGCAGGAGGTGCGCTTCGCGCGCATCGGTATCGTCGCGCTGGATGAGGGCGTCCGCGAGGCAGGAAGCGAGGAGTCACCGCCTGCGCGGCTGCTCGAGCGGCTGGCGTTCCGGGTGGATTTGACCGCCTTCACGCCGTCTGCCGTGGACGGATTCAGTATGGCCGCACAGGGGCTCTGGGTCGACGACGCAGGCAAATCGAACGGCGAACAGGGTGAAGACGCGAGCGCAGGCGAGGACGCGCCCGCGCAGGCCATCCTGGACGCGCAGGCCCGGCTGGCCGAGGTCACGGTCGATGACGCCACGCTGGAAGCCCTGTGTGCGGCGGCCCAGGCGCTGGGGATCGATTCGCTGCGTGCCCCGGTGTTTGCGGTGCGCGCCGCCCGGGCGGCGGCCGCACTCGACGGTCGCTTGAGCGTAGAGGCACAGGACGCAGCGCTGGCCGCGCGCCTGGTGCTGGGGCCGCGTGCCACCCGATTGCCGCCGCAAGAACCAGCTGACAACACGGAACCGGCCGATGCGTCCGAGCCGGCGCCACCGTCACAGACCGAGCCCGCACCCCCGGACGCCTCGCAGGAGGATGCGCCACCCGACGATCCGACGAGCGCGCAAACCCCGTCATCGCTCGAAGAGCGCGTGCTCGATGCGGCCCAGGCGGCCATCCCGCAAGGCCTGCTGGCGCTGCTGTCAGGCGGGATGATCGCGGGCGGCCGGGGCCGTGGCGGCGGCCGCATGGGCGCCCAACATGAGGGCCGCCTGCGCGGGCGTCCCGCCGGGACGCGACCCGGTGCGCCTCGCGATGGGGGTCGGCTGGCCCTGATCGCGACGCTGCGGGCGGCGGCTCCATGGCAGTCGATTCGCCGTGCCCAGCGGCCCGCGACCCGGACGACCCCGATCGAGATCCGCGCCTCGGATTTCCGCATCGCGCGGCTGCGCGAGCGACGTGAAACCACCACGATCTTCGCCGTGGATGCGTCCGGCTCAGCCGCCCTGCATCGACTCGCCGAGGCCAAGGGCGCAGTGGAACTGCTGCTGGCCGAATGCTATGTGCGCCGTGACCGGGTGGCGGTCGTGGCGTTTCGCGGGCGTACAGCCGAAGTCCTGCTGGCGCCCACCCGCTCGCTCACCCGCGCCAAACGCAGCCTCGCCGGCTTGCCGGGCGGCGGCGGCACGCCGCTTGCGGCAGGCATTGATGCCGTGGCCGACCTGGCCGACGCCACGGCACGGCGCGGCGGAGCCCCGGTGATCGTGCTGCTGACCGATGGCCGAGCCAACGTGGCCCGCAATGGCACAGGAGGCCGTGCTCAGGCCGATGCCGATGCGCGACTGGCGGCCCGACGCGTGCGCCTGGCGGCTCATCCCTGCATGCTCATCGACACCTCGCCTCAACCTCAAGCCCTGGGTCGCGCTCTGGCCGCCGAACTTGGCGGGACGTACATGGCACTGCCGCATGCCGACGCGGACAAGCTGTCGCGCGCGGTCCAGGCGGTCTCGACAGGCGGGGTGCCGGGGTCGGCACGTGGACGCTGAATCCGGGCCCGGCCGCCTGGACTGGGCCCGCGAGGGTACCCGCTGGCCGAACCGGGACCAGAGTCGGTTTGTGGTGACGCGCAGCCTGCGCTGGCATGTCCAGGTGTTCGGCTCTTCCGCTTCCGATCGCCCAAGCCTGTTGCTGCTTCATGGTACCGGAGCGTCCACTCACTCCTGGCGAGATTTAGCTCCAGCCTTATCAGGCGAATTCAGAGTGATCGCACCGGACCTGCCTGGTCATGGGTTTACCGACCTGCCTGAAGCCGATCGGCTGTCGCTGCCGGGGATG
>JBIKKG010000347.1:0-3169 GCA_044360485.1 Burkholderiaceae bacterium | reverse complement strand
CGTTGGCACCGCTCCCGCTCAGCCTGTCGGCTCACTGCCCAGTCTGCCCCCGCCATCCGAGTCCCAGGGTGTGCTCGGCTGGCTGCGACGCAATCTGTTCTCTTCGCCTGGCAATACCGTCCTGACGATTGTCCTGCTCGGCATCCTGGCGTGGTTGCTGCCGAAGGCCCTCGGCTGGCTGGTGTTCGACGCGGTCTGGGGTGCCCAACCGGTCGCGGCCTGCGATGCCGCGCGTGGCAACGGTGCCTGCTGGGCGGTCGTGTGGGAAAAGTTTCGGTTCATGATGTTCGGGGTCTACCCCTTCGATCAGCAGTGGCGCCCCGCTCTGGTGATCGCAGTGCTGTGCGGCCTGCTCGTGATTTCAGCCATGAAGCGCTTCTGGCGCCCAGTTCTGGCCTTGATCTGGGTGGTCGGCCTGGCGCTGGCCTTCTGGCTCATGGGCGGCGGGCTGGGCCTGGCACCGGTGCGCACTGAGCAGTGGGGCGGCTTGCCGGTCACCCTGATTCTCTCGATCTTCGGCATTGGCCTGGCGTTTCCGCTGGGCATCCTGCTGGCACTGGGCCGGCGCAGCCGCCTGCCGATCGTGCGCTCGCTGTCGGTGATCTACATCGAAGTGGTACGGGGCGTGCCGCTCATCACCGTGCTCTTCATGGCCAGCGTGATGTTTGCGCTCTTCATGCCCGAGGGGCTGCGCATCGACCAGCTGCTGCGAGCTCAGGTGGCGATCATCCTGTTCGTGGCGGCTTATCTGGCTGAAGCGGTGCGCGGCGGTCTGCAGGCAGTGCCCAAGGGCCAGTACGAGGCCGCCGAGGCGCTGGGCCTGCCCTACTGGAAAACGACCAGCCTGATCGTGCTGCCCCAGGCGCTGAAAATTTCCATCCCTCCAGTGGTCAACAGCTTCATCTCGCTCTTCAAGGACACCTCGCTGGTGGTCATCATCGCCATCTATGACTTCGCCTACGCGGTCAAGAAAGCGACTGAAACAGACTTTGCCTGGAAGAAATACTTCATCGAGGCGTTTCTGTTCTCGATCGTGGTCTACTGGATCTTCTGCTACGCAATGTCCAAGTACAGCCAATGGCTGGAGCGCGATCTCGCGCGTGGCACGCATCGCTGAGCGGTCGCGCGCACTCACTGTACCGACCTTGTCGCCCATCCAGCCCACTGCCCCTCACCGGACATGCCGATGAACGCGCCCACCCCCTCCGCACACGACAGACCCGCCATCGAGATTCGGGGTCTCAACAAGTGGTACGGTGACTTTCACGTCCTCAAGAACATCGACCTCACGGTCGCGCGCGGCGAAAAAATCGTGGTGTGCGGTCCCTCTGGCTCAGGCAAATCGACGCTGATCCGTTGCATCAATCGGCTTGAGATGCATCAGCAGGGCGACATCATCGTCAATGGCACCGAACTCAACGACGACCTGAAAAACATCGACGTCATCCGCGCCGATGTTGGCATGGTCTTTCAGCAGTTCAACCTGTTTCCGCATCTGACCGTGCTCGACAATTGCACGCTGGCGCCGATCTGGGTGCGCAAGCAGGCCAAAGCGCAGGCCGAAGCACGGGCACTGGAGCTGCTCGACCGCGTGCACATCCGCGAGCAGGCGCCCAAGTACCCCGGGCAGCTCTCAGGTGGTCAGCAGCAGCGTGTGGCGATTGCCCGCGCGTTGTGCATGAACCCGTCGATCATGCTGTTCGACGAGCCCACCTCGGCCCTGGACCCCGAGATGGTCAAGGAAGTGCTCGACACCATGATCGATCTGGCTCGCGAAGGCATGACCATGATTTGCGTCACCCACGAGATGGGGTTTGCGCGCGCCGTCGCCGACCGGGTGATTTTCATGGACCGCGGCGAGATCGTTGAGCAAAACACGCCCGAGGCGTTCTTCAGCAACCCGCAAAACGAGCGCAGCAAACAGTTCCTGAGCCAGATCCTGGACCGCTGATGCCGCGTGGCCCGGCACGGCCACGGGCCGGGCGCGCGTCTGCAGGCACCAGGCTTACCAGCCAAAGATCCCGGTCTTGAGCAGGGCGATGCACACCGCCCAACCGGCCGCCACCAGCAGCGTGTAGTACAGCCGCCCCATGCGACTGCGGGCGCCGTGCTGCCACAGTCTGATCATTGCGACCGTCATGAGCAGCATGGCCAGCACATACGGCAACAGCAGCCAGGTCAGTCCCTTTACCCACGCGGGCAGCGCGCCCACGAGCAGCAGGAACTGGTTGCGGGCGATCTCGGTACCCATGCGCGCCGACACGATCGCGATGAACGCCAACAGGAAAAAGCCCGTGAGTACGGGAATCCAAGGTGCTGCTGCGATCAGTCTGCCGGTCCAGCCCTGCGGCAGGCTCCAGGCATGGCCACGGAAGATGCGCACCACCTCGGTCACGCTGTAGACCGGCACGGCACTGAAAAACAGCAGCAACGCCAGCCCCACCACGGCTGCGGGTCCGGCCAATGCGAGGGCGTGGTCGGACAGGGTCGCGCTTGCGCCACTGGCGCGTGCCGGTAGCCGCAGCAACTGATCGGGCGTGAAGAAGGCCGGCGCCGCCTCTTGTGCACAACGGCCATCCGGCTTCACATCGGGTCGATCGAGGAACGCGGCGATCAGGCGGTTGGCGCAGGGCTGCGAAAACGCCTGGCCATGCGTGCCGCTGGGAAAGGTGTATGCGTAGGCGCGGCTCAGGTGTGCGGCGACCTGGTCGGCATGCTCAGGCGGTGTGATCGGATCGAAGGTGCCCGACAGCAGAAGCGTCGGGATGTCCGACTTCACGGGCTGCAGGAGCGCCTTGTCGAGCAGGCGAATATTCCAGTCGCGGCAGGCCTCCAGGATCTGCCGGCCGCCCTCTTGCGCAGCATCAGCCATGCGCTTGTGCACACCCGGAAAAGCCAGCGCGGTGGCTGGGGTGTCACCGAACTCGGCGCAGACCACCGACAGATACATGGCATCGGCCATATCGTCCTGCGCGACTCGCATGAGCTGCACAAAGTTGAAGGCAAAGCTGTAGTCGCCCTCTTCGGCACGCGCCACGATGTACGGCAGCAGCGGTACAGCCTCGCGCGCATAGATCGACTGAAAGAGCGCGCCATCCAGGTCGCGGCCGGTCATGGTGGGCGGCTTGCCGTCGGTGGCGGCGGCGGCTGAGGGGCCGACGACCGAAGC
>JBIKKG010000346.1:0-3170 GCA_044360485.1 Burkholderiaceae bacterium | reverse complement strand
CCCTCGGCATATTTGTTGGTGAGCTGGCTGCCCTGGGCCGCCATCACCGCCGGGCTCGCGTAATTTTCCGACGCGATCAGCTCGATGTGCGCTTCCTGGCGACGGTTCTCGGCCTCGATGGCCTGCCACAGTTCGGGATCGACCTGCGCGATGCCCTGGTTACGATCAAACATGATGTGTCCTTGTTGCAGTCAGGATTCCCGGCGGCATGCCGGTAACTGCCCAGGCGAACGGCCGGCGACGGACGTCGCCCGAATCCGCGATTCACGGTGTCGATTCACCCTTACTCGCCAGTCCCGCGGAGCCCCTGATTGTAAGGGATCGCGGCCCCTCGTCGGGGCGATAGGCCCAATACGGCCCTGGGCTCAGGGCGCAACCTGGGTGGCCGCGGTGGCCGCGGCCCCTGAATCAGCCGAACCATGCTGCCAATGCGACACATCGCCCCATTGCAAGACGGTCAGACGCTGGCCGTCGTGTCGCAGCCGGTTCAGGCTGGCATTGGGGATCTCGACCTTGCGTGGCGCCTCGATCGGCATGCCCTGGCCGATGCGATAGACCACATCGAGCACGCCACCGTGCGTCACCATCACCAGGGTGCGGCCGGCATACCGTGCGATCAGATCGTCCAGCACGCCCTGGACGCGGGCAGCAAAGATGCGCAGCGATTCGGCCCGCTCCACGGCGAAGTCCGGCTCGCGCGCCTGCCAGCGGGCAAACGACTCGGCATGATCGCGGCGCAGCTCGTCCGCCGTCAGCCCCTCAAGCACGCCGAAGGTGCGCTCGCGCAGTCGCGGCTCCACGATCGGCGCCAGCCCCAGCGCCTGCCCGATCGGTTCGGCCGTCTGGCGGCAGCGCATCAGGTCACTGGTAAAGAGCAGCGCGGGCGATTGCCCAGGCAGCGTCGCGAGGCCGTAGTCCAACGGCCGCTGACCGAGCCTGCGGGCCGCACCGTGCGCCTGGCGCAACCCTTCAGCATTGAGCGAAATATCCTGATGCCCCTGGAAACGCCGGGCGAGATTCCAGTCGGTCTCACCGTGGCGAATCAGGATGAGGTCGGTGATGGCGGGTTCAGTGGGCATGGCAGCGGGAGAAAGGAAAGATGATCAGAAGATCGAAGATTGGAAGTTCATACGTGAGTGCCACGGGCTGATTCAAGGCAACTCCAGCCGGCCTCGCTCCCGGCGTCCAGTCAGACACGGAGAGAGGCTGGCGCGATTGGCGGGTCGGCGCGCAACCAGAAGGTCACCGGGCCGTCGTTGATCAGATGCACTTTCATATCAGCGCCAAACACACCGGTCTGCACCAGCGGGCACGTCTGACGGGCATGGGCAACGAAGGCCTCGAAAAGCTGACGGCCCAGGTCGGGCGGCGCAGCCGGCGTGAAGCTCGGCCGCAAGCCACTGCGGGTGTCGGCCGCCAGCGTGAACTGCGGCACCAGCAGCAGGCCACCGTGCACATCCATCAGCGAGCGGTTCATACGGCCACTGTCATCGCCAAATACCCGGTAGGCCACGACCCGCTGCAACAGGCGCTCAGCCTGCTCGTTCGTATCGCCACGCTCGGCGCAGACCAGCACCATCAGGCCCGGCCCAATCGCGCCGACCCGCTCGCCGGCCACATCGACATGGGCCTGTGCGACCCGCTGAATCAGAGCGATCACCTCAGAGCGACCACACCGTTCAGGAGACGGTCACGCGTGCTGCACGCCGCTTGCCCACCTGCACCACGTAGATCCCTGCCCCCAGCTTCAAGCCCTTGTCGCTCACCTTGTCGCCGTCAATCCGCACCCCGCCCTGCTCCACATTGCGCATGGCCTCGCTACCGGAGGCCACCAGCCCGGCCTCTCGCAGCAATTGCCCGATACCGATCGGCGCTCCGCTCACGCTCACCTCTTCCAGGTCCTCAGGCAGCGCACCCTTTGAAAAGCGCGACTCGAACCCCTCGCGGGCGCTCTGGGCCGCTGCCGGGCCATGAAAGCGCGCGGTCATCTCACCGGCCAGTTGCACCTTGACGTCGCGCGGGTTGCGCCCTCCCTCGCAGGCCGCCCTGAGACCGCCGATCTCGTCGAGCGACAGGCTCGAGAGCAGCTCGAAATACCGCCACATCAGCGTGTCCGAGATCGACATCAGCTTGCCGAACATGTCGGCAGGCGAGTCGGTAATACCCACATAGTTGCCCTTGGACTTGGACATCTTCTCGACACCATCCAGGCCCTCGAGCAGCGGCATCGTCAGGATGCACTGCGGCTCTTGCCCGTATTCCTTTTGCAGCTCCCGGCCCACCAGCAGGTTGAACTTCTGGTCGGTGCCGCCCAGCTCCAGATCCGATTTCAGTGCCACCGAGTCGTAGCCCTGCATCAGCGGATACAGCAACTCGTGGACGGAAATCGGAATGCCGCCTTTGTACCGCTTGGTGAAGTCGTCGCGCTCAAGCATCCGTGCAAGCGTGTATCGCGAGGCCAGCTGAATCATCCCGCGCGCGCCCAGCGGATCGCACCATTCAGAGTTGTAGCGGATCTCGGTCTTCGCGGCATCCAGCACCAGACTGGCCTGCTCGAAATAGGTCTTGGCGTTGGCTTCGATCTGCTCGCGGGTGAGCGGCGGGCGGGTGGCATTGCGCCCCGACGGATCACCAATCATGGCGGTGAAGTCGCCAATCAGAAAGATGACCGTATGGCCCAGGTCCTGCAGTTGGCGCATCTTGTTAAGCACCACCGTGTGCCCCAGATGCAG
Source organism: Burkholderiaceae bacterium (assembly GCA_044360485.1). GTDB lineage: Bacteria > Pseudomonadota > Gammaproteobacteria > Burkholderiales > Burkholderiaceae_E > UBA4615. The sequence goes on along the minus strand of JBIKKG010000346.1, from coordinate 438 downwards.
ATCAGGCGCCGTCGGGTCCAGCCCCAACTTGATGCGCAGGGGCTGGCCGGTCGACTCCGAGCGCGCCAGTTTGCGCACAAAGTCGGCCTCCACCAGCAATTCGTCGCAGCCCCGCAGCGCCACCTCGAGGGCCCGACGAACGGTCGAGGTGACGGGCAGGTCGGGGGGCTGGGCGGGAGGATGGGGCGATGTCATGAGGGATACTTGCCTGTCGGTAAAGGAGCGCGCCGGCGCGGGCTGCCCAGCGCACCTGCGTGATCTGGAAGCCTGACGGTTCTGTTACACTGCGGCCCATGGGCTGACCCGATCAAGGGGGTCGTCGCCGACCCTGCATGCCGTGTGGTCGACGTCCTGAGCCCGAAGCAAAGAGCCGTACGTCGTAGTCCCGTGAGTCGTTCTGTGCAATCAGTCTGCGCCAAAGCGCCATGCAGATTGCAA
>JBIKKG010000345.1:0-3174 GCA_044360485.1 Burkholderiaceae bacterium | reverse complement strand
CACAGGCAGCTATGCCATCGCCTGGTGGATCTGTGTTGCCATGACACTGTTGTCGATCGTGGCCATCTGGCAGGCGTCGCCGGGCAAGGTGAGGGCGGTGGCGGGTCGGATCTGAGCCACCCGGCATGGGTCTGGCGCCCGGCAGATGCGTGTGTTGTCAGCAAGACAGACGCCCGCTGCCCTCAGTCCCTCAGATGGTCACGCACGAAGCGGCGAAACAGCCGCATCACCGGGGCTGCTGTTCGACCGGCCAGCGTGACATAGGCGAAGCGCGCAGTCGCTTTCACGCCGGGTGTGATCTGGAGTTCTTTCAGGCGCCCCGAGGCCAGACCTTCGCGCGCAGCGGCCGCGATGCCCAGAAACACAGCGTCCGATTGCATGACCGCATCGATCAGGCTGTTGATGTCCTCGCAACGCAAGCTGGCCATGGTGTCGGGATCGGCATGCGGCCCGAATTGCTCGACCAGCAGGCGTGCCACTTCAGAGGACAGTGGCGTTGTGGCGACCGGATGCTTCAGGACGTCGGTGAGCGTGAGTTTTCTGCGCCGCGCCAGGGGGTGGTCGGCGCGGCAGATGAACCCGGTTCTCAGTTCGCCGAGTGATGCGATCTTCAGGTCGGGCGCTGGCGCAATCCGGCGGGCATCGACCACCAGGGCTTCGAGTTCGCGCGAGCGCAGCTGCACCAGCAGCAGTTCGGTTGAGCCCCGTGCAATGTTGACCCGCACCCCGGGATGTTGCGTGGCGATGTGGCACAGCAGTGGTGTCATGAGCAGAGCACCCGGACCGGACCCCAACCCCACGCTGATGGCGCCACCATCGCCTTGCTGAAAGCGCTGTGCACTCAGACGAAGCTCCTGCGCGCCGAGCACGATGGCGCGCGCGCGCTCCGCGACGTCGTGCCCCAACGCAGTCAGCTCATTGCGCTTGCCGATGCGATCGATCAGCCGTCCGCCCAGGGTTTGCTCCAAGGTCTGGATGCTGCGGCTGAGCGCCGACTGGGTCATGAAGGATCGCTCGGCCGCACGGCTGAAGGAACCTGTCTCGGCAATGGCCAAGAGATGTTCAAGGTGCCGGATGTTCATGGAGAACTCACCTGCAAGGCTGAAACGCAGACCTGAAGTCCACGCCTGTTGCGCAGCTCAAATCAGTCGTAAAACGCATCGTATTCAGGAGAATAATGCATTGGACACATGGTTACAGCAGTCTTACGATCGGATGAACCAATCAGCCACCCGTCCCGAATGAGGTCCAGATGAACCCGTTCAACCGCAGCTTGCTGAGATCTTTCTCGGCCCTTGCCACCAGCCTGGCCCTCATGACCGGCGCGTCTGCCCAGACGTTCCCCGCCAAACCGGTGTCGCTGGTCGTGCCGTATCCGGCAGGCGGCTTGTCCGACGTGATCGCACGTACTGTGAACACCTCGCTGGGCAAACAGCTCGGCCAGCCGGTGATCGTGGAGAACGTGGGTGGCGGCAGTGGCTCGATCGGCGCCAACAAGCTGCTGGTCGCACCCTCTGATGGCCATGTGGTGTTTCAGGGCTCGCCCAATGAGTTGATCCTCGCGCCGCTGGCGATCGCGTCGATCAAATTCAGAAGCGAAGATTTCCGTCTGGTGCAGATGATTGCGACCGCGCAAATCGCCTTTCTGACCCGCCCGGGTCTTCCAGTGAACAATGTCGACGAGTTCATCGACTATGCGCGCAAGTCGGCGCGCGAAGGCAAGCCCCTCACCTATGCCAGCGTGGGGGTGGGCTCGTTCTATCACCTGCTGGGCGAGCATCTGTCGCAGGTCAGTGGCATACCGATGGTGCACGTGCCCTACAAGGGCGGTCAGCCTGCCGAGCAGGACTTGCTGGGTAATCAGGTCGATTTCTTCCTGGCGCCCTATGGCAAGCGCTATGACGAGTTTCACAAGCAGGGCAAGCTCAAGGTGCTGGCCATGCTCAATACCGAGCGCCTGGAGAGCGTGAAGGCGTTCCCCGCGATCGGTGAATCCAAGATCTTGCGGGACTTCGCCTTCAACATCTGGACGGGTTACTTCGTGCGCAAGGACACGCCTGAGCCGGTCGTGCAGCGCCTGCACAAGGCGATCACTGACACCCTGGCAGACCCCGCTGTGCGCACGGGCCTGGACGCCAACAGCCTGCTGCTTGCCCAGCCTTTGCCGCTCGATGCAGTCGGCAAGGCCTACACCGACGGCACGGCCCAGTTCCGCGGGATCGCCAAGGCGATCAACCTTCAGCCCCAGTGACGCATCTCAGGAGCGCATCATGAAAGTTGTCGTCCTTGGCGCAGGTTTACTCGGTGTGACGTCGGCGTACTTTTTGCGCCAGCAGGGGCATGAGGTGGTTGTCGTCGATCGGCAAGCCTCGCCGGCGGCAGAAACCAGCTTTGCCAATGGCGGTCAGATTTCAGTGAGCCATGCCGAGCCCTGGGCCAATCCGAGCGCGCCGCTCAAGGTGTTGCAATGGCTGGGCAAGGAAGATGCGCCATTGCTGTTTCGTCTGCGTGCGGACATGCGGCAGTGGCTGTGGGGTGTGCAGTTCCTGCGCGAGTGCACGCCCGCGCGCACCCGTCACAACATCCGGCAGATCGTGCAGCTGGGCACCTACAGCCGGGCCACGCTGCAGCAGCTGCGCCGCGATATCGGCATTCATTACGACCAGCGCACTCAGGGCATCCTGCATTTCTATACCAATGCCGCGGAGTTTGAGGCCGCCCATGCACCGGCTGCGCAGATGCGCGAGCTTGGTTGTGAGCGCCAGGTGATCTCGGCCGACGAGGCGGTGCGCATCGAGCCGGCTCTGCGTCAGGTGCGCCATCAGCTTGCAGGGGCGACGTTTACGGCTGAGGATGAATCGGGCGACGCGAACCAGTTCGCACGTGAACTGGTGAAGCACTGCGAGGCCGATGGCGTGCAGTTCCGCATGAGCCACACCATCACGGCGTTGCGCGAAGCCGGCGGATCCATCGACCATGTCGAAGTGACCGATGCCGAAGGGCGTTTTCAGCGCATTCGCGGCGACGCTTACATCGTGGCCATGGGTTCGCTCAGCCCCTTGCTGGTCAAACCGCTGGGCATCCGATTGCCGATCTATCCGGCCAAGGGCTACTCAGTCACGATCCCTGTCGCCGATGCGTCGCTCGCGCATCAGGTGTCGTTGACCGATGACG
>JBIKKG010000344.1:0-3183 GCA_044360485.1 Burkholderiaceae bacterium | reverse complement strand
AGTTGAGTTCATCGCCGACGATGAACTGGTCGAAATCACGCCGAAATCCATTCGGCTGCGCAAGCGCTTCCTGAAGGACCATGAGCGCAAGCGCGCTTCGCGCGAGGTTGAGGCAGCCTGACGTCCACCGTCCCTTGGGTCAGCCCGACGACCTCGGGTTAGCCCGACCCGAGGCCGCCCCCAGCTGATTTCGCCAGGGGCTGCCGGGGTTGGCTTACTTCCCGACCAGGTACAGTGACAGCGCCGGAACCGTACAGATGATCATCAGCCAGAAGAGCATGATGATCACGAAGGGGATACAGGCCTTGGTGATGGTCACGAAGGACTCCTTGAACGCAGCCATGGCCACGATCAGGTTCAGCCCCACTGGCGGAGTCAGGTAGCCGATTTCCAGGTTGGCAATCATGATGATCCCGAAGTGGATCGGATCGAACCCCTTGGCAACAGCAAGCGGCTCCAACAGCGGGGCGAGGATCAGGATGGCCGATCCGACGTCCATCAGGCACCCGACGATCAGCAGCAGCACGTTGATCATGATCATCAGCACCCAGCGGTCCTCGATGGTGCCCACCAGGGCCTGAACCATCTGCTTGGGCGCACCGGAGTGATCAAGGATGGTGTTCAGGCTGCCCGCAATGCACAGCAGCGGCAGCAGGGTCGCCAGCAGCTTGACCGTCTCGATGACCACCTCGTAGAAGTCCTTGAACCCCATCTCGCGGGTCGCGAAGTAGTGCTTGACCTTCTGCAGGGCGCTTGCATGAGCCGGCGCGGGGCTGGCGCCCTCACGCTCATGCACCAGGAACTCGATCAGCAGCGCATAGGCCAGGCCCATTGCACCGGCTTCGGTTGGGCTGAACCATCCTAAGTAGATGCCACCGATGAGAATAAAGGGCAGCATGATTGCGAAAACGCCGCCGAAAAACGACTTCATTGCCGCTGCGAGGGTGAGCTTCTGCCGGGGCAAGTGTTTATTGATGTAGAGCGCATAGGCCGAAAAGAGCAGGGTCAGCAGCAGACCCGGACCGATGCCTGCTACAAAGAGCTGGGCAATGTTGCGCTCGGTCATGATGCCGTAGAGGATCAGCGGAATCGAGGGCGGGATGATGATGCCCAGTGTGCCGGCAGAGGCCACCGAACCCAGCGCAAAGTTCTTGTTGTATCCACTGGCGACCAGTGCCGGATACATGATGCTGCCGATGGCAAGCATGGTCACAATCGACGAGCCGTTGATGGCTGCGAAGGCAGCGCACGACAGCACGCAGGCAATGCCAAGCCCGCCCGGGATAGGGCTGGTCAAGGTGGCCATGATCCCGATCAATCGCTTGGCGATCGATCCCTTTGACATGATGTTGCCGGCCAGCATGAACAGGGGAATCGAGAGCAGCACTTCGCGATCGACCGTGAACCAGAAGTCCTGGATCAGATAGTCGATCTTGCTCTTCGCAACGAACATGTGGATATAGGCGGTGGCCACCGCCAGCACCAACACCAGACTCTGACGCAGCAGCAATAGCAGAACGATCAGAGCGAGCAGAATGAGCCATTCCATCAGTGCATCTCCCCTTTAGGCTCAGGACGCAGAGCCGGATAGGCCGCGAATGCCAGGTGTCGTAAGGCTGAAGAAAGAAACATCCAGGGAAGAATGATCTGGATCGGCCACAACTTGATGGGGATGGCCATGCCGCGCTCACCAAGCCCGTACGAACTCTTCACGAACTCGATGGCATACACTCCCAGGACGATGCAGATCAGCGCAGACACCGCATCGGAAACCCGCTCCATGTGGGGTTCCCAGGACGCGGGCAGCCACTTGTCCATGAACTGAGGGCGCAGATGCCCCCGTTCGGCGGTCACGACGGCAAAACCGATCAGTCCTGCGATGGCCGTGGCCCACACCGCAAAGCGCTGCGCGCCAAAGATGCCGTTACCAAAAAACTCACGTGCGATCACGTCGGCGACCAAGGCTCCCGAGCCAGCGATCAGCGTGATGGCACATATCGCTAACTCGATCCAGAGCAAGCCTTTGAGCAATCGTTGCATCAGGTCCATCGTGCGTTCCTCACCCTCACCCGGGCACTGGGCCCGGCATTCATCAAACCGTCCGGCCCACAGGCGACCGATACCTGGACCAGACGCACCCGCCGACGACATCCGCTCGGCACTTCCCGATCGATCGGTTTAGCGTGCAAGGCTGGCACCCGTGAGGTGTGTCATCGTGCCAATCAGGCGAGCCCGAAACACAGGGGCGCAGGTCGTGCGCCAGGACGCGTGCCCTTGCGCGCGCACGTGCCAAGACCGCTGCCGATCGTCGCTGATCCGGTGCATGGAGATCTCCTCATCGCCGCCGATAGCGGACGCGTGATGTTTTTTCTTATACGGGTGATGCGGGCCGAAGCTCGCACACTGCAGTCTCTGCAGCCTGTACACCCAAGCTTTCAGAATACCGCGCAGGCCGGTGCTTGTCTAACAGCGATCGATCCGGGGGCCTGAGTGGGCTGCTGCTGTGGGTCAGCGATGCGGTCGAGCGGCCGGGTCACCCTGCGGGTCACCCGGCTCATGGTCTACCCCCGTTTACTTGCCGCCGCGGGCCGCAAACTCTTTCTTGCCCCGCTGGAGTGCATCCCAGAGCTCCTGGGCCGAGCCGCCGGCTTCCTTGACCATCTGCTCCTGGTTGGGCAGCACGAGCTTGGACCACTCGGCACGTTGCGCCGGGGTCAATTCGTGAATGACGCCACCTTTTTGCTTGAACTCGGCCATCTTGGGTTTGATGCTCTCGTCGACTTCGCGACGCATGCGTGCGGTGTCAGGCGAGGCAGACTGCACGACCTTCTTCATCTCGGGACTCAGACCGTCCCAGAGGCGTTTGTTGATGATGAAGGCCGAAGGATGGTGCAGGTGACGGGTGGTGACATAGTGCGGCGCACTTTGAGCCGCTGGTGTGGTCACGTAGTAAGGAAAGGGCAGATCGGCCGCATCGACCAGACCGCTTTGCAGCGCAGGAAAAAGTTCCGACAGCGGCATCTGTACGCCATTGACGCCCAGCGAGGTCCAGTAAATCTTGGAGGACGCTGCCGGTCCAACCCGCACCTTCATGCCCTTCACATCGGCAGGAGTCAGACAGGGCTTTTTGCAGACCGTGTCGTTCCAGCCCACTTCACTGATGGCCAGAAGGTGAATTCCCTT
>JBIKKG010000343.1:0-3201 GCA_044360485.1 Burkholderiaceae bacterium | reverse complement strand
GCGTTTGCAGGCAAGTCGGCGTCCGTCGGACTGAACATTCAGCTGCCCCATGAACAGTCCGGCAACCCCTATCAGGACATCACCCTGAACTTTCGGCATTTTTTCGCGCGCAAAGTGGCCTTCGCGAAATACGCCAGTGCGTTCATCGCCACACCGGGTGGCTTTGGCACACTCGACGAGCTCATGGAAGTGCTCACGCTCATCCAGACCGGCATCGGTCGCCGCATTCCGGTGATCCTGATGGGCAGCGAGTTCTGGGGCGGGCTGCTGGACTGGATGCGCACCGTGCAGGCAGCGCAGGGCATGATTTCTGCTGAAGACCTGGACATCATCCGCGTGATCGATGAGCCCCAGGGCGTGGTCGACGCCATCTTCGACTTTTATCAGGCACGCGGGTTCTATGCGACCGTGCGCGAGCGCGAAAACAACCTGTACCTCTGAGCTCAGGACGGCGGTTCTTCATGGCAGTGTTCACGCCGATCACGGCTTCACAGCTCTCGCAGTGGCTCAAGCCGCTTGGCGTCGGTGCCCTGGTGCGGTTCGAGGGCATCACGGCCGGCATCGAAAACACCAATTATTTCGTGGACACCGCAGCTGGCCGCTATGTGCTCACGCTCTTTGAGCGCCTGGCGCCCGATGCACTGCGCTTTGATCTGGGGCTGATGCGTCATCTGGCCGGCCGGGGCATTCCCTGTCCGAATCCAGTCCGCCAGCCCGATGGATCGGATGTCAGTACGCTCGCCGACCGACCGGCCGCGCTGGTGAGCCGACTGCGCGGCCAGGACATCACGCATCCCCATCCCAGGCATTGCGCACAGGTCGGACAGTTGCTCGCCCGTATGCATCTCGCTGCGCACGACTTCACGGCACAGCTTGATAACCCGCGCGGCCTGCCCTGGTGCGAACAGACCGTCGAGGCACTGAGTGCTTGCGTCACGCCTGCACAGCGCACGCTGATGCAAGACGAGTGGGCCGCGCAGCACCTGCATGCCCACAGCGCCGGGCACGCAGCACTGCCGCGCTCGGCCGTGCATGCAGACCTTTTTCGCGACAACCTGCTGTTTGATGGCGAGCAATTGAGCGGTGTCATCGATTTTTATTTCGCGGGGATCGACACCTGGATCTTCGATCTGGCGGTCGTATGCAATGACTGGTGTATCGATCAAACCAGCGGCGCATGCGACCCGGCCCGCATCGCCAGCCTCACCGATGCGTATCAGACAGTGCGCGCGCTGACCCCCGCTGAACACGATGCCTGGCCTTGGGCCCTGCGTCGCGCCGCCCTGCGTTTTTGGCTCTCACGGCTCGCAGATCACCACTTGCCGCGCTCGGCACACATGCTCGCGCCGAAAGATCCGGCACACTTCGAGCGCATCCTGGTGTCGCGTCGGCACACCGTCCCCACGTTGGCCAGGTTTTTCTCTCATGGAGCACATGCATGCACGTCAGACAGGTCCCAGCCCTGAGCGGTTGGGGATGGGTGAAGGAAGGCTTTCGACTGTTGGCGCGCCAACCGATGGCGCTGATCGGTCTCACGGTCCTGTTTGTGCTGACCATCGTGCTGCCCACCATCCTGCCGGTCATCGGCGGATTTGCCCCCCTGCTGCTCACGCCCGCACTGTCGGTCGGATTCATGCAGGCGGTGCGCACCGTCGAGCGCGGTGAGCGGCCCGCACCATTGAGTCTGTACGACGGCTTGCGCGGACAGCGCGGGCGCAGCGCAGGCCCGCTGCTCATGCTGGGCCTGATCAACTGCGTGCTGACCGTCAGCGTGCTGGCGCTGTCCATGCTGGCCGATGGCGGCACATTGTTTCGCATCGCCACCGGTGCCATCGGCAACAATGACCCCGGTCTGACTGATGGCAGCCTGATGGGCGCCGCCCTGATCTTCGGGTTGCTGTTTGCGCCGGTTCAGATGGCCATGTGGTTTGCGCCGGTGTTTGTTGCCTGGCACGGCCTGCATCCGGTCAAGGCGTTGTTCTACAGTCTGGTTGCGGTTTGGCGGAACCGTTGGGCGTTTATGCTTTACACGCTGGGCTGGTTCGGGGTTGCCGTGTTGGCCTCGATGCTCATCCAGGTGGCCAAGAGCCTCTTCGGTGGCACCGCACTCACCTTGCTGATGTCGCCCTTGTCGCTGGCGATGCTGTGCGCCTTGTATTGCTCATTCTGGCCCACTTACCGGGATCTGATCGTGGCAGATCAACCGACCAGGGCTTCAGAAGAGGGCGTCCACCCCATCCAGGGATGAGCGGCGCGAGCCCTCTCAGTTCACCGGATCGAGTTTAGCCACCGACAGCGCCAGCCACTTGACGCCCTGACGCCCGAAATTCACCTGCACGCGGGCATCCGTCCCGCTGCCCTCGATCCCCAGAATCACGCCCTCGCCAAAGCGTGCATGCGCCACGCTCTGGCCCACCCGCCAGGGCAGGCCCCGATCAAAGCCCTGCGCGCGCTGCATATCCGCGCGCGAGAGCATCGGCGCATCGGGCATTGCTGCGCGGCGTCCACGATCCCCTTGCAAGGCATTGCCGCTCCAGGGATCGCCCCAGACGGGCCGCTGCGCGCCCATGCGCGGTGTCAGCCACTTCAGGGTGGACTCGGGCAGCTCCTCCAGAAAGCGCGAACGAATGTTGTAGCGGGTCTGGCCATGAAGCATGCGGGTCTGCGAAAACGACAGATACAGGCGTTTACGTGCCCGCGTGATCGCCACATACATCAGCCGTCTTTCTTCCTCCAGACCAGCGGGCTCCTGTGCTGAGTTCTCGTGCGGAAAGAGTCCTTCTTCCAGGCCAGTGATGAACACCGCATCAAACTCCAGGCCCTTGGCTGCATGCACGGTCATCAGTTGCATGGCGTCGGTGCCTTCCAGCGCCTGGTTGTCGCCCGCTTCCAGTGAGGCGTGCGACAGAAACGCCGCCAATGGCGTGGTCATGAGGACCGGTTCTTCAGCCACCACGCCGGCCGAGGCTGGAACATCCTGGCCCACACCCTGATCGGACAAAAATGCCGCAGCCGCATTGACCAGTTCGCGCAGGTTCTCGATGCGGTCCTGGCCTTCTTTTTCGGTCTGATAATGGGTGATCAGGCCACTGCGCTCGACCACATGCTCCACGGTCTCGGGCAGCGTCATGCCGTGGGTCTCGCCACGCAGGCGCGCAATCAGCGCGGCAAACGCGCCCAGCTTCGCGCCCGCGCCACCCG
>JBIKKG010000342.1:0-3206 GCA_044360485.1 Burkholderiaceae bacterium | reverse complement strand
TGCGCCCTTGACCATCAGTCCGACGCGGCCCGCGCCGGCTGCACGCGCCGCGCTCATGATCTCGACCACTTCACCGTAGGGAATCTTGTTGTCGGCGGCAATCAGCACCGACAGGCTGGACGGATCGCCGAGCCCGCGCAACGCCGCAGCAAGATCGCGCCGACTCACGGCGCGATCAAGTGCCTGAGGCATGTTGCGGGTCACCATGCGTAATTCGCCACCGGCCGCCATACGGATTTCCACCAGTGCATCAGGCGTGGCGCTGCTTTGCCCCGCGGTGGGCAGCTCGATCTGACCGGGGGGTGCCAGGGGCGCCGTCACCATGAAGATCACCAGCAGCACGAGCATGACGTCGATGTACGGCACGACGTTGATCTCAGCCACTGGTTTGCGGCGACCACCCCTGCGAGAGGAAGACATGCTGGCCATGGGTGCTCCGCGATCAGCGCGACTGGCGCTGCAGGATATTGCTGAATTCTTCGACGAAGGTATCGAAGCGATTCGACAGGCGTTCGATGTCGTAGCTGAAGCGGTTGTAGGCCACCACTGCCGGAATGGCTGCGAACAGGCCGATGGCTGTGGCCACGAGCGCCTCGGCGATACCGGGCGCCACCGCAGCCAGCGTGGCTTGCTTGACGTTGGCCAGTCCGCGAAACGAATTCATGATGCCCCACACCGTGCCAAACAGGCCGATGTACGGGCTGACCGATCCAGCTGATGCCAGAAACGCCAGCTGAGATTCGAGTTCATCCATTTCGCGCTGATAGCCCGCTCGCATTGCCCGGCGCGCCGCTTCGACCATCGCATGGCGATCGGCGGGATCCTGCTGCCGTGTCTTGGAAAATTCGCGCATGCCGACCTCGAAAATGCGAGCCAGTGGGCCGTGGTCGCCAGGCTGCGAGACGCTTCGCTCATACAACGCCTGCAGGTCGCCTCCGCGCCAGAACTCGGCTTCGAAGGCGTCGGTGGCAGCTCGTGCGGCCCGTATCTGGAAGAGTTTGCGAAAGATGACGGTCCATGACGCGATCGAGATGACGAGCAGGCCTGCCATCACCAACTGCACCAGCAGGCTGGCATTGGCGATCAGAGACAGGATCGACATATTGTCGTGATTCATGAGGGTTCCATTGCATTGAGCAGCCAGCGTGGCAAAGCGGCCAGCCTGCCGTCCTGGCGGTTCATGACGGCGACACGCACTGATGCTTCAACGAGCGGGCGAGCGCTTGCGTCGACACGATCTTGTGCATCGGGGCTGGTTGGCCAGACCCGCTGCCCCAGTCGCAGCGAGGCATGTCGCACCTGATCGACGGTCAGATCGACCGTCAGCAGATCATCCAGGCGCGCCGGTTTCAAGTACCGGATCTCGAGTGCACTGACCACGAATTGCAGCCCCTGTTGCGCAGCGACCTCGGTTTGCTGGACGCCCAGTGTGCGCAGCCATTCGGTGCGCACGCGTTCCATCCAGCGCAGATAGTTGGCGTGATAGACGATGCCGCCGGCATCGGTGTCTTCGTAGTAGACGCGAAAGGGCAGTGCAAAGACACCGGGTGCGCGGGGTGCGGGCGTGTCAGGCGAGGCCTTGCGCATGGGGCGTTGCGGATGTCCAGCCGACCGGATCAGGCTGCGGCCCGGGGCAGCACGGACCACAGACCCGTGAGCACGATCAGCGCCAATCCACAGGCAGCCACTGCCCGCATCGGCGCCTGTCGCTGGAATTCTTCCTGGTCAAACTTTTCGGCGAGCACGGCACCCATGACAAAGCCGCCGATCAGCCCGCCAATGTGCGCGGCGTTGTCGATGAATCCGACGACGAATCCCATGAACAGCGAATAGCCGATGAACGCAAACATGGACGAGCGCATCGACTTGACCAGAGCAGGCGGCAGGCGATGCGGTTTGGTCAGCGTGGCGGCAAGCAGACAGCCCACCACGCCGAAGATCGCACCCGAGGCCCCGACCGACACCGACCGGCTTGCGGCAAAGAACAGGCTCGCCATGGATCCGCACAGGCCTGACACCATGTAGATCAGCAGCAACTGCCAGTTGCCATAGAAGCGCTCGGCCAGGCGGCCGGTGTCCCACAGAGCCCACATGTTGAAGGCAAGGTGAATCAGCCCGCCATGCAAGAACATGGCCGTCACCAACCGCACGGGTTCTTCGAGGGTGGCTGGCCGAAAGTTGCCACCCCAGACCAGCAGTTGCCGGGGATCGGGCGACATGGGCGACATGCCTGAGGCGATGTTCAACAGCCACACGAGCACACACAGGCCGACGAGCAAGGGCGTGACCCAGGTGCGGGGCGTGGCTTCGTGCAGCCGCAAGACGAATTCCTGCTGATCGACTGGCTGATTCACGTGGACTCCCCTTCATCAAAAAGGTCAGGCATGCCCTGACGCGCGGGGGCCGCAAGGCCGAAATGACGCCATGCCGCAGCCGTTGCAATGCGTCCGCGCGGCGTGCGCTGCAGGTAACCCTGTTGGATCAGATACGGTTCGAGGACGTCTTCGATCGTGTCACGCTCCTCGCCGATGGCGGCGGCGACGTTATCCAGACCGACCGGCCCCCCCGAGAATTTTTCGATGACTGCACGCAGCAGCCGCCGGTCCATGGTGTCCAGGCCGATCGGATCGACGTCGAGCATCGTCAGGGCGGCGTCAGCGATTGGTGCGGTGATGCGACCTTGCGCCTTGACTTGCGCATAGTCGCGTACGCGCCGCAGCAGCCGGTTGGCAATGCGCGGTGTGCCGCGTGAACGCTTGGCAATTTCACGCGATCCGGCTTCATCGATCGGTGCATGCAAGAGCGAGGCGGACCGCGACACGATGTGAGTGAGGTCGTCCACGCCGTAAAACTCGAGCCGCGCCACGATACCGAAGCGATCGCGCAGCGGGTTGGTCAGCATGCCCGCACGAGTGGTCGCGCCCACCAGCGTGAAGGGCTGCAGATCGAGTTTGATGGAACGCGCGGCTGGCCCTTCGCCGATCAGGATGTCGATCTGGAAGTCCTCCAGCGCGGGGTACAGAATTTCCTCGACGACCGGGCTAAGCCGATGAATTTCGTCGATGAAGAGGACGTCGTTCTTCTCCAGATTGGTCAGGATGGCCGCCAGATCGCCTGGGCGCTCCAGCACGGGGCCGGAGGTTTGACGCAGATTGACGCCCATCTCTGCCGCAACGATGTGCGCAAGGGTCGTCTTGCCCAGCCCA
>JBIKKG010000095.1:0-11645 GCA_044360485.1 Burkholderiaceae bacterium | reverse complement strand
CGTACCGTGGCTGATCTGGCCAATGACACCACGGTGCGCCTGGCGCAGATCCCCAATATCGTGGGTCTGAAGGATGCCACCGGCGACATGCCGCGCGCTTGCGACCTGCTGGATCGACTGCCCGAGTCGTTTGCGCTTTACAGCGGCAACGATGACTCTGCGTTGGCACTGATGGCCCTTGGGGGGCATGGCGTTATTTCGGTCACGGCTAACGTGGCGCCCGCCGAGATGGCCGCGCTGTGCCGAGCGGCGCTGGGTGGCGATCTGGTCACCGCGCGGCGCATCAACCGCCAGTTGCTGCCTTTGCATTTGAAGCTGTTTGTGGAAGCCAACCCGATTCCCGTGAAGTGGGCTCTGAAAAAGATGGGACGTATCGAAGGCGGCATTCGTTTGCCCATGACCGAACTCGAGTCGCGTCATCACGCAACGATTCTGGACGCCTTGCAGCGCGCGAAGGTGCTCGCATGACCAGGCCTGCGGGCGCGTGGGTGTACCGGGCGCTGACCCGCGGCATGGGGGCCGCCCTCATTGCCGCCTGCGTCGGGGGCTGCTCCTTGTCGCAAACCCTCAGCGACATGACCCGAATCGATTACAAGTCGGCGTCGCAGGGGCGACCACTGGAAGTGCCCCCCGATCTGCTCACCCCGGGTGGTGATGACCGCTACGCCATCCCGCAGCGCGGCGCGGGCGCCACCACCTTTTCGGCCTATTCTCGTGACCGCACCGCTGAAGCCGCTGCGCCCGCGGCCCAGCCTGGCGTGCTGACACAGCCACCTGGTGCGCGCATCGAGCGAGAGGGGGATCGGCGCTGGTTGGTGGTCGATCTGCCTCCCGACCGTGTCTGGCCGGTCGTGCGCGACTTCTGGACCAGCTCAGGTTTCAATCTGGTCAAGGACTCGCCTGAAACAGGCATCCTCGAGACCGACTGGTCAGAGAGCCGACCGCCCGTCCCGGATTCCTACATTCGCAGCATGCTGTCACGTGCGCTCGGTTCGATCTATACCGCTGGCACCCGCGACAAGTTCCGTACCCGCCTGGAGCCGACCGCCTCGAGTACGGAAGTCTATGTGAGCCATCGTGGCCTCAAGGAAGAGCTCACCGGGGCTCTGAAAGACTCCTCCTTCTGGTCAGCGACGCCACCCAACCCCGATCTCGAGGCCGAATACCTGCGCCGTCTGATGCTGCGGTTTACGCCCGAAAGACAAGCGCAGCGCGCGCAGGTGGCGGCGGTCGCGGCAGTGGCTGCGGTGCCGGCTGCGGCACGGGCCACGCTCATCGACCAGAACGGCCGCTCGGCGGTACAGATGCAGGATGGCTTTGACCGCGCCTGGCGTCAGGTGGGCCTTGTACTCGATCGCAGCGGCTTTACCGTGGAAGACCGCGATCGTTCGAGCGGGACGTATTTTGTGCGCTATGTCGACCCGGAACAGCCCACCCCGAAGTCCGGTCTGCTGGATCGCATCATGGGGTCAGGCCCCAAGAAGGACCTCAGCGGAAGGCGCTATCGGATTCTGGTCGCTGACGCACCACCTGGTTCTCGCGTCTCGGTGCTCGGCGAAGACGGCCAGCCACCGGCCACCGACGTCGAGCGGCGTGTGGCCAATCAGATCGCTGCAGTCCTTCAAGACCAGTTGCGCTAAGCGGCCCCCGGACCGTGCGCTTTGCCAGCCTGGGCAGCGGCAGTGAGGGCAATGCGCTCCTGATCGAAGCGGCAGGTGCACAGCGCCCTTACCGCATCCTGATTGATTGCGGATTCGGGCTGCGCGAGGCGCAGCGTCGCCTCGCGCGACTGGGCTGTGAGCCCGAGAGTCTGTCCGCCATTCTCGTGACGCATGAGCACGGCGATCATGTGGGCGGTGTGTTTCGACTGGCCCGTACGCACCGCATTCCGGTCTATCTCACCCACGGCACCCTGCGTGCCTGCGAGCGTGCCGCGCAGGGATGCGAGGACATTCGCGTCATCGATTCCCATGCCGCATTTGACCTGCCTGGGTTTCGCGTGGAGCCCTTTCCGGTGCCGCACGATGCGCGCGAGCCGGTCCAGTATGTGCTGGATGACGGTGCAGCCCGTCTGGGCGTCCTCACCGATATCGGGCACCCGACGGCGCACCTGTCGGCGGCGCTCAGCAGGCTGACCGCGCTGGTGCTCGAGACTAACCATGATGCCGGCTTGCTGGACGACAGCGCCTATCCGCCGTCGCTCAAGCAGCGCATCGCAGGGCGTTACGGACATCTGGAGAATGCTGACGCCGCCCGCATCCTCGCTTCGCTGGATCGTTCTCGCCTCAGAACGGTGGTTGCAGCGCACCTGAGTCGCCAGAACAACCGGCCTGACCTGGCTCGGGCCGCCTTGTCGTCCATCCTGGGATGGTCCCCGGATCAGGTGGCTGTCGCCGATCAGGATGAGGGGCTGGCATGGAGGCCGGCATGAAGGAGGCCAGAACGCCATGAAGCGTATGTTGCGTGTCGCCACCCAGACGCTGGAGATCGCCTGCGAGGAGAGCGGTCCGTCCCAGGGGCCGGCCGTGGTGCTGTTGCATGGGTTTCCTTATGACCCGCGGGCCTTCGATGCGGTGGCTGATCAGTTGGGACAGGCGGGGTGTCGCGTGCTCGTGCCCTACCTGCGAGGCTATGGCCCCACCCGTTTTCTGCAGGCTGACACGATGCGTTCAGGGCAGCAGGGCGCGTTGGCGCACGATCTGCTCGACCTCATGGACCGACTGGGGCTTGCGCAGGCTGTGCTGGGTGGATTTGACTGGGGGGGTCGGGCGGCCTGTGTGGCCGCTGCGATGTGGCCCCATCGCGTGCGTGGCCTGGTGACCTGTTGCGGTTACCAGATCCAGGATATCGCCGCTTCGGCGAGGCCTGCTGACCCGCAGACCGAGCATCGGATGTGGTACCAGTACTACTTCCATACCGAGCGTGGCCGTGCCGGCCTGACCGAGCATCGGGACGCACTGTGCCGCGAACTCTGGCGCCTGTGGTCACCTGCCTGGGCGTTCGACGAGGCCACCTTCGCCCGAACCGCGGTCTCGTTTCAGAACCCTGATTTCGTCGAGGTGGTGCTGCACTCGTATCGCCATCGATTTGGCTACGCGCCGGGTGATCCCCGCTATGCGCAGACCGAAACCCTGCTGTCGAGCCGCCCGCCCATTCTTGTGCCGAGCATCGGTTTGCACGGGATCAGTGATGGCGTCAATCCGCCCGCGGGCTCGGTCGGTCACGAACGGCTTTTCGGCCCGCAGTATGAACGCAGGCTGCTCGACGACGCTGGCCACAACCCGCCGCAGGAGTCACCTCAGGCGTTCGCCCGCGCCATTCTGGATCTGATGCGCTGAGAGCTGGCCAGCGCAAAGACCAGTCGAGGACACACGAAAAAAAGGCCGGCGTGGGTTTGCCCAAGCCGGCCTTGATGCGCTCAAGCCGGCCAGGAGCCGGCATGTTGCGGCGTCCTGACTTTACTTCTTGGCGGCGTCCTTGGCGGCCTCGACAGCCTTGGCGGCAGCATCCTTGGCCGCGTCGGCTGCTGCACTGGCAGCGCTCGAAGCCGCAGCACCGGCAGCTGCTGCAGCATCCTTGGCCACGGCGGTGGCATCTTTGGCAGCGTCTTTCGCGGCGTCGGCTGCGGTCGCTGCGGCGTCCTTGGCCACGTCCTTGGCGGCATTCGCTGCTGCGCCAGCCGCATCCTTGGCGGCTTCGACGGCTTTGGCCGCAGCATCCTTGGCGGCATCAACCGGGGTGGGGGCCGGTGCCGGGGCGGCTGCCGGTGCCGGAGCTGGCGCGGGCGCCTCTTCTTTCTTGCCGCAGGCAACCAGGGTCAGGGCAATCAGCGATGCGGCGAGGAGTGACTTCTTCATGGCGGTAATCCTTAAGCAGGAAAGGGAAAGGAGCAAATTCACGACAGCCTGCGATTTTAGCAAACTGCTGCGATAAAGACACATTTGTCCAAGCCGCGACGAGGTGTGCTCGCGATCAGAGCCCAAGCGTGGTGCCTGGCAGGCACGTCGTCGCGGCCTGCCATACCTGGTCCCACTGCGCCCAGAGCGCATGCGCCCTGGCGCTGGTACCCGATTGCAGCGTGCCCCGAAAGCTGTCGCAGTGCGCACGCTTCAGCACATGCTGCTGATCACCCAGCAGCAGGCCGCTGCCGTCGAACGCCTCGTCGGGCAGGCGCCTGCATTCAAAGGCCTCTGGTCGTAAGCGACGCAGCCGCGCCAGGCGTGGCGCCTGCCGCGCAAGCCAGTCCGGCTGATGCACCAGCAGGCGAATCCGTGCGCGTCGATCACGGCGAAGCCATTCATCGAGCAAAGCCGCGCCTTGTGGGGTCTCCAAAGGCCAGTCGTGAAAGTCCCGATCCACGAGTATCAGATCGCGCCGGCAGGCGCAGATGACCGCCAAAACGCCCGTGTCGAATGCACTGCGGTGCGCAAAGTGCGCGGGCAGACCGAGCGCGTTCGTCGACGTCATGCGCTCATCGACCGGTGGCCTGCGCCGTGCCCAGATGCAGCCATCCATCACGGCTCCAGACATGCAATCGATGCGCGAGCTCAGGATTTTCCAGCACCGTGCGCAGGCGCGCGGCACTGAGTGCGCGGTCATTGGACAGGGCGCGCAGCGGCGCACGCTCAGCCGGGGCGGCATCGCAGGGCTCGCCATTGATGAAGACCTGCGTGCCACGCCAGGCCATGCGGGTGCGACGATCCAGCACCACACCCAGCCGGCGCGCCTGCGTCGTGAATTGCGACGCCGTTTGCATGCGGTCGGACCCCTCGAACCACACATCGGCAGCGGGTTCCGTGAGATAGCAACCGATGAAGCGCTCGATGTCGCTGCGACGCGGGCGCCAGTCGCGTGCCCATCCCTGCAATTGCGTGACCAGATCCGTCGGCAAGGCACCGGGCTGAGTACTGGCCACACGGCCACGGTCCGAGAAACGAGGGTCTGAGCCTCCGGGGCTGTCGGCGCTGGCTGCCAGAAAGGCGCTGAGGAACTCATGGCGCGACGGCGCCCGAAACCCGATCGACAAGGTGATGCACTCGCCTACCGCGGTACCCTCATGCCCCCAACCCGGCGGGACGTACAGCATGTCGCCAGGCCCCAGGAGCCACTCCTGGGTGGGGGCGAATCGGGCCAGCAGTTTCACTGGCGCCCCGGGCACCAGACCGCCATCGTCTGGCGGCGCGACGCGCCAGCGACGCTGACCATGTGCCTGCAGGAGAAAAACGTCGTAGGAGTCTGCGTGCGGCCCGACCCCGCCACCATCGGTGGCATAGCTCGCCATCAGGTCGTCCAGCCGCGCATCGGGCACGAACCGGAAGCGGCGCAGCAGGGTATGGGCTGCATCCAGGTGTCGATCGAGTCCGTTGACCAGCACGGTCCATCCTGTGCGACGTCGGGAAGGCAGTTGCTCGAAGGGGCCCTGTTCAAGCGTCCATCGCTCGCCGCGGCGTGCGATGAGTCGCGACTGCACGTCATCGCGTGAAGCCATCTCCCGCAGTATCTCGGGCGAGACCGGCGACTCGAACTCAGGCAGCGCAGCACGCGCCAGGAGTGGTTTGCGTTGCCAGTGTCGTTGCATGAACTCGTCTACACTGAGTTCGCCAATGGTCTTGAGAATGCCCGCGGGGCTGGCTGTCATGGGGTGGTCGTCAATGCAGATTGAACAGGATGTGTGGGTGACCGTGCGTTACCGGCTCTACGATTCTCAAGGCGAACCGATCGAGGAAGGTGAGCGTGAATGGACCTACCTGCATGGCGGGTACGGCGCGGTTTTTCCTCGAATCGAAGCGGCGCTGGCAGGGCGCTCGCTGGGCGACACCGCATCGTTTTACCTCGAGCCCGAGGATACCTTCGGCGACTACGACGCTGAGCTGTTGAAGGTGGTGCCCCGTGATCGCTTTCCCGGCATGCTGGAGCCCGGCATGACCTTTGAGGATGTGCCGGGCGAACCGTGCGATGGCCTGCTCTATACCGTCACCGACCTGACGGATGAAGCCGTCGTGCTCGATGGCAATCATCCGCTGGCCGGCATGGGTTTGCGCTTCGACCTCGAAATTGACGATCTCAGGGTCGCGACGGCCGAGGAAATTGAAGCCGAGCGCGCACGCGCGCAAGACTGAATGCCGGCATAGGCCTGCACCGCATAGGGCTTGACTGCGCGTGTCACGGCCCCTCCGGACTCAGGGTACCGTGCGGGGTCGTACATGCATGGCGCTCACACGAAAGCGTGCCGGCAGTAAGGGGTCATAGGCGATCCTGACCCACGACTGGGTCATCGGTGCGCCATAGCACTCGATCCGGGTGAGATGCTCCACGGGGTGTCCGTTCGCATCGCGCAGCGGCCGATCGACCCGATAGGTGTGGCTGTCGCCATGCAGCAGCAAAATCGGTTGTCGAAAGGCCTGGGCCAGCTCCTGCAGCCCCTGCATGAAGCCGCTGTAGCCTGGGGCAGGCGTGCGCTGAAAGCCGGGGTTGCCGTGAATCGCCAGCACGAATGCGTCAGCCTGGCTGCGCAGTGCGAGGGACAGACTGTCGCTCAGCCAGGCCCTGTTGGCCGAGTCACGCAGCTCAAACTCGGAGCGGCTGCCGGGGTACTTGTTCAGCCCATTGCTGCTGCCCACGACATGCAGCGCAACGAACTGCACGTTGCCGATCCGCCAACGGACATTTTCAGGAAAGTCTGGTTGCCGTTCAGGACGGCTGGCCTCGCGCTGCATCGCCTCAGGCCTGCCCAGTGCATAGGGCGTTGACCAGAACAGCTTGCGCAGGGCGGCGAGGCGTTCGCGCGGGTCATAGCCGCCCGAAGGCGTGCGGTGACAGTCGGTCCAGTCGTTGTCGCCCGGCAGCAGGATGAGCGGATGCGCGCTGCGCTCAAGAAGCGCCTTGCGGCGCGCATAGAGCGCATCGGTGCATGGCTCCATCGAGGTCTTGATGTCGCCCACATGAATGACGCATTGCAGGCCATCGGCATTCATGTCCTCGATCAGACTCCCCAGGTTCGGCTCGTCGATTTCAAAGTAAGGCAGGTCGCCGATCAGCCCGAAGACAAAGGCGTCGCGCGTTGTGGCGGCAGGCAGTGTGGTGTCGCTTCGGGCCATGACGACCGCGGCTTGCGCCAGCGCGCCACAGGCGCCCAGCCCCGTGATCAGGCGGCGCCGGTTCATCGCTGCGCCTCATCGTTGAGCATGGCGTGCAGGGCATAGAGCGCGTCGAGTGCCTGCCGAGGGTTGAGTGCATCCGGGTCGATGGCACGCAAGGCGGCCACCAGCGCATCGCCTGTTGCGTGATCGGCGTCAGGCAGCTCAGGCGCTGACAGGGTGGGATCAGGCTCGCCCGCATCGTCCGTGGACTCGTTGACCTGCGCAAACAGATCGAGCTGATCGTCATGCTCGCGTGCGCGCGCTTCGAGTTGCTCCAGCAGCAGGCCCGCCTTGCGCACCACGGGCGCCGGCAGACCCGCCAGGCGCGCCACCTGCAGCCCGTAGCTGCGGCTCGCCGGGCCAGGGCGCACTTCATGCAGGAACACGATCCCGCCCTGATGCTCGGCAGCGGCCAGATGCAGATTGACCGCGGCGGGCGTGGTGGCTGCCAATTGCGTGAGTTCGAAATAGTGCGTGGCGAACAGCACCATGGCCCGGTTGTGTTGCAGCAGACGTTCGGCAATGGAATGGGCGAGCGACAGTCCGTCGAAGGTCGAGGTGCCACGACCAATCTCGTCCATCAGTACCAGCGACTGCGGCCCGCAGGCCGACAGGATCGTGGCCGCCTCGGTCATCTCGACCATGAAGGTGGATCGCCCACCCGCCAGATCGTCCGATGCACCGATGCGCGTGAAGATGCGGTCAATGGGCCCGATCTCGCAGCGCTCGGCCGGAACCCAGCTGCCGCAATGCGCCAGCAGGGCGATCAATGCGACCTGCCGCATGAAGGTCGACTTGCCGCCCATGTTGGGACCGGTGATCAGCAGCATGCGCCGCTCCGGGCTCATGACGCAGTCGTTTGGAGTAAAGCGCTCCACCCCGGCTTCGACCACCGGATGACGGCCTGCGCGGATGTCCAGACCTGGTACGGCATGCAAGTGTGGCCGCACCCAGCCGGCATCGCCTGCCACCTGGGCAAAGGCACCCAGAACGTCGAGTTCGGCGGTCGCCTGGCCCAGCCGCTGCAGGCTGTTGATGTGAACGGACAGATCACTCACCAGGCGCTCGAACAGCAGTTTTTCGCGCTGCAGTGCCCGCTCGCGTGCGGTCAGCGCCTTGTCTTCGAAGGCTTTCAGTTCGGGTGTGATGTAGCGCTCGGCGTTCTTGAGCGTCTGGCGCCTGCGGTAATCCAGCGGCACCTTGTCAGCCTGGCCGTTGGTGATCTCGATGAAAAAGCCGTGCACGCTGTTGAAGCCGACCCGCAGGTTGCTGATGCCGGTGCGCTCGCGCTCGCGCACTTCCATCTCCGCCAGAAAGCTGTCGCAGTCTGCATCGATCGCACGCAGTTCATCGAGCTGCGCATCGTGCCCCGTGCGAATGATGCCGCCATCACGCACCATGGCGGCTGGCTCATCGAGCAGGGTGTCCGACAAACGCTGCCAAAGCGACGGGTCGAGGGCAAACACTTCGCGATAAGGCACCACATACCGGCCTAAGTCGGTGTCGTGCACCACCAGACGCTGCAGCAGTCGATCGAGCGGTCCGAGTGCCTGCAGGGCATCGCGCAGCGCCGCGAGCTCGCGCGGACGCACCGTGCCCAGCGCAATGCGCGAAGCGATCCGCTCGAAATCGACCGCGCGCGCGAGTTCCGCCTTCAGGGCTTCGCGAACCGGCAAGAGCATCTCGACCATCTGATGACGACGCGCAGCCTCCTGACGCTGACGCACCGGCTGCTGCAGCCAGCGGCGCATGAGCCTGGCACCTGCAGCGGTCGCGCAGCGGTCCATCCGCGACAACAGCGTGGGCGCTGCGTCGCCACGCAGGGTCTCGGTGATCTCGAGGTTGCGCCGCGCCACCGGGTCGAGCACCACCCACGCATCGCCGTGATGCACACGCAGCGGCTGCAGATGCCGCGGCACCTGGCCTTGAGTGCGGCTCACATAGTCGAGCAGGGCGCCGGCTGCGCCCAGAGCCGACGGCAGGGCCTCCGCGTCGGTGCCCGCAAAGCTCGCCACACCCAGCGCTTCGGCCAGTTGGCGACGGGCGCGTTCGACGTCGAAATGCCAGGCGGGGCAAGGCGTCAATGGCAACGCAGAGGCCGACTCGGCCAGCTCGCGCAGCGCACCCAGCCAGGCCGTCTGCGGGCCGCTGGTGGGCTGGCCGGTTCGCAAGGCCACGGCCGACTCCGGGACCAGCAATTCGGCCGGCCGCAGCCGGTCGATTTCACCGATGAACTGCGCCGGTGCAATCTCTGCGAGCCAGCACTCGCCGCTGGCCACGATCATCCAGGCCAGCGCCAGGCGTTTGCCGCCCGCAACCGGCTGCACGGCCAGCAGGGGGCGATCTTCCCGATCCGGCAGCAGCGCCGCATCGGTGAGGGTGCCGGGCGTGACCACGCGCACCACTTTGCGCTCGACCGGGCCTTTGGCAGTGGCCGGATCGCCGATCTGTTCGCAGATCGCCACCGAGCGGCCCAGGCGCAGCAGGCGGGCCAGGTATTGCTCGGCGGCATGAAAGGGCACCCCCGCCATGCGGATTGGCTCGCCATTCGATGCGCCCCGCCGCGTGAGCGTGATGCCCAGCAGCCGCGAGGCCATGTCCGCATCGTCCTGGAACAACTCGTAGAAGTCGCCCATGCGGTAAAACAGCAGCACGCCTGGATGCTCCGCCTTGATGCGCAGGTACTGCTGCATCATCGGCGTGTGGCCCGTGAAGTCACCTGTTGAAGGGTCTGCAGGGGCTGGCTGGGACGGGGGGCTCATCCGACGGATTATCGTTCAACGCAGCCTGTGGCACGATCCGGGGTTGCGCATGGAGCAAGCCTCCGGCCCAATGATCGCCAACCATCCGTCTTGCGAGCCCCCATCATGATTGGTACGACCCGCTATCCCCACGTTTTCGCCCCACTCGACCTGGGCTTCACCCGGCTGAAGAACCGCATTCTGATGGGGTCGATGCACACTGGGCTGGAAGAGGCCGAACAGGGTTTCGAGCGCATGGCGGAGTATTTCGCCGAGCGCGCCCGCGGTGGCGTGGGCATGATCATTACCGGGGGTATCGCGCCCAATGCCGAAGGCGGTGTCGGCAGCAAGCTGTCCACGCCCGAGGAGGCGTCGCAGCATCGACTGATCACCCAGGCGGTCCATGCGGCCGACCCGGACGTCAAGATCTGCATGCAGATCCTGCACTCGGGCCCGCTGTCGCGCAGTCCGCAGTGCGTGGCACCGTCGGCCATCAAATCCCGCATTGGTGCGCACACCCCCCGCGAACTCGATGAAGCCGGCATTGAGCAGCAGATCGCCGACTTTGTGCAGTGCGCGCGCATGGCCAAGCTGGCCGGCTATGACGGCGTGGAGATCATCGGGTCAGCCGGGTACCTGATCAGCACTTTCCTGGTTCGCAAGACCAATTTGCGCACTGATCAGTGGGGCGGCTCCTGGGATAACCGCATGCGCTTTGCGGTGGAAGTGGTGCGCAGGGTGCGCGAAGCGGTGGGCCCCCAATTCATCATGATCTTCCGGATCTCGGCCATGGACATGCTCGACGGCGGTCTGGCCTGGGAGGAAGTGGTGTCCCTGGGCAAGGCCATTGAACCGCATGTGAACATCATGAGCACGCATTTTTGCTGGCATGAGGCGCCGGTGCCCACCATTGCCACCATGGTGCCGCGCGCGGCCTTCGCTCAGGTCACCGGGCGTCTGCGCAAGGAACTGAAGGTGCCCATGATCACCAGCAACCGCATCAACATGCCGCAGGTGGCCGAAGACGTGCTGGCACGCGGCGATGCCGATCTGGTCTCCATGGCGCGGCCCATGCTGGCCGATGCCGATCTGGTGATCAAGGCGCTGCAGGGCCGGGAAGATGAAATCAACACCTGCATCGGCTGCAACCAGGCCTGCCTCGATCACACCTTTGGCGGTCGCCAGCAGGTGAGCTGCCTGGTCAATCCGCGTGCGTGCAATGAAACGCTGCTCAAGTACGAACCGGTCGGTCAGGCGCGACGCATCGCAGTCGTCGGCGCGGGCCCAGCCGGATTGGCCTATGCCACGGTGGCGGCCCAGCGCGGGCACCGGATCACGCTGTTCGACGCCGGCACTGAAATCGGCGGGCAGTTCAATCTGGCCAAGCGCATTCCAGGAAAGGAAGAGTTCCACGAGACGCTGCGCTACTACCGCCGCATGATCGACGTGCTGGGGATCGAGCTGCGTCTCAACACAAGGGTCGATGCCGCAGCGCTGTCCACCATGGGATTTGACGAGGTGGTCGTGGCCACGGGCATCGAGCCACGTCGTCCGGCGCTGCCGGGTATCGACCACGCCAAGGTCGTGCCCTATATCGACGCGATCCTGGGGCGCAAACCGATCGGCAAGCGAGTGGCGATCATGGGCGCAGGCGGGATCGGCTTCGACGTGGCCGAGCTTGTGTCGCATGAAGGGGTCTCGGGGGCCACCGATGTCGCGGTGTTTGCCCGTGAATGGGGAATCGACTTCGTGAATCATCCGCGCG
>JBIKKG010000341.1:0-3212 GCA_044360485.1 Burkholderiaceae bacterium | reverse complement strand
GACGGCGCCGCGAAAGCTGTGAGCGACCATGATGTGATCGCGAACCTCGACTGCAAACATTGGAACTCCTGCAAAAGGTATGAACGACAAAATTGGACGACGACCGGGACGGCCTGCGGCCTGGTCAGGCGCGCGTCAGCGTGCGCGATACGACACGACCTGGCAGAGCGCGCCTGCGCCCGGGCCGAGCACGTTCGCGATCTGCGCCGGTAGCTGCTCGAACGGGATATCCGGTTCGAGCAGTGCATCGAGGCGCGGATCCGCGAGCAGCTCCAGCGCCTTCTCCATGCGTCGGCGCAGGCTCCAGCGTGCGCGCATCGCGGGCGCTACCCGACCGACCTGACTGGCGATCAGCTTTAGGCGTGCGCTGTGGAAAGCGCCGCCCAACTGAGCCGTGACGCCGCGTGTACCGTACCAGCTCAGTTCGACCACGGTCGATTCGTCGCCGGCTGCGAGCAGGGCGGTGGCGAGTCCGGCGGCGCTCGCGCTGGCGTGAAAGACCAGGTCGCAACCAGAGGGCGCGTCATCTGGCAGCGCAAACCCCACGCCGAGCGCCTGGGCGAGTGCGGCGCGCTCGGGCCGCAGATCCACCAGGGTCACTTCGGTGCCCGGCAGACGTGCGGCGAGCCAAGCCGTGAGTGCGCCGACGACACCGCCGCCGACCACCGCGATGCGGCTGCCAGGCAAGGCCCCACCGTCCCACAGCGCGTTGAGTGCGGTCTCCATGTTCGCGGCGAGCACGGCACGACGCGCCGGCACGGTGGCGGGCACCGGTACGACCGCAATGGTCGGTACCACGAAGGCGCTCTGATGGGGATGCAGTACAAACACGCTGCGACCGCGCCATGCCGGCGGGCCGTCCACGACCGTGCCGACCACGGCATAGCCGTACTTGACCGGGAACCCGAAGTGGCCGCCCTGAAACGGCACGCGCATGCGCTCATGCTCGCTATCGGGGACTGCACCCTGGAAGACCAGGCTTTCCGTTCCGCGGCTCAGCGCCGACCAGTCGGCTTGCACACGCACCTGGTCAGGACCTGGCAGCGGCAGGGGCTCATCGCGCAACTCCGCCGTTGCGGTGCGCGAATACCACAGGGATCGGGCGACGAGTGCAGCCTCAGGCTCAATGGACATTAGCGGATCATCCAGCAAAGCAGACTATTGTGCGACCCCGTAGCGCACCGATTGCGTTGTGTGCGCGAAAAGGCCCCCATGCGTTCTCTTCCCGTCGCTCCTGCAACACTGACGCCCTCCCCGGCTCCGTATCCCTCGCTGCCTGTGCGACGCGGCGCATTTGCCCTGCTCGTGCTGGCAACGATCGCGTCTCTGTTGGGCTTGATGGCCTACACGTTGGGGGCGGATGGCCTTGATTGGGTCGACTGGGCCATGCTGCTGGCCTTCGGTCTGACGCTACCCTGGACCGCCATCGGCTTCTGGAATGCCATCATTGGCCTGGTGCTGATGCTCGGGTCGCGTGACGCGGCAGCCATTGCAGCGCCAGCGGTACTGCTTGGGCGCGACGACTCGCCGATCGACACAGCGACCGCGCTGCTGGTCTGCATTCGCAACGAGGATCCCCAGCGTCTGGAGCGCAACCTGGATGCGATGCTGGCGGGCTTGGCCGACTCGGATGCCGGGGCGCACATGCGCATCTTCCTGCTCAGCGATTCCGACAGCCCGTCCATCGTCGTCGCAGAGCAAGCCGTGGCCCGCGCGCTCGAGCGTCGGTTCGAGGGCACGCTGACCGTCACTTATCGCCGGCGCTCACACAATGCAGGCTTTAAGGCCGGCAACATTCGCGACTTCTGCGAGCGCTGGGGGGCACAGTTCGATTTCGCCATCGTGCTGGACGCCGACAGCGTGATGACCCCCGCCGCGATGCTGCGTCTGGTGCGCATCATGCAAGCCGATGCGCGGTTGGGTATTGTCCAGACGCTGGTCGTGGGACTGCCCAGCAGCAGCGCCTTCGCGCGGATCTTTCAGTTCGGCATGCGCCTGGGGATGCGCTCCTACACGCTGGGCAGCGCGTGGTGGCAGGGTGACTGCGGACCCTACTGGGGCCACAACGCGATCATCCGGTTGGCGCCGTTCATTGCGCACTGCGAACTGCCGACGCTTCCAGGCAGCGGCCCCTTGTCTGGTGCGATCCTCAGTCACGATCAGGTCGAGGCGGTGCTGATGCGTCGTGCCGGTTATGAGGTCCGTGTACTGCCGCAGGAGGACGGGTCGTGGGAGGAGAACCCGCCGACGCTGCTCGAGTTCATTCGCCGCGATCTGCGTTGGTGTCAAGGCAATATGCAGTACTGGCGACTGCTGGCACTGCCTGGCCTGCGCCCCGTGAGTCGATGCCAACTGGTGCTGGCCATTCTGATGTTCATCGGTTCGCCAGCGTGGCTCGCGATGGTCCTGCTGGCCACCTTCCGTGACCTGCTCATCACCAGTCAAGGGCCAGTGTTTCGTCCCGAGACAGGCTGGCTGATGCTGTGCCTCGTCCTTGGCATGGCGTTTGCGCCCAAGATCGCGACCGTCGTGTCGGTGCTTGCCCGTCGCAGCCGGCGTGCAGCATTCGGCGGGACACTGCGCTTCGTCGCGAGCGTGCTGCTCGAGACGGTGTTCAGCGCCATCCTCGCGCCGATCATGGCGGTGGCTCATAGCGTTTTTCTGGCCTGCCTGGCGTTTGGCCGCACGATCGGCTGGACCGCCCAGGTGCGCGATGACCACCGCGTCCCGTTTGGTGCTGCCGCCTCGCGGCTGTGGGCGCAGAGTCTGCTCGGCGCAATGATTGGCGTGTGGTTGCTGGGCCGGATGCCCGAACTCGCCCTGCTGGGCACGCCCTTCTACGGGCCATTGCTGATGGCGATCCCGTTTGCGATGCTGACCGCATGGCCCGTGCTGGGCCTGACGATGGCGCGCTGGCGCATGGCGGCGATTCCGGAAGAGGCGCAGCCGCCGCAGGCGCTGCTGCGCCTGAAGCTGGCCGCACTGAGTGCGCGACGCGCTGAGCCTAAGTCGCTCACCTCACCGGTCTGAGCCCCCGCTCGCGTTGCCAGCCGGGTCGCAACGCACTGAAGCCGCTGCTCAGGATCTTGAATGATCGACGGACAGGGTGATACGGGATCGGACGATGAAGCGGCAGGATGGGTGCGCCTTGACCCTCGGGTTTATTGCCGATTAGTCTTGGGAACAACTCTTTATGCAGACACGCCTGCTGC
>JBIKKG010000094.1:0-11716 GCA_044360485.1 Burkholderiaceae bacterium | reverse complement strand
GGCCGCACCGATCGAGCGCATGCAATGATGGATACGGCCTGGTCCGAGGCGGCCCTGAGCGATTTCAAAGCCGCGGCCTTCGCCCAGCAGGATGTTGGTGACCGGCACGCGCACGTTGGTGAGCGTCACTTCCATGTGGCCGTGCGGGGCATCGTCGTAGCCGAACACGGACAGCGCGCGCTCGACCTTGAAGCCCGGGGTGTCGCGCGGCACGATGATCATGGACTGCTGCTCGTGGCGGCCGGCATCCGGATTGGTCTTGCCCATCACGATCATGACCTTGCAGCGCGGATCGCCCACGCCGGAGCTCCACCATTTACGGCCGTTGAGGACGTAATGGTCACCGTCGCGGTCAATGCGCAGCTGCACATTGGTGGCATCCGATGAGGCCACGGCGGGCTCGGTCATCAGGAAGGCGCTGCGGATCTCGCCGCGCAGCAGCGGGTCGAGCCACTCGCGCTTGAGCTCCTCCGAGGCGTAGCGCTCGAAGGTCTCCATGTTGCCGGTGTCGGGCGCCGAGCAGTTGAACACCTCGGCAGCGAAATGCACACGGCCCATGATCTCGCACATGGGGGCGTATTCGAGGTTGGTCAGGCCCTCGGGCACACGCTCGGAGAAGGGCAGAAAGAGATTCCACAGGCCTGCAGCACGGGCTTTGGGCTTGAGCTCTTCGACCACCTTGGTGGGAATCCAGGCGTTGCCTGCAGCGCGGTTGGCTTCGACTTCGTGGTGGAAGCGCTCTTCGTTCGGGTAGATGTGCTGGTCCATGAAGGCGAGCAGGCGCGCTCGCATTTCCTTGACCTTGGGGGTGTACTCGAAGTCCATGTACTGCTCCTTTGTCGTGTCGTCGTGTGAAGAGGAAGCCGAAGAAAAACTGGATGGCGATGCGGGTGAAGCGGGTGTAGGGGGCGATATGGGCGATAGGTATCTGCCCGCGTACTGGCCGGGTTGAAGTGGGGGGTCAGGTCACCTTGAGGGCAAATGACCAGGCGAGTTCGGCGAGTGGGCGCACCCGCTTGCCTTGCTCGAGCGCCTGCGGGCTTGATGCGGTGCCATCGAGCGCACGCCCCACAATGCCCTGCAAAATGGCTGCCAGCCGGAACGCGTTGTAGGCGAGATAGAAGTCCCAGTGTTCGATGCCGCTGCGCCCGGTGCGCTGGCAATAGGTGCGGATGTAGGTGGCTTCGTCGGGAATGCCGAGCGCAGTCAGATCCAGTCCGCCAATGCCGCGAAACTGCTCGGGTGGGATGTGCCAGCTCATGCAGTGGTAGGAAAAATCGGCCAGCGGATGGCCCAAGGTGCACAGTTCCCAGTCCAGTACTGCCAGCACCCTTGGCTCGGTGGGGTGAAAGATCATGTTGTCCATGCGGTAGTCGCCATGAACGATCGTGGTCTCGTCGCCCGCTGGAATATGCTGGGGCAGCCACTCGATCAGCCGGTCCATCTCGGGTACGGTCTCGGTCTGCGACAGCTGGTACTGCTTGGACCAGCGCCCGATCTGGCGCGCGAAATAATTGCCCGGCTTGCCGAAGTCGGACAACCCCACGGCCCCGACATCGACCTTGTGCAGGGCAGCGATGACCCGGTTCATTTCGTCATAGATGGCTGCGCGCTCTGCGTTGGGCATGCCCGGCAGCGACTGCTCCCAGAGCACCCGGCCATCGACGCAATCCATGATGTAAAAAGCCCGGCCGATGACCGATTCGTCTTCGCACAGACCGAACATGCGGGCAACCGGCACATCGGTGGCAGCCAGCGCCCGCTGCACTTTGAATTCACGCTCAATGGCATGGGCCGAGGGCAGCAGCTTGGCCACAGGGCCCGGCTTGGAGCGCATCACGTAGCGGCGAGTGGGCGTGGTGAGCCGGAACGTGGGGTTGGACTGCCCGCCCTTGAACTGCTCGACCGTGAGCGGGCCCGAGAAGCCCTCGACATGCTGGCGCATCCACGACTCCAGCGCACCGATGTCGAATTTTTGCCGGTCGGAGACCGCGGTGGTGCCGATGTTCTGGTCGGCCAGTTCGCTGCTCATGCTCACTCCCCAGGATGACGCCTGCTGTGTCTTGTGGGGCAGATTGTAACCGTGGGATATGGGTGATCTTTGTTCCAGGTCAGACGGCGGGTGCCGATCGTTGAGAGAGGGCGAGGGCATGGCGAGGGCATGGCGAGAGTTGGGATGTTGCGTCGTCGAGTCGAGCGGAGCCCGCTTGTGTCCAGGGCGATGCAGGGACGTCGCCTGTATCATCAGCCCGAATCGGGTCTATTCGTTGCGAGCCCTGACCAGCGAGCGTGCCATGGCGTCCAATGTCTTTGTCCTGCTGATCGCAACCCTCTTCTGGTGGCCGATCGCTTGTGCCGTGCTGCGCCGCAGGGTGCCTCGCCAGCGCATGGGGCTGCTCGGTCATGTGGCTGCGGTGGCAGGGATTGCTGTCGTGGGCAGCGTGCTGCTCACCGTATTCGGTCGGGCTGACGCAACTGGTGCGCCAGCGCTGTCTGCTGTGGTGCTGCCGTTCCTGCTGAGTTGCGCGGTCTACCTGCTCTGGCCTGCCGACAAGGGCCGGGGGCCTCATTAAGTTCACCGCCGGGGCAGGTGCCTG
Organism: Burkholderiaceae bacterium; assembly: GCA_044360485.1. Lineage (GTDB taxonomy): Bacteria > Pseudomonadota > Gammaproteobacteria > Burkholderiales > Burkholderiaceae_E > UBA4615. The sequence goes on along the minus strand of JBIKKG010000094.1, from coordinate 9,119 downwards.
GCGGGTCACCCCTTCACATCACACAGGAGAACAACCATGACGATCACGCTATGCGGTTTTGCAGTCAGTAACTATTACAACAAGGTCAAGCTGGCGCTCCTGGAAAAGGGCGTGGATTTCCAGGAGGAGCTCAACTGGGCGACCAAGGACGAGGCCACGCTGGCGGCCAGCCCGCTGGGCAAGGTGCCGTTCGTGCGCACCGAGCATGGGCCGATCAGCGAATCGCAGGTCATCATGGAGTACATCGAAGACCGCTATCCCGCGCATCCGCTGATGCCGGCAGACCCTTATCAGCGCGCGAAGGTGCGTGAGCTCGTGCAGTATCTGGAGCTGCATCTGGAGCTGGTGGCGCGCCGCCTGTATCCGCAGGCCTTTTTTGGCGGCAAGGTGGAGCAGTCGGTGATTGACGCGACGCGCAAGGAGCTCGAGCGTAACGTGGCGGCCTTCTCGAAGCTTGCGACATTCTCGCCGTTCATGGCGGGCGATGCGTTCACCGTGGCCGACTGCGCAGCCATTGTGTCGTTACCCTTGATCTCCAGTGCCGCCAAAGTGGTCTGGGGTGAAGACCCGTTGGCGGCTACCCCCGCGCGCGACTATCTCAAGCGCATGGGCGAGCGGCCGCACGTACAGCGCGTCATGGCCGATCGCAAGGCGAATGTCGAGTTGCGCGCGCAGATGGCGGCGAAAAAAGGCTGAACGCTGGCTAAGGCTAAGGCTAAGGCTTAAGTGAAGGCCTAAGTGAAGGCCTAAGTGAAGGATCAGCGCGGTAGGGGTCTGAGCAGTGCATAGGCCTGTGCCGCGCAGAGAGCGGTGGGCTCAGGCGGTGTTCGGCTCGTCCAGTGATTCCAGCCGACTGGCGAGTTCCATCCAGGCCTCTTCCAGTGATTCTCGTTCGCGTACCAGGGTGCCCCGTTCGCGTGCCATCTCGTTGGCGGCAGCGCTGTCCCGGTAAGCGTCGGGCTCGGCCAGTTTGAGGTCGATCTGACTGATGCGCGCTTCGGCCTTGGCCAAATGCTGTTCAAGCCCCTGCATCTGCTTTTCGATAGGACGGCGCAGGGCGGCGCGTTGTGCGCGCTGCTCGGCGGCGGCACGACGGTCATCACGACGCGTGCCCCCAGCGCTGACTGAGGCCCCTGATGCGGCCCCGCCTGGGGCAGTTGAACTGCTCGCCGTGCTTGCCCCGCCGGCCGAGCCTGCCTGTCCTGGGCCGCCCGATGCGCCGTGTGCGGAAGGCTCGATCCCGCGCTGGGTGAGCCACTGCGCATAGTCTTCCAGGTCGCCATCGAAGGCGTCCAGACGACCGTCGGCCACCCGCACGAACTGATCGACCGTGGCCCGCAGCAGATAGCGGTCATGCGAGACCAGCAGCAGCGCCCCGTCGAACTCGGCCAGTGCGTCGGCCAGGGCATCGCGGGTGGTCGCATCCAGATGGTTAGTGGGCTCATCGAGCACCAGCAGTTGCGGCTTGCCCCACACCAGCATTGCCAGGGCCAGCCGCGAGCGTTCGCCGCCAGACATGGGCCCCACCGGGCGTGTGGCGTCTTCACCGCGAAAGCCAAAGCGTCCGAGCCAATCGCGCAGGACCTGCTCACGCTCCTGGGGAGCCAGGCGCTGCATGTGCAGCAGTGCGCTGGCCTCGGGGCGCAAGGCGTCGACCTGCTGCTGCGCGAAATAGCCCACCCGCACCGTGCGCGCACGCTGCAGCTCGCCTGACAGCGGCGCAAGCTCTCCCACCGCCGTGCGAATCAGCGTGGTCTTGCCCGCGCCATTGCGCCCCAGCACGCCGATGCGTGAACCGCGTCCCACGGTCAGGCTGGCATGTGCGACCACTGGATGCGCCGGCTGCCCGTCGGTGCCAGGGTAACCTGCCGAAACGTCGGCCATGCGCACGAGTGGGTCAGGGCAGTCGCCGACCGATGCGAACGCGAAGTCAACGCCACGGCTGGCGCGCAGCGGCGCCAGCACCTCGATGCGTTCAAGCGCCTTCAGACGCGACTGCGCCTGGCGGGCCTTGGTGGCTTTGGCCCTGAAGCGCTCGACGAAGGCGTGCAGATGGGCGATCTGTGCCTGCTGGGCCGTCACCGCACGCTGGCGCTGTGCCGCGCGTTCGGCACGGGCCTGCTCGCAGGCGGAATAGCCGCCGCTGTAGCGCACCAGCGTGTCCTGCTCGATGTTGAGGGTGGCCGTGGCGATGCGATCGAGGAAATCGCGGTCGTGCGACACCACGATCAGCGTGGCATCGCGGCGGATGAGGCGCCGTTCGAGCCACAGCACGGCGTCGAGGTCGAGGTGGTTGGTCGGCTCATCGAGCATGAGCAGATCGGCGGGGGCCATCAGGGCGCGCGCCAGATTCAAACGCATCTTCCAGCCGCCGCTGAACTGGTCAACCGGCCGCTCGGCTTCGGTAGCCGAAAATCCCAGCCCATGCAGCAGTTCGCGGGCACGGGCGGGCGCTGAAGGCCCGTCGCACTGCAGCCAGTCATCGTGGGCCTGGGCCAGCGCTTCGCCGTCGTCGGTGGCCTCGGCTTCGGTCAGTGCCTGCTGCGCGCGCATCAGCTGCGGATCGGCCTGCATCACGAACTGCCAGGCGGGCAACTCGCTGCGCGGCAGGCTTTGCTCCAGACGCACGATGCGCAGGGCGGGCATGTCGATATCGCCGCCATCCAGGGTCACATCACCGGCCAGCGCGCCGAGCAGGGTGGACTTGCCGCTGCCATTCTCGCCAATCAGTGCGATGCGCTCGCCTGGGGCAATGGCCGCGTCGGCCTCACGCAGCAGGATGCGGGTGCCGCGCGACAGTGTGACCTGACGCAGCCGGATCACAGTGCCGCCAGCGCGCGGCGCTCCACCACCAGCACCTGATCGTCGCCAGGCGAGACCGGCATCCAGACGCATTCCAGGCGCGGGAAGGCTGCTTCGAAGTGCGCGGCCTCATGGCCGATTTCGAGGACCAGGATGCCGTCGGGGTTCAGTCTTGCTGCGGCACCTGCGAGGATCTCGCGCACCAGGTCCATGCCGTCCGACCCGCCGGCCAACGCACCCTGCGGTTCGTGGCGGTACTCGGGCGGCAATGCCACCATCGAGGCGCTGTTGACGTAGGGCGGATTACAGACCACCACATCGAAACGCTGTCTGGCAACTGGGTCCCACAGGTGCCCTTGCCTGAGCGCGATGCGCGGCTCAAGACCATGCAAGGCGACATTTTCAGCGGCCAGGGCGAGCGCTGTCTCGGACAGATCGGCCCCGGTGACATCGGCCTGCGGCCAGGCGAGGGCGCACAGAATCGCCAGACTGCCGCCCCCGGTGCACAGGTCCAGCACGCGCAAGGCGGCGTCAGGATCGGGCAGCCAGGTCTCAAGCGCACCGCTGTCGAGCAGTTCGGCGATCGGTGAGCGCGGCACCAGCGCGCGCGGATCGCTCAGGAAGCGCACCCCACGCAGCCAGGCTTCGCCGGTGAGGTAGGCCGTGGGCAGGCGATCGGTACAGCGTCGTTCGATGAGTTGCAGGACCGTGGCGAGCTCGGGCGCCGTGAGTCGGGCCTCAAGATGGGGCTCGAGTGCATCAGGCGGCAGATGCAGCGACCACAGCACCATCCAGACCGCTTCATCGAAAGCATTGTCGGTGCCGTGCCCCAGCGCCACCTCGGCCGCGCGCAGCCGGGTCGTGGCGTAGCGCACGCAATCACGCACGGTGCGCAGTGTGTGCAGGGCGTCTTCGCGAGACGGGAGATGGCGGGTCAGCGGCAAGGCGGGCATGCGCGCTTGTTAAGTGTGCCGCGGGGCGCATGGGCGACGATCATTTGAGCAGCCGCTCCAGCGTGCCGCGGTAGATGTTCTTCATGGGCACCAGACTGGCCAGCGCGACATGTTCGTTGGTCTTGTGGATCGACCCGTTGTGCGGCCCGAATTCGATCACCTCGCGCGCAATGGCGGCAATAAAGCGGCCATCAGACGTTCCGCCGGTGGTGGAGAGTTCGGTCTGGACGCCAGTCTCCGCACGAATGGCCTGGGCCATGGCATCGGTGAGCGCGCCGCGTTCGGTGAGGAACGGGTGCCCGGAGACGGTCCATTCGAGCGAATAGTCGAGCCCATGCGCATCCAGGATGGCGGTGACGCGCGACTGCAGCCCCTCGATGGTGCTGGCGGTGGAAAACCGGAAGTTGAAGTTCACGGTCGCTTCGCCCGGGATGACGTTGCCGGCTCCGGTGCCGGCGTTCAGGTTCGACACCTGCCAGGTGGTGGCGGGGAAGTAGGCGTTGCCGCTGTCCCATTGCTCGGCCACCAGCGTGGCCAGCGCCGGAGCCAGGTCGTGAATCGGATTGCGCGCCAGATGCGGATAGGCCACATGGCCTTGCACACCTTTGACGATCAGCTTGCCGTGCAGTGAGCCGCGGCGGCCGTTCTTCAGCATGTCGCCCAGCGCATTGACCGAAGTGGGTTCACCGATGATGCAGTAGTCGATCTGCGTGCCGCGCGTCTGCAGGGCCTCGACGACCCGCACCGTGCCATCGATGGCCGGGCCTTCCTCGTCGGAGGTGAGCAGCACGCCGATCGAACCGGGGTGGTTCGGATGGGCTGCAACGAATTCCTCGATCGCCACAACGATGGCGGCCAGCGAGGATTTCATGTCGGCCGCGCCCCGTCCGTAGAGATGCCCGTCGCGCTCGGTAGGCTCGAAGGGATCGGCATGCCACCACTGCCTGGGGCCTGCGGGCACTACGTCGGTATGCCCCGCAAAGACCAGCAGCGGGCCGGGCGAAACACCGCGGCGCACCGCCCACAGGTTGTCGACCTCACCGAAGCGCATGGGTTCGCACTCAAAACCCAGTGGCGCCAGCCGGGCGGCGATCACGCTCTGGCAGCCGGCGTCTTCCGGAAAAACCGAGCGCCTGCGGATCAGCGCTTCGGTCAGGTCGCGTACGGGACAGGGGGCCATGGGGATCAGTCCTGATCGGATGCAGTCGAGGGCTTGGGGAGGCTGTTGCCCGAACCGGTGCTCTGGCCCACGCCCGGGCCTATAAACAGGCCACGGTACAGCGGCTCTGAAAAACCCACGAGGATGCGGTTGCCGATCTCGAGCACGGGCCGGCGAACCAGTGTGGGCACCTGGAGCATCAGTTCGCATGCGCTTGCCTGATCCACGATGGCCGCACGGCGCGCCGGGTCGAGCTGGCGCCAGCTGGTGCCGCGCCGATTGAGCAGGGCATCCCAGGGCAGGTGCGACATCCAACGACCCAGCAGCTCAGGGCTCAATCCATCTTTGCGAAAATCATGGACCGCGAAGGGCACCTGGTGCGTGCGCAGCCAGCTGCGGGCCTTGCGAACCTGATCGCAGGTGTCGATGCCGTACAGGCGCGCAGTCACGGTCATCACAGGTTGATCGAGAATCCGGAAAACGACGGACCGTCGGCCACGCGCGGTGCAGCGGGGTTGGCTCCGGGTGGCGTGGCGCCAGCTGCTGCCGCCATCGGCGGGCGCCGTGCCGCCGGCGTTGCAGCCGGTGTGGCAGGCCCGGCCGGGGGCTGGTCGTCAATGTTTTCCAGCAACCAGAGCAGGTTGGTGGGGGAGTCGGCCTGCGCGAGCGCATCGTCGAGTGTGACCTTCTTGCTGCGCACCAGCGCCACCAGCGCCCGCTCGAAGGTCTGCGAGCCCGGGGACAGGCTCTTTTCCATGGCCTCGCGGATTTCGCCGATCCGCCCTTGCTCGATCAGCTCGGAGATCAGGGTGGTGTTGGTGAGGATCTCGACAGCGGCAATGCGCCCGCCGGACATGGCTGGCAGCAGCCGCTGCGACACCACGCAGCGCAGCGTGGCCGCCAGGTCGGACAGCATGACCCTGCGATTTTCAGGCGCGTAAAAGCCGAGGATGCGGGTGAGCGCATGCGCTGCGGTGTTGGCATGCAGTGTGGACAGCACCAGGTGCCCGGACTGCGCATAGGCAATGGCAGCACTCATGGTGTCGGTGTCACGGATCTCGCCGATCATGAGGCAGTCGGGTGCCTGGCGCAGCGCATTGCGCAAGGCCACATCGAGCCCCTCAGTGTCTGTGCCGATCTGGCGCTGATTCACGAGCGAACGGCGATGCCTGAAGGTGTACTCGATCGGATCTTCCAGTGTCAGGATATGACCCGAGGCATGCTGATTGCGGTAGTCGAGCAAAGACGCCAGGGTGGTGGATTTACCTGAACCAGTGGCGCCTACCATCAGCAGCAGCCCGCGCTTTTCCATGACCATTTCGGTCAGGAACCGGGGCAGCCCGAGGGTGTCGAAACCGGGCACTTCGCCCGGGATGTAGCGCACCACGGCGGCGGGACTGCCGCGCTGGCGAAACACCGAGAAGCGAAAACTGCCCACCCCGCGCAGGGCGTAACCGATGTTCAGTTCATTGTCCTGCTCAAACTGCGCCCACTGACGTTCGGTCAGGACCTCGCGCAGCAGATGCTCGACCGACGCCGGCTCCAGCGGCTGCTGGTTGACCGCCGCCATCGCGCCATGGATCTTGATCTGCACGGCCGCCCCGGGCGACAGAAAAAGGTCCGAGGCCTTTTTCTCGCTCATCAGGGTCAACAGTCGATCCATGGCCATGGTGCGGGTGGGCTCGGTTGGGCAGGGTGAGAGGCTGGCGGTCTGGCAGACCGGGATCAGTCGCCGCGCAGCAGATCGTTGATGGCGGTCTTGGCGCGGGTCTGGGCATCGACTTTCTTGACGATCACCGCGCAATACAGGCTCACCCGCCCATCGCCCGAGGGCATGGAGCCCGGCACCACCACGGACCCGGCCGGCACGCGGCCGTACAGAATTTCGCCGGTCTCGCGGTCGTAGATCTTGGTGCTTTGCCCGATGAACACGCCCATCGAGAGCACCGAATTTTCCTCAACGATCACGCCTTCAACCACTTCGGAGCGCGCGCCGATGAAGCAGTTGTCTTCGATGATGGTGGGGTTGGCCTGCAGCGGCTCGAGCACGCCGCCAATGCCTACGCCACCCGACAGGTGCACGTTCTTGCCGATCTGGGCGCACGAACCTACTGTGGCCCAGGTGTCGACCATGGTGCCTTCATCGACATAGGCGCCGATGTTGACGTACGAAGGCATCAGGACCACGTTGCGGGCGATGTAGCTGCCACGGCGCGCCACGGCAGGCGGCACCACGCGAAAGCCACCGGCGGCAAAGTCCTGGGCGCTCCAGCCATCGAACTTGGTGGGCACCTTGTCATAGAACTGCAGGTCGCCGGCCACGATCGGGCGGTTGTCTTCCAGGCGGAAAGACAGCAGCACTGCCTTCTTGATCCACTGGTGGACGATCCACTCGCCCTTGAACTTTTCAGCGACCCGCTGGCGGCCGGCGTTCAGCTCGGCGATCACGTGTTCGACCGCCTCGCGCACGGCGGCGGGTGCATTGCCGGGATTGATGTCGGCACGGTGTTCCCAGGCCTGCTCGATGGTGCTCTGAAGGTTGCTCATGGCGGACGGTTTGCAGTGAGGTGGAAGAGGAAAAAAGTGCGGCCAAGCGTAGAAGGGACGCGTGGATGGCCGCTTCAGCGGGAGGCAAAGGCGCGGATGCGCTCGGCGGCTTCCAGGCAGGCTTCCAGACGGTCGACGAGCGCGATGCGCACGAAGCCCGCGCCGGGATTGACGCCCTGGACCGTGCGCGCCAGGAAGCTTCCGGGCAGCAGCAGCACATTATATTGAGCGTAGAGGTCGCGCACGAAAGCGGTGTCATCGCCCCCGGGTACGCCGGCCCACAGGAAAAAGCCGCCATCCGGCGCACGCACCTGCAAGACCTGCGAGAGCACCGGGACCACCGCATCGAACTTGGCGCGGTACAGCCTGCGGTTGTCGATCACATGGGCTTCGTCCCCCCATGCAGCGGTAGAGGCAGCCTGCACGGTCAGGCTCATGGCGCCACCGTTGTAGGTGCGCAGCAGCAGGAATCGCTCGATCAGTTGGGCATCGCCTGCCACGAATCCGGAGCGCAGGCCAGGCAGGCTCGAGCGCTTGGACAGACTGGAGAACACCAGCAGACGGGCAAAGTCGGTCAGCCCCTCGGCCTGTGCGGCCTGCAGCGCACCCACTGGCGGCGCGGCGTCATCGGGATAGATTTCGGAGTAGCACTCGTCGGCCGCAATGATGAAACCGTGGCGCGCTGAGCGCTTGAACAGCATCGCCCATTGCTCACGCGACACCACTGCACCGGCCGGGTTGCCCGGTGAGCACACATAGACCAGTTGCACCCGCGGCCAGATGTCCTGCGGCACGGCGTCCCAGTCCAGCGCAAAGTTGGTGTGCGGCCCCTGATTGACGTAGTACGGCTCGGCTCCGGCCAGCAGGGCTGCGCCTTCGTACACCTGATAGCAGGGGTTGGGCAGCAGCACCACCGGGCGCGGCGCCCCTTCGCGCACATCGATTGCGACCTGGGCGATGGCATAGAGCGCTTCCTTGGATCCATTGACCGGCAGCACCTGACGCAGCGGGTCAATCGAAGGCAGGCCGTATCGGCGCTGCAGCCACAAGGCGACCGCCCGGCGGAAGGGTTCTCCCCCGGCGGTGGGCGGATAGACCGACAGTCCGTCGAGCGCCTGCACCAGAGCCTCGCGCACCAGGGCCGGCGCCGGGTGCTTGGGTTCGCCGATCGACATGGAGATCGGTGCGTGACGCGCGTCCGCGGTCACGCCTTTGAGCAAGCCGCGCAGGCGCTCGAAGGGGTAGGGCGGCAGTGTGCTGAGAATATGGTTCAAGAACGTCTCGTAACGCTATGATTTAAAGACTATCTTACCGAATTTTCTTTGGGGAAGTCGACCAGGTCGACGCGTGGCGCCGGTTTCCAGCCCCGCTTGCGGTGCTCGGCGACCACGGTGGTGAAAATGCCCCCGCGCACATACCAGCGGGCGGTCAGGCGCATGAACCGGGGCTTGGTGGCCTCGACCATCTCGCTGAGGATCTGGTTGGTGACCGCCTCGTGGAACGCGCCCTGGTCGCGGTAGGACCATAGATAGAGCTTGAGCGCCTTGAGTTCCAGGTTCTTGCGGTCCGGGATGTAGTCGAGGACCAGGGTGGCGAAATCGGGCTGGCCGGTGAGCGGGCACAGGCAGGTGAACTCGGGCGCCTCGATATGGATGTGG
>JBIKKG010000340.1:0-3246 GCA_044360485.1 Burkholderiaceae bacterium | reverse complement strand
CGCCGCAGCGCAGTCTGCTCCCACGTCTTCGAACCTTCAGACCTGGAGCGTGATTGCGGTGAAGGATGCCGATCGGCGTGACCGATTGTCCAAACTCTCCGGCAATCAGGCGCAGATTCGTGAGTGCCCTCTGTTGCTGGTGTTCCTGGCTGATCTGTCTCGGATTGACCGCCTGGCTGAACGCAAGGGTGAGCCCGCCGGGGCGAACCGATACCTGGAGATGTTCCTGGTAGCGGCCATTGATGCAGCGCTGGCCGCGCAAAACGCCCTGGTTGCCGCAGAAGCAATGGGTCTGGGCACTTGCTACATCGGCGCCATGCGCAATCATCCGGAGGAGGTGGCGCGCGAACTGAATCTGCCAGCCGATGTGGGTGCGGTGTTTGGGCTGTGCGTGGGTTGGCCCGATGCGACCCGACCGGCTTCGGTCAAGCCGCGCCTTGCACAGGATGCTGTGCTGTTTCAAGAGCGTTATGACGTCGCCTGCGAGGTGGGCGCGATCGATCGGTACGAGTCCGAGATGCGCACGTTTCAGGTCTCGCAGCGGATTGCCGAAGTTGGCTGGTCTCAGACCGTGCTTGCACGCTCCAAAGGGATCGAAGGTCTGTCGGGTCGTCATGTCCTCAAGCAGACACTGCAGCGCATGGGGTTCGGACTCGAGTAAGCACATGCAACGACCCTGCCTCAATCGGCTGAGGGGGCAGGGTAGTCGTAGAGCGTATTGATCCAGATCGGCGAGCGCGGCAGATCGATGAACCTGCGCTCGTCTTCAAGCATGGCGCGTCCTGCAGCACGCGCTTGCGGCGCCTGCATCGAGGCATCCAGGTCAGCACGGCTCGCCCACCACATCTGCGCAATGCCGTCGTAGGGTGTCGGTGCGCCGCGTATATGGGCCACGGCATCGCCCACAGGGTCCTGTAGCGCATGCAACTGCATGTAGCGCACCGCACGGATAGCCTTGAGGTGACTGCGCACCAGCGGGCCATGTGACTCGAGCCAGTACCGGTGAAATTCAGCTGGCTCCAGATGCGGCAGGCGGCGCAGGCAAAAGGTGAGGACGATCATCATTCACCGCCCGCCACGGGCATCGAGCAGCGCGCCGGTGACGAAGGACGATTCCTCCTCACTGGCCAGAAACACGATCGAGCGCGCGATATCTTCCGGCGTGCCAATGCGGCCCAGTGGAACGCTGCGGATGATCTCGGCCAGCTGGCCGGGCGGTCGCGATGCATGAATCTCCGTGTCCACGACGCCTGGGCGTACCGCATTCACGCGAATACCTTCGGCAGCCACTTCCTTGGACAGACCGATCGTCATGCTGTCGAGCGCGCCCTTGGTCGCGGCATAGTGCACCCAGGTGCCAGGGCTGCCTTGGACCGATGCGCCAGACCCGATATTCACGATGGATCCGCCGCGCCCGCCACGCTTGGTCGACATGCGCAGGATGGCTTCGCGGGCACACAGGAAGGGGGCCGTCACATTGACGCGCAGGACTTCATCGAGTTGCGCACCGGTGACGGCATCGACGCGTGAGACGCCACCGCTGATGCCGGCATTGTTGACGAGCGCAGTCAGCTGTCCGAGCGCATCCGCAGCCTTGAAGGCGCGCACGATATCGGCTTCCTTCGCTACATCAGCCTGGATGGCGAGTGCGCGACCGCCTGTGGTGGTGATGTCGTGCGCCACGGCTGCGGCCTGCTCAGCCCGATCGCGATAGACGATGGCAATTGCCCAGCCCTTCGTGGCGGCGAGGCGCGCCGTGGCGGCTCCGATGCCACGGCTCCCCCCAGTGATCAGCATGACGCCGCGGTCTGTGGTCGATGAAGGTGACATGGTCTGCGCAGCGCCTTTCAGTGGGTGCGAGGTGCCGGACGAATGGTCCAGGTGAATTGAAATTGCTCGTGTTCGCGCACGATCTGCGTTTGCAGCATCAGCCGATGATTGTGTGCTGCCAGCGCACCTTGCATCAGTCCGTTCCAGGCGTGGGCGATGGCCAGGTGCGGCTGCTCGAGGTCATCCATCAGTCGCCATCCGGTTTGAGTCACCTCGACATCGTCATTGTGATGGCGTACCGAGCAGGCATCGCCCTGTGCCGTGATCAGCGCGTGCATGAAGGTTCCGAACGTCTGTGCCGTGCCGCCCGGCATCACGCCCAGTCGGTGGGCGGTCTCATGAAAAAATTGCATGCCCACCAGGCGTGCGGTGAGTCCCATCAGGTCGGTTGCCTCGCTCGCGCCCCATAGATCGACTGCAGCCGGCAACGCTGTGCGAATGTATTCCATCGCGTAGTTGCGATGCGCCTTGGCCAGTCGTTCGGCAGGCCATGAAGTGGTGGGCAACTGCGGCGCGCGGGCCGGATCAAAGTCAGGAGCGTCTTCTTGGCGTGCAAACCGCAAGCGTTCTGGGGGTGCCAGATCGCGGTCGTATTCGAAGTAATAGCCCTCGAGCCCTGAGTCCCCGTCAACCGCCTGCTTGGTACAGACAAAGCCCAATCGTGGGTTACCCAGCGTCACACCATTCTGGGCATGCCAGCCCAGCAGCATGGCTCGCGACACTTCGGTGGGAATGCCGCACAGGGCTGTGCCCGTCCAGGCCCAGCGAGGCACCGGATAGCGTATCCAGGCCTTGCGGTCCGACTCGTACATGTATTGCACCGGCACGCCGCCAATGTCGTTGGACAGGTAGTGGTACTGCGCAGCGGCGACTGCATGGGGCAATTGGTCCAGACCAAGCTTGCGCAGTCCCGGTAGGAACCGTTCGGCCCGCTGGCGGCTGAAAATCTCGTGGACCAGCTCGGTGGCACGCGGGGTGCCGCGGCGTGCCACAGTGGACAGCACGATGCCTGTGAAGTAGGCGCGGTACCAGTCTGCGACTGCGCGCCACGCGGCGACATCCGGCGTTGTGACGGTCATGTCAGGGGGTCTCCTTGCTGAGTTTGCTATGGTCGCAGCATCACAGCCTTTGAGCCACCGGACCTCTCCATGACCGTTCCGACTTCAGCCTCTGCGCCCAAGGGGGCCGCGACAGACTTCGACCCTGCAGCGCATCACATGTGCGCGCAGCGCTGGTTCGAGGACTTCACCGTGGGCGAACGCTTTGTGCTGCCTTCGCGCACCATGACTGAAGCGATGTTTGCTGCCTTTGCGCTGGCCAGTGGCGATAACCATCCGATTCACTACGATGTGGAATATTGCCGCCGACGCGGTATGCCGCATCTGCTTGCCCACGGATTTCAGGTGTTGATTCAGA
>JBIKKG010000093.1:0-11765 GCA_044360485.1 Burkholderiaceae bacterium | reverse complement strand
GTCCATGACCTCAGGCTTTGAATCGATCTCCATCTTGATGCGGGCAGCCGCCTCATCGATGAGGTCGATCGCCTTGTCGGGCAGGAAGCGATCGGTGATGTACCGATTCGAAAGCTCAGCGGCAGCAACGATCGCCGGGTCGGTGATTTCAATGCCATGGTGCAACTCGTAGCGTTCCTGCAGGCCGCGCAGGATGGCGATCGTGGCCTCCACGCTGGGTTCTCCCACCAGCACCTTCTGGAAGCGCCGCTCGAGTGCCGCGTCCTTCTCCAGATACTTGCGGTATTCGTCCAGGGTGGTGGCACCCACGCAGTGAAGCTCGCCACGCGCAAGCGCGGGCTTGAGCATGTTGCCGGCATCCATGGCGCCTTCGGCCTTGCCTGCGCCCACCATGGTGTGAATCTCGTCAATGAAGACGATGGTGCGGCCTTCATCGGCAGCAATGTCCTTGAGGACCGCCTTGAGTCGCTCTTCAAATTCGCCGCGGAACTTCGCGCCGGCCAGCAAGGCCGCCATGTCGAGCGACAGAACGCGCTTGTCCTTCAGGGTGTCGGGCACTTCGCCGTTGACGATGCGCTGCGCCAGGCCCTCGACGATGGCAGTCTTGCCGACACCGGGCTCGCCGATCAGCACCGGATTGTTCTTGGTGCGCCTCTGCAGAATCTGGATCGTGCGACGGATTTCGTCGTCACGCCCGATCACCGGATCGAGCTTGCCGGCGCGCGCACGTTCGGTCAGATCAATGGTGTACTTCTTAAGTGCCTCACGCTGCCCCTCAGCTTCAGCGCTCCCCACTGATTGCCCACCGCGTACCGCCTCCACGGCCGACTCCAGCGACTTGCGATCCAGCCCGGCGTCGCGGGCCAGCCGACCAGCCTCGCCCTTGTCCTCCGTCAGAGCGAGCAGGAACATCTCGGTCGCGATGTACTGATCGCCACGCCGGTTGGCCTCTTTTTCCGCCAGGTTCAGCAGGGCAACGGTTTCGCGGCCCACTTGCAGATCACCGCCCGTGCCCGATACCTGAGGAATTCTCCTGATGGCGGCTTCGACCGCTGTCTTGAGCGAAGGCACACGGACCCCAGAACGCTCGAGCAAGGCTTTGCCTGAGCCTTCGGGCTGACCGATGACAGCCGCCAGCAGGTGCAGCGGATCGATGTACTGATGATCGTTGGCCAGCGCCTGGCTTTGGGCATCGGACAGAGCCTGCTGAAACTGGGTGGTAAGTTTGTCGAGTCGCATGGTTTGACCTGAAGGTGTTTGGTTGGAATGCGGCGCGACCCGGGTGGATCGCCGGTCTGCCTACAATCGGGCTCCCAACCCAACTGTGGATAAGTCCATCGGTTTTCAAGTCCCTGCCCTGCTCCGAACGGCTCTGAACGTCTTTGCGCTGAACTCATCCAAGGTCCTCTTCATGTTCCCATCCGCACCTACCGCCGTCTCGTCGCCCACCACCCCCGCGTCGGGCATCCCACGACTGTTCAGCCCGTTTGCGCTACGCGGCCTGCGTATGCCCAATCGGATCGTGGTCTCGCCGATGTGCCAGTACTCGGCAGACCAGGGCCGCGCCACCGACTGGCACCTGGCCCATCTGGGTCAGCTGGCCATGTCAGGCGCCGGACTGCTGATCATCGAGGCGACCGCGGTCGAACCCGAGGGGCGCATCACGCCGGGCTGCCTGGGCTTATGGGATGACCAGACCCAGGCTGCCCTCGGCGCAGTCCTGAAGTCAGTCAGGACGATGGGGGAGATGCCGATCGCCCTGCAGATCGGCCATGCCGGGCGCAAAGGCTCGAGCGGGCGCCCCTGGGAAGGCGGACAACTGGTGACACCCCAGGCAGGCGGCTGGCAGCCGGTTGCGCCCTCGGCCGTGCCGCATCTGCCTGGAGAAGCGCTTCCCACGGCTCTGGATGAGGCGGGGCTTGCCGCCCTGCAGCAGCGCTTTGCCGACAGCGCCCGGCGCGCCGCTGTCCTGGGCTTGGACGCGATCGAACTGCACGCCGCGCACGGCTATCTCCTGCACGAATTCCTCTCGCCCGTGGCCAACCATCGCACCGACCGCTGGGGTGGCAGCCTGGAAAACCGGATGCGCTTTCCGCTCGAAGTGTTCGAAGCGATGCGGGCCGTCTGGCCGCAGGACAAGCCTCTGGGCGTGCGGGTATCGGCTACCGACTGGCTGGAAGGCGGTTGGGACATCGATCAGACGATCGTCTTTGCTCGCGAACTGGCACAGCGCGGCTGCGACTGGATCGATGTGTCTTCGGGCGGGATTTCCCCCCAGCAAAAAATTGTGCTCGGACCGGGCTATCAGGTGTCCTTTGCGCAGCGCATTCGCGAAGCTGTGAACATTCCGGTCATGGCGGTCGGACTGATCACCGAGCCAGCGCAAGCCGAATCGATCCTGGTATCGGGCGCCGCCGATCTGGTCGCCCTGGCGCGCGGTCTGATGTGGAACCCACGCTGGCCGTGGCATGCCGCCGCAGCGCTGGGCGCAAGCGTGAGCGTTCCGCACCAGTACTGGCGTTCACAACCTCGCGAATTCAAGGATGTATTCGGCACGATTGCCTTCGGCCAGCGTTAGGCACGACATCCTTGGGCTGCTACGATTAGAACGGTAGTTCGTCTGCCCACACAACATAAGACGCTCGCGAGACATCTCATGCTTTCTTCCGTCCAGCTTGGCCGCCAATGCGGTATGAAGGTCTCCAGGCTATGCCTGGGCACCATGAACTTCGGTGAACCGGGGCGGGGGCACCAGGGCGACTGGACGCTCGGGCCCGATCAGGCCCGTCCGATCTTCAAGGCGGCCATCGACAAGGGGCTCTTTTACTTCGATACGGCCGACATTTACGGCCTGGGCGCCACTGAACTGGTGGTCGGCCAACTGCTGCGCGAATTGCTTCCGCGTGACCAGTATGTGCTCGGCACCAAAGTGGCCATGGCCATGGGTAAAGGACCCAACCAGAGCGGACTCTCGCGCAAGCATGTCATGGAGGGCGTCAACGCCAGCCTGCAGCGTCTGGGGGTGGACTACATCGACCATCTGGTCATCCATCGGCATCCTCACGGCGTGCCCGGCAACGCCGGGGTGCCCATCGAAGAAACGCTCGAGGCCCTGCATGATCTGGTCAAGGCGGGCAAGGTGCTCTATCTGGGTGGTTCCTCGATGTTCGCCTGGCAGTTTGCCGAGCTGCAGCTGACAGCGCGGATGAACGGCTGGACACCCTTCGTCTCGATGCAAAACCACTACAACCTGGTGTATCGGGAAGAAGAGCGCGAAATGAATCCTTACTGCATTCAGTCGGGTGTGGCGCTCACGCCCTGGTCGCCCCTGGCGCGCGGCATCCTGGCGGGCGCTTACCAGGGGGGGTTCGAAGCCGGGTCAACGTCGCGCTCAAAGGGCCGTGACCGCGCACGCACGGAAGGTTTGTATCGCGGCGAGGCGGTGTTTCCGATCGCCGACCGGGTGATCGAAGTGGCCGGCAAATACGGCAAGACCCCAGCCCAGATCTCGCTCGCCTGGCTGCTGAGCAAGCCAGGGGTGGTGGCGCCAGTGGTGGGGGCGTCGAAGGTCGAGCAGATCGAACAGTTGATCGCCGCCACCGAGATTACACTCGAGCCTGAAGATGTTGCGTACCTGGAAGCGCTCTATCGGCCAGTGGACAATCTGCTGTCGATCGGCCATTCCTGAATAAGAAAAAAAGGGAGACCCTGATGAATTTCGATTTTTCGGCCGAGCAAAAAGCGCTGGCCGAGCAGGCGCGCCGATTCCTGGCCGCCGAATGCCCCAGCACTGCAGTTCGCGCCGTGATGGATTCGGATCACAAGCATGATGCCCGGCTCTGGAAAGGGCTGTCCGAAATGGGCTTTCTGGGCATCGTCATTCCCGAGCGGTTCGGCGGCCTGGGGCTGAGTCACCTCGAACTGTGCGTGGTCGCCGAAGAACTGGGCCGCGCATTGGCGCCGGTCCCGTTCTCGTCATCGGTCTACCTGGCCACCGAGCTCCTGCTCGCCGCAGGATCGCCCGCGCAGCAGGAACGCTGGCTGCCCCGTCTGGCCAGTGGCGAGGCCATCGGCACGTTCGCATTTGCTGAGCAGGCCGGTCCGGTCACGCCACAGTCCATCCGCATGCGAGCGCAATCCGGTTCCAGGGGCGCGCAGTTGAACGGCAGCAAGACTGTCGTGCCTGACCTGGCCGTGGCCGATTTTGCGATTGTCGCGGCGCGCTCTGCGCCCGGCCGGGACGCGAGAGGAATTTCGCTGTATCTGGTCGAACTGGACCAATCCGGTGTGGCTCGCACCACCCAGCCAACGCTGGACCCAAGTCGCGGCCATGGCCGCCTGGACTGCGTGGACGCCAAGGCCGAGTTGCTTGGGCGCGTCGGTCAGGGTGGTGCGCTGATCACGCAAGTGTTCGACCGAGCCGCCGTGCTCACCGCGTTTGAGCAGATTGGTGGTGCCGACCGTGCGCTTGAAATGGGACGGGACTACGCGCTCGACCGCATGGCGTTCGGCCGACCGATCGGATCCTTCCAGGCGATCAAGCACATGCTAGCCGACATGTACGTCTCGGCCACGCTGGCACGATCAAACAGTTATTACGGCGCCTGGGCCCTGAGTACGGGTGCGCCTGAATTGCCGGTCGCGGCCGCAACGGCCCGCGTCAGCGCGACGCAAGCCTTTCAGCACTGCGCCAAGAACAACATCCAGGTGCACGGGGGCGTGGGCTTCACCTGGGCCTTCGACTGCCATCTCTACTATCGACGCGCCAATCTGCTGGCGGTGAGTCTGGGCAGTCTTTCGCAGTGGGAAGACGCACTGATCGAACGCATGCGCACGCGTCAAATCGCCGCCTGATCATCCCGCGAACTGAACATCCAAGGAATACATCATGAATTTCGACGATACCCCGCAGGAAGCCGAATTTCGCAAGGAAGTCAGGGCCTGGATCAAAGCCCACGCACCGAAACAGTACCTGGAGGATCTCGAGTCCTCGCCGGTCGGAACCGTGCAGATTACCGGCATCGATGGCATGGTCGCCTCGAAAGCCTGGCAAAAACGCAAAGCGGATGCCGGTTGGGCCTGCCTGCAGTGGCCCAAGGAATTTGGCGGACGCGGCTCGACACCGATCGAGCGAGTGATCTGGACCCAGGAAGAGGGCACTTACGCCAAACTGTCCCGCCCCTTTGGGATCGGCCAGGGCATGTGCGGCCCCACCCTCATGGCCTATGCAAGTGAAGACCACAACCGGCGCTACTTACCCCCACTTGCATCAGGCGAAGAAGTCTGGTGCCAGCTTTTTTCCGAGCCTGCAGGTGGCTCCGACCTTGCCGGCTTGCGCACGCGTGCCGAGCGCGACGGAGACGACTGGGTCATTAACGGCCAGAAGATCTGGACTTCGGGCGCGCATTACTCCGACTACGCGATCATCATCACCCGTACCGACCCCACGTTGCCCAAGCACAAGGGTCTGACCATGTTCTTCCTGAGCATGAAGTCACCTGGCGTCGAGATTCGCCCAATCAAGCAGGTCAACGGGCAGTCCAATTTCAACGAAGTCTTCTTTACGGACGTGCGGATTCCGGACAGTCAGCGTCTGGGCAAAGTCGGCGACGGCTGGCAAGTCTCGCTCACCACGCTCATGAATGAGCGTCTGTCCATCGGCGCCGGCTATCAGACAGGCTTTCCCGAGCTCTTCGACTGGTGCTGCGAGTTCGAGACCGCCAACGGACTGGCCATCGAAGATCCGGCTGTACGCTCCAAACTCGCGCAATGGGCGGTGCGTGCCAGCGGTCTGAAGTACACCGGCTATCGTGCGATTTCTGCCATGTCACGCGGCGAAATGCCTGGGCCGGAAAATTCGATCGGCAAGCTGGTCGGTGGCCCGATGATGCAGGACATCGCCATGTTCGCACTCGACCTGCAAGCGCAGTCGGGAGCCTTGGACAGTGCTGCGCTCAGCGAAGCCGACGCCCGTTTTCAGGCCATGCTGTTGCGCTCGCCGGCCACCCGCATCGAGGGCGGCACCGATGAAATTCTGCGCAACATCATTGCAGAACGGGTATTGGGCTTGCCTGCCGACATCCGTGTCGACAAGAACGTACCGTTCAACCAGATCCCCGCACGCGCACGGCATTGATGGCGCCAGGGCCGGCCTGGCACGCTGCGCCGGCCCTGCGTGACAACCACCCTGCAAGGAGGCCTGATGGCCGCAGTCGAATATCAGTCGCCCGGGACAGTCGCCGAGGCGATTGCCCTGTTGGCAGCGGCTGGCGCCACGGCGCGTCCGTTGTCCGGTGGCACAGACCTGGTCGTGCAGATGCGCTCGGGCCGTGTCAAACCCGGTCAGGTGATCGATCTCAAGCGCATCCCCGAGATGATCGGCATCTCCGAAGCCGATGGCGGATTCCTGATCGGCGCCGCCACACCCTGTGCAGTCATCGGGCGGCACGCTGCGCTGCGCGCGGCATGGCCGGGCGTGGTCGAGGCGGCCTGCCTCATCGGTTCTGCACAGGTCCAGGGGCGCGCGAGCCTTGGGGGCAACTTGTGCAATGCCTCGCCTGCAGCCGACAGCGCGCCCGCACTGATCGCTGCCGGCGCGGTCGGCGTCATCGCCACGCCTCAGGGCGTGCGCGAAATCCCCATCGAAGGCTTGCATGCCGGACCTGGAAAAACCACGCTGCAGACGGGCGAACTGCTTCAGGCCATCCGGTTGCCCGCAGCTGCCGCGCGCGGAGCCGATGCTTATTTGCGGCTCATCCCGCGGACGGAAATGGACATCGCAATCGTCGGTGCAGCGGCGCATCTCGTGCTGGATGCCACGGGGCGGGTGCAATCAGCTCGGATCGGTCTGGGCGCCGTGGCTCCAACGCCGGTGCGCGCTGATGCCGCGGCGGCAGCGCTGATCGGACATCTCCTCGATGACGCTGCGCTCGGGCGCATGCAAGAGGCCGTGCGAGCCGCCTGCAGCCCGATCGATGACAAGCGCGGCACAGCCGACTACCGTCGACGCGTGGCCGCAGTGCTGGCCCGGCGCGTTGTGCAGGCCGCCTACTCCCGTGCTTTGGCACGTGCCTCAGGATCTTCAACATGAGCCGTCAACGCGTTGAGGCCGTCGTCAACGGCGAGCCAGTCGAATTTTTGTGCAATGCCTCGCAAACACTCCTGGATGCACTGAGAGACGAGCTTGGTCTGACTGGCACCAAGGAAGGTTGCAGCAGCGGCGACTGCGGCGCCTGTTCGGTCATCGTCGATGGCGCGCTCACCTGTGCCTGCCTGATCCTCGCACCCGAAGCCGAGGGCCGGCGCATTGAGACCATCGAAGGCATGGCCCCCCCTGGCAGCCTGCACCCGTTACAACAACAATTTCTGGAGCATGCGGCCTTGCAGTGCGGGTTCTGCACGCCCGGGTTCCTGGTCGCCGCCAAGGCGCTGCTCGAGCGCAACCCCGACCCCACTGAAGAAGAGATTCGCTTCGGCCTGGCCGGCAATCTGTGCCGCTGTACCGGGTACGACAAGATCGTTCGGGCCGTTCAGGATGCGGCCGCCCAGATGCGGCAGGCGGCTCAACGGGCAGGAGGTGTGCAATGAACGATACCAGTCTGGCAGATCGTCTGAAGGTGGTCGGACAACGGCCCATTCGCCCCGATGGCGCCGACAAAGTGACCGGCCGCGCCGCCTTCGGCGCCGATCTGCGCCTGCCCGGCATGCTCGTGGGTCGGGTCAAGCGCAGCCCGCATGCGCACGCCAACATCCTCTCGGTCAACACCACGGCCGCCCTGCGACTTCCCGGCGTCAAGGCGGTGGTCACGGCAGCCGACTTTCCTGAGATGGCCGACGTGGCCGTTGAAGGCGGAGAAGGGGCTGCCACCTTGCGCGCGCTGTCGAGCAACTGCATGGCGCGCGGCAAAGTGCTGTACGTTGGACACGCCGTGGCAGCAGTCGCTGCCACCAGCGCCGAGATTGCCGAGGCCGCGCTCGCGCTTATCGAAGTGCGCTACGAAGTGCTCCCCCATGTGATTGACGTGGAAGCGGCGATGCAACCCGATGCGCCGTTGCTGCATGGCGACCTTTTCACGAAGGGCGTGACGCCCAAGCCGACGATAGCCTCGAACATCGCCGAGAAAGTGAGCTTCGGGCGTGGCGATCTGGCAAGTGGTTTTGCGCAGTGCGATGTCATCGTGCAGGGTCACTATGTGACGGCCCCTGTTCACCAGGGTTACATTGAACCGCAGGCCTGTGTCGCATCAGCCGGCTCCGACGGGCAGCACCAGATCTGGGTGTCCACACAAGGGCAATTCGCCGTGCGCTCGATGTGCGCCAAGCTGCTTGGCATCGAGTTGCGCAACATCAAGGTCACCCCTGCCGAGATCGGTGGCGGCTTCGGTGGCAAGACCACGGTCTACCTTGAACCGGTGGCACTGGCGCTCTCGATACGAAGCGGACGGCCCGTGCGCATGGTGATGTCTCGGGCTGAAGTCTTCGAGGCCAGCGGCCCCACGTCAGGCGCTGCGATGGACGTGCGGCTGGGGGCTACGAAAGACGGCCGCATCCTGGCCGCCGATGTCACGCTGAAATACCAGGCTGGTGCATTTCCGGGGTCCCCGGTTGGTGCCGGCTGCATGGCGGCGCTGGCCTGCTATGCGATCGAACATATTTCGATTGTGGGCTACGACGTGGTGAGCAACCGCGCCAAAGTGGCGGCTTACCGCGCCCCAGGCGCCCCGATCTCGGCGTTTGCGGTGGAATGTGCGGTGGACGAGTTGGCCGCCAAACTGGGCATCGATCCGATCGACCTGCGGATCATGAATGCGGTGAAAAGCGGCGCCAAGGCCGTCTATGGGGCCACCTTTCGCGAGATCGCCTTCGTGGAGACCTTGCAGGCCGTCAAGGCCCATCCGCATTATTCCGCGCCGCTCGGACCGCACCAGGGTCGCGGTGTGGCGGCCGGGTTCTGGTTCAACGTGGGCGGTGAATCCAGCGCCTCGGTGCATGTGGACGAAGACGGCGGCGCGACCGTTGTCTCCAGCAATCCGGACATCGGCGGTTCGCGGGCCTCCATGGCCATGATGGCCGCCGAGACGCTGGGCGTTCCCTACGAGCGGGTGCGTGCCATCGTGGCCGACACGACCGCGATTGGCTTTTCAGGCTTGACCGGCGGCAGCCGCGTCACCTTCGCCACCGGCATGGCCGTGGTGCGTGCCGCGCAACAAGTGGTCGACGACCTGAAGCGCCGCGCGGCTCAGATCTGGGATTGTCCCGTTGAGCAGGTTGAATGGCGCAATGGTTCCGCGCTGTGTCTGGACGGATCCAAAGGTCACAAGGCGCTGACGCTCAAGGAGCTGGCCGGGCGTACGGCCAAGACCGGCGGCCCGATCAGTGCCGAGGTCTCGCTCAATGCTCAGGGTGCAGGCCCGGGGTTCGCTGTGCATCTTGTGGATATCGCCATCGATCCTGAGACCGGCCGCAGCACAGTGCTGCGCTACACCGCCGCTCAGGATGTGGGGCGCGCCATTCATCCTGCTTACGTCGAAGGCCAGATTCAAGGGGGCGCTGCGCAAGGCGTGGGTTGGGCGCTGAACGAGGCCTACCTCTACGATCAGCACGGCGCACTGCTCAATCCCGGGTTTCTGGATTACCGCATGCCGGTCGCCAGTGACTTGCCCATGATCGACACGATTCTGGTCGAGTCTGCGCCGAACTCCCGCCATCCCTACGGCGCGAAGGGCGTAGGCGAGGCACCGATCGTGCCGCCATTGCCGGCGGTTGCTTGTGCCGTGGCGCATGTGGTGGGCGCCCCACTCTATGAATTGCCGTTGTCCCCACCGCGCGTGCTCGATGCGTTGGACGCGGCCGCAGCAGCGCGTTCAGACGCAGCCACTGTCCGTTGACGAGCCCTGCATGGCACGGGTCAGTTCGATTTCCGGTCAGGTACTCGCATTAACTGGTGGCGTGGGTCAGTTCGAGATCGAGGCCCCGAATGTGCGCAGCCTGCTGCGCGCGCTCGAGGCCCGCTATCCTGGGCTCGGGCAACTGGTGGATGACGGGATGGCGATTGCCATCGACGGCGAAGTTCATCAGGATGCCCTGCATGAACCCCTGCACGCCGACAGCGAAGTGGTGCTGATTCCCAGGATCGGAGCGGGCTGACCCGGTGTCGTTGCGCGGTTGTGGGCACGCAGACGACATCGTCCCTCGCCATCTTCCCTCCTCGTCTTCCCCGTCATCGCGTCACATTCATTCGCCGCAACACGTCGCCCTATCACCTCCATGCCGCCTCCCCAGCTCGCCAGCGCTCCGCACGATCGCACCCCATGACTGAACCTTCCCTGCCCGCACCGCTGCTGCACGCTGTCCCGGTCCATGACATCACGATGGTCTGCCATGAATGGCGACCCGAGTTGCGCGGCCGCACACCAACGCTGTTCATGGTCCACGCCACCGGGTTTCATGCCCGCGTGTGGGATCAGACGATTCGGCGATTACCTGCCTGGCATGTCATTGCGGTGGACCAACGGGGTCACGGCCGCAGCACGAAGACCGAGATCACCGGATGGGCACCGTTCGGCCGCGATCTGGCTGCCTGTGCGGCAGCCCTCGATCTGAAAGGCCTGACCGGGATCGGTCACAGCATGGGCGCCCATGGACTCGTCCAGGCTGCCGCCTATGAGCCCGATCGCTTCGAGCGGCTGATGCTGATTGACCCGGTGATTGCCTCGCCTCAGGCCTACCATGCGCCGCCCCCTGTGTTTCCTGACGGCATGCACCCGGCTGCGAGACGACGCAGCCGCTTTGCTTCGGTGCAGGAGATGCTCGAGCGCTTCGGGCCTCGGTTGCCTTACCGACTCTTTCAGCCGGAAGCCCTACGCGACTATTGCGAACATGGTGTGATCGCCGCGGCAGACGGGAACGGTGTTGAGCTGGCCTGCAGCCCGCACACTGAAGCGCGTGTCTACATGACAGGCCGCGCCAATGCAGGCGTTTATGCGAGCATTCGTGCGCTGGACATTCCGGTGCGCGTGGTGCGCGCCAAACTGCCCACGCCCGAGCGCGATCCTTTCGACTATTCCTTCTCGCCCACCTGGCCTGAATTGGCGGGAGAGTTTCGCCATGGCACGGATGTGCATCTCGCGGAGCATTCGCACTTTGTTCCAATGGAAGACCCCGATCGGACCGCACAGCTGATCCAGGCATTCGTGCCTCACTGATTCTTTTTTTTACGGATGTTCAATTGAATATGTCCATTCAGGGCCGACGCGGGATCGCGGTCGCGCCCCATGCGCTTGCAGCGGAATCCGCCGTCAATGTCATGCGCGAAGGGGGCAATGCGCTGGAAGCGATGATTGCTGCCGCAGCCACCATCGCCATCGTCTACCCACACATGAACTCGATCGGCGGCGACGGCTTCTGGGTCATTCATCGACCAGGACATGCACCCGGCGGCATTGATGCCAGCGGACGCAGCGCGCATGCGGCATCCCGGCAGTGGTACCGCGATCGAGGCATCACCGAACGCATACCGTTTCGTGGTGGCATTGCAGCCCTCACTGTGGCCGGCACCGTCTCGGGCTGGGGCTCCGCTCAAGCCCTCTCCCAGCGCACGCTTGGCGGACGTCTGCCACTGTCGCGTCTGCTCGACGATGCCATCTGGTTGGGACGTCACGGGATTCCGGTGACCCACAGCCAGGCGAACACCACCGCCGCCAAACGGGGCGAACTCGAAGACAAGCCAGGCTTTGCCACCCGCTTTCTGCCGCGCGGCAAGGTCC
>JBIKKG010000339.1:0-3255 GCA_044360485.1 Burkholderiaceae bacterium | reverse complement strand
CAAAGCGAGACATGCCGGCCAGGCTGCCGCCCACATCCGCCATCTCAAGTCGCGTCGACGACCCATTGGCACGGATCAGCGATAAATCCACGCGCGTGGCATCAAGCGCATCGGGCATCAGCCCGAACTGTGCGGCCTGATCGCCGACCACCAGCGGCTCACCGCGCTGCGTGGAGACATTGACCGTGCCGTCTGCTGCGATCGTGGCATTGGCTCGCACGATGCGATTCAGATCGGCCAGCAACGTGTCGCGCTGATCGAAGAGGTTGTTGGGGGCAGACGCATTGCCGCCGCTTTGACCCACCTGCCGGTTGAAGGCAGCCAAGGCCGCCATGAGGTCATTGGCCTGATTGACGTCGCCCTGCATGCGCTGCTGGGTGGCTTGACGCAGATCGAGCAGACTGGCATCCAGGCTGGCCGCTCGCGAGGCAAACCCCTCGACACGGGCCAGGACCGCCGTGCGTACCGAGATGTCAGCCGGGCGGGCGCTCAGGTCGGTAAAGGACGACACCATGTCGTCGAAAGCCGCGCCCAGGCCGCTTTGCGAATCGGCGAAAAGCTGATCGAGACGGGACAGACCGCTGCTGCGGGCTGCATCTTGCGCCGACGCTGCACCACTGACGGTGGCCTCGCGCTGCAGAAACGCGTCGTAGACGCGACGCACGCCCACCACATCGACACCGCCTCCGCCCATCCCGCTGCGTCCGGCTGATACGGTTTCCTGTAACGTCACTTCACGACGCACATAGCCCGGCGTGGCCGCATTGGCGATGTTCTGGCCTGTGGTCTGCAACTGTACGTAAGCTGCATTGAGGGCGCTGGAACCAATGCGCAGAAGGTCGCTCATGACGTGCTCCGTCTCAGGTGCTCACACGGCGCAAGGACACCGCCTGAGTGATGATGCTGGCGAGCTTCGAGCCGTAGTTCGGATCGGTGGCATAGCCGGCGCGCTGCATGTTGCGCGCGAACGTGTCGATGCTGCCGCCCGAGGCGAGCACGTTCGAATAGCGTGGATTGTTGGCCATCAGTTTGGCCCAGTCGCCAAAGGCCTCCTGATAACTGCCATAGGCACGGAAGCGCTCCACGCTCTTAACCATCCGACCGTCCACGTATTCGGTGGTCAGGCAATCCACGGTGGCGCCTTTCCAGCCAGAGCCTGCCTTGATGCCGAACAGATTGTGCGAGGTACGGCCATCGGCGTGGCGCAACTCATGGCGCCCCCAGCCGGTCTCGAGTGCAGCCTGACCAACGATAAAGCTCGCGGGCACGCCGGTGGCCTGTTCGGCCGACGTCGCCGCGCCCCACATCCGATTCACAAACGCGGCGGGCGTTCCACCTGCACCGGCCGGTTGCGCGGCCCTGGTTTCCTGAGTTCCGAGCATCGGCATGCCGCTGGCTGCCTCACGGCGCCAAGGCAGTGCACCCGCCCGGTTGCTTGCTGCGGCTGCAGCCGCAGCAGCCGCCTGCGCGCCGCTGGGAAACTCGGTACGGGACGCCGCATCGAACCCTGATCCCTTGCGGGTATCGGCTGCCAACAAGGCCCGCGACAGACCTTCCGTGGAAACCTGCGGTGTTTGCTTGCTGCCCGATACAGGGTCGGGTGCCATGTTGCGCATCAGTTGCTTGGCGATCATGTCACCCAGGCCACCCGGGCGCCCGGTCATGGCCTGCGAGAACTGCGTATCGAGCATGCCCTGAAAAACTTCGCCACCACCGCCGCTTTCCATCAGACCGCTTTTCGGGACGGCATCGCGCATGCTCTTCATGACCATCTGCATGAAGAGCGCTTCGAACTGCGACGCAGCCTGACGCACTGCACCCTTCGGATCACGCGCAGCCCCGCTCTTAAGCGAGTCCAGCGAACGAACGTCGGACGCGAGCGAAGCGGGCATGCGCGTGGTCATATGATCTCCAGTTCCGCCTTCAAGCTGCCTGCAGCCTTGAGCGCCTGCAGAATCGCAATCAGGTCCTGCGCGGTCGCACCCAAGGCATTCAGCGCCTTGACGACGTCCGCGAGCTTGGCAGCGCCTTCGAGCATCATGAGCCCGGCCGCGTCCTGCTTGATCTGGATATCGGCCTTCTCGGTCACAACTGTAGAGCCCTGAGAAAAACTGTTGGGCTGGCTCACCATCGGAGTCGTCGATACCGACACCGACAGGTTGCCGTGCGCCACCGCACTGGCCGCCAGCGTCACCGTTTGGTTCATGACCACCGAACCAGTGCGCGCATTGACGATCACCCTGGCGGGCGGCGCGACCGTCGTCACATCGATATTCTCAAGCTCAGCCAGAAAGGCGACCCGATTGTCGGCAGCGGGCAAACGCACGCGAATCACACGGCCATCCACTGCCTGAGCCACCCCGGCGCCATCGACACCGGAGCGCCGGCGGTTGATCGCATCGGCCACCTGGGTCGCGACCGAGAAGTCCGTGGTCTTGAGTTCGAGTTGCAGTGTGTCGCCCGCCAGCACGGCGTTGGGCACGGTGCGCTCCACCGTGGCACCCGCAGGCACGCGGCCGGCAGACAGATGATTGATCTGAACCTTGCTACCGGCGGCCGATGCACCCGCACCGCCCACCACCACATTGCCCTGAGCCATCGCGTAGATCTGACCATCGGCACCGCGCAGGGGCGTGAGCACGAGCGTGCCACCGCGCAGGCTCTTGGCATTGCCAATCGACGAGACGGTCACATCAATGGACTGACCAGGCTGTGCGAAAGCGGGCAGTTGGGCGGTCAACATGACCGCCGCGGTATTTTTGAGTTGCGGGTTCACACCTGGCGGCAGGGTCACGCCCAACTGCTGCAGCATGGTGCCCACGCTTTGAGACGTGAAAGGTGCCTGCGTCGTCTGATCGCCTGAACCATCCAGGCCAACGATCAGTCCGTAGCCCACCAGCTGGTTGGTCCGCACACCCTGGACCGTGGCCAAGTCCTTGATGCGCTCGGCCTGGGCCGGTGGTATTGCCAGGCAGAGCATCACAGCCACCAGCATCACTGCGCCGCAGGCGCGCTGAGCAAGCCGTGTCGGAATCCATTTCAGAGCATGCGCAAGCAAATTCATGATCAGCACTCTCAGAGCGGTGCGTAGCTGAAGAAAAACTTCTGCAGCCAGCCGGTGGTCATGGCGCGATCAATGTCACCTCGGCCCCGGAATTGCAGGCGTACATCGGCTATTTGGGTCGAAGCGATCGTATTGCCCGGGCGAATCGTGCGCGGATCGACCACGCCCGAAAAGCGCAGCGAATCGACAGT
>JBIKKG010000092.1:0-11787 GCA_044360485.1 Burkholderiaceae bacterium | reverse complement strand
GCGTCGTCGAAAGTTTTGGTGCGATGGCGTTTGGCCCTGAGCATGCGGTCACGCTGTCCTTCGCTTTGCTGATCTTTTTCCTGATCGTGCGACCGCAAGGCCTGATCGGCAAGCGGGGCTTCGAATGATCCGCCGCCGCGAAGCGCTGCTGCTCGGATCGGTGCTGTTGCTGGCGGCTCTGCCCTGGCTGGGTGGCCCCTACGCCTTGCGCCTGGGCACCTTTGCCTGCATGTACGCGGTCATGGCCGTCTCCTGGAATGTGATTGGCGGCCTGTCCGGCTATCCCTCGTTTGCCACCGGGGCTTTTTTCGGGCTGGGGGCGTATGCAGGCGGGGTGCTATTGGCCAAGGGAGGCGGGCTCGCCGGCGCGTTGATGTTGTCGGGGTCGCTGGCCTTTGCGGGCGCCATGCTGCTGGGGGTGGTGCTGCTGCGGCTCAAGGGTCACTACTTTGCCGTGGCCAGTCTTGCTGTGGCCGAGGTCCTGCGGGAGCTGGCCAATACCTCCACCGACCTCACCGGGGGCGGCATGGGCCTGAACATTCCCCTGTCGCTGGGGGGTGGTGCAGGCCCCGAGAGCGAAGCCTCATTTTTCTTTCTGGCGATGTGGGCGCTGCTGATGGTCACGCTCGCATGCGTGTTGTGGATCGAGCGCTCCAAGCTGGGCTTCGGTTTGCAATGCATCCGACAAAACGAGTCGGCTGCCGACATGATTGGCGTCAATGCGACACTCTACAAAAGCCTGGCGTTTGCATTTTCCGGTGTGTTTGTCGCCATGGCGGGCACGCTGTATGCGGGATGGGTGCACTACATCGAACCGGCTGATGTGTTCGATGTGCTGTTTGCGGTCAAGCCGATCGTGATGGCCCTGCTGGGCGGATTGGGGTCCACAGTGGGCGCAGTGTTGGGTGCGTTCACGTTCCTCGCGATCGAAGAAACCGTCTGGCGCAATTCGCTGTCGATTCACACCGGATTGCTGGGTTTGCTGGTGGTCGTGCTGCTGCTGTTCCTGCCACAGGGCCTGGTGTCGATCGGAAAGCGCTTGCGCAGCCTCGGGGTGCGCCGTGCCTGAATTGCTGAAAGTCGAATCCGTTTCGCGCCGTTTCGGTGGTCTGCAGGCGCTTCAGGATGTTTCGCTGACTGTGGGCACCGGCGAAGTCCTGGGCCTGATCGGCCCCAATGGCGCAGGCAAGACCACGCTGGTCAATGTCATCGCAGGTGTGCACCAGGCGAGCGCCGGGCGGGTGATCTTCGAAGGACGGGATATCACGCGGTTTCGTCCCTATCAGACCGCGCGTTCGGGCATCGCACGCACGTTTCAGATCGTCCAGCCGTTTCCGGAGTTCACGGTCCTCGACAACGTGGCGGCTGCAGCGCTTTTTTCGCGCAGTGGTCTGGGTCTGGGCGATGCGCGCCGGGCAGCACGTGAACAGCTGGACGTCGTCGGGCTGACCGATCTGGCCGAGCGGCCGGCCGCCAGTCTGACGCTGGCCATGCGCAAGCGCCTGGAGCTCGCCAAGGCACTGGCGATGAATCCGCGGCTGCTGTGCCTGGATGAGGTCAATGCCGGCCTGAATTCGGCTGAAGTGGAGCAGGCGATGGCACTCATCCGACGCATTGCCGAGTCGGGGGTCACCATCGTCCTGATCGAGCACCTCATGAAGGTGGTGATGGCGGTCTGCTCGCGTATCGTCGTGCTGCAGCATGGGGCGCTGATTGCCGAAGGGGCGCCTGCCGACATCGTGGCCAATCCGCGTGTCGTCGAAGCCTATCTCGGCAAGAAATACGCCCAGGCAGCCCGGAGCGCGCCATGAGCCTGCCGACCTACAGCGCTGCACCCCCACGCCCCGAGCTCTTGCGCATCGAAGGGGTGCATTCTGGCTACGGTGAAGTGACGGTCCTGTGGGGCGTGGATCTGGCCGTGCGCGAGGGCGACATCACGGCGCTGATCGGCTCCAATGGCGCGGGCAAGTCGACGCTGATGCGCACGGTATCCGGTCTCGTGCGCACCCGCGCGGGGCGCGTGCTCTGGCGCGGTCAGGACATCGGGCAGCGTGACCCGGCGCAGATGCTTGGCCTGGGGGTGGCGCTGGTGCCCGAGGGTCGCCGGCTGTTCGGGGCCATGTCGGTTGAGGACAATCTGATGATGGGCGCCTATCTCAGACGCGTACCGCGTGCCGATTTACAACGCGACCTCGACCAGATCTACACCTTATTTCCGCGGCTCAAGGAGCGTAGAGCCCAAGCAGCAGGCACCATGTCGGGCGGCGAGCAACAGATGTGCGCCATCGGCCGGGGTCTGATGAGCGCCCCCCGATTGCTGATGATCGATGAGTTGTCGCTGGGCTTGTCGCCCCTGCTGGTCGAACAGTTGGTCGAAGCGCTGGCCGTGCTCAATCGCGAGGGGTTGACGATCGTCGTCGTCGAGCAGGACGTGGTGACCGCGCTTGAGCTCGCCGACAACGCCTACGTGATGGATACCGGGCGCATCGTTCGCCATGGCCCGAGCGCTGAGTTGCTGGGCGACCCGGCCGTCAAACAGGCGTACCTGGGCGCCTTGGCGCACTGACGCACTGACCCCGATCGCAAGGAGATCATGATGAGCACCCGTACCTTGTCTGCTGGCGGCTACCGCTTCATTCCCGCCGTGTCGCAATACTCAGGCGGTGTGGCAGCCCAACCGGGTCTTCGCATCGAGCGGGTGCGCTTTGCGCGTGTCATGCCGCTTGCAGCCGGGTTTGCAGCTATCGAGGCGCATCTGGCGTCCATCGGTCGCCCCAACGCGGCGTTTTGTGCCTGTGAGCTGCGCTCGCCTGCACCGTTCACCGAAGACGGTTTTCGCGCCTTCAATGCGATCTACATCACGACCCTGCAGCGCTGGGGCCTGATGGACGGCACGGTGAATCCGGTGGCTCGCAGTAATGTCTGCCCCGAGATTGCTCCGCCGGCTGAACCCGGCTTCTTCGCGTTCAGCTACACCGTGCCCGATACGTCTGCGGCGCCAAGCTTCATCGTGGCGGGCAGCGCGGAGTCAGAAGAGGGCAAGGGCGATTACCGCGACAATTTGGTGGCGCGTGGCGATACCTCGCCGCAGGGCCTGCGTACCAAGGCACGATGGGTGCTGGGCGAGATGGAGCGTCGCATGGCTGCGCTGGGATTCGACTGGTCGTCCGCCACGGCCACGCAGGTGTACACCGTGCATGACTTTCACCCTTTCCTGAGCGATGAGCTGGTGCGTCGGGGCGCCATGCCAGCTGGTGTCACGTGGCATTTCAATCGCCCGCCGGTGCAGGAGCTGGAGTTCGAGATGGACTGTCGCGGTGTGAGCTGCGAGCGCGTGCTCAAGGTGTGATCCGCCCACGGGGCGCACCCGTGATGAGCCGCCGCAGTGTGAGTCGCCTCGCCGATCTTTCCCGCTGAGCTTTTTCGCTTCACTTCACTTGACCGCTTACTTCTCCCGGTACGGTCGTTCCACGCACGCCAGAACCGATTGTTGGCTCGGGTTGTCCTTGTAGGCCACCAGCATCGGCGCTTCACCGTCGCGACTGCGCCGTGATTCAGCGAATGTGCGGCCAAACCGCTGCCGCATGACTTGGCGCGCGGTGGCGAGCGGGACATCGAAGACCACGCCGTGATAGTCCCAGGTGCCTGGCACAAACAGGGTCACCACCGGCAGGCCGAACAGGGTGTCTTGCACCTTGAAGTAGTACAGGCCTTCTTCTTCCCGGTAGGGTTTGAGTGCGCGCTGCGAAAAGTAGGGGTGGATCGGTGTCGCGGTATCCCAGGGCGCGTAATAAAAATTGCCGAACTGGCACTGCTGGACCCGGGCAAAGAGGGTGTCCAGCGTGACCGGCTGTGCAGCGGCTGGCGCCGCCATCGCGTGCGATGTGACTGACAGCGCTGCCGCCATCATCATGGCCGCCACGATCGTGTGCCGCAGAGCTCCATGACGCCGCTGCATCGCCATGTGCAGGCCTCTTTTCCATGAGCGTGGATCCGAGCTTCAGTCTAGCCGGTTGCGGCGTGTTGACCGCGTTCATCGCCATCCGGCGCCTGTGATAAAAGCATGGAATCTGAGTACGGAGGAATGCTGATGCAAGCCACTGCCCACCTGCAGGTCGATAATGAACGGGTCATCGTCACGGAATGGCGCTTTGCGCCGGGCGCCGAGACGGGCCATCATGTGCACGGCCACGACTACGTGGTGGTGCCGCTCACCACCGGGACCTTGCGCCTGGTCGAGCCCACCGGGACCCGCGATGTCCAACTGACCGCCGGGGTTTCGTATGCGCGGCAGGCGGGCGTGGCGCACAACGTGATCAATGCCAACGACTACCCCTTCAGCTTCATCGAGATCGAGGTGAAGTGACATGCGTGCAGGCGCAGCCCTGTGGGCGCTGACGATCGCGGCCGTGCCGTGCATCGTGCACGCGGCCGATCCCTGCGCCACGCAGGACAACACGATCCAGATCAATGAATGTCTGGCGGCTACCCATGCCGCGCGCGACAAGGCGCTCAATGCGGCCTATCAGGATCTGCTTAAACGGCTGGTGCCTGCAGACCGCTTCGACACCACCGACTATCCGCGTGCACGCAAGCATCTGATTGATGCGCAGCGGGCATGGATCAGCTTTCGGGACAATGATTGCAAAGGTCGGCTGGTGCTCTATGAAGCGGGCACCATCCGTGGTGCGGTCTACGCCGGTTGCCTGATCGAGCATACCGAGCAACGCACCCGAGCCTTGCAGGTCTGGACCAACGTGCCCGGCGCGCGCGCGCCAACGGAACCCAAATGATCATCGATTCGCTCGACGCATTGCGGGCCCTGTACGGTCCGGCTAAGGAACGTGCCCTGCGCAAGCAGCTGCCTGCATTGGATGCGCATGGCATGCGCTTCGTGTCGCTCTCGCCGTTCGTGGTGCTCTCCAGTCTGGGCCACGATGGTCTGCTGGATGCCTCGCCGCGCGGCGGTGATCCCGGCTTCGTGCTGGCGGCCGATCCGTACACCCTGCTGATCCCAGATGCCTCGGGCAACAACCGACTCGATACCCTGCAGAACATCGTGCACACCGCGCGGCTGGGCTTGCTGTTCATGATTCCGGGCGTTGACGAAACCTTGCGCGTCAACGGCACCGCCCGCCTGACGACCGATGACGCCTGCCTGGCGCGCTTTGCGGGTCGCGAGCGTGCCCCGCGTCTGGTGATCGAAGTGAGCGTGACCGAGGCCTACCTGCACTGTGCCAAAGCTTTCATGCGCTCCAGGCTCTGGTCTGCCGATGTGCAGGTGCCTCGCAGTGCGCTGCCGACCATGGGGCAGATGTTGCGCGACCAGATTGGCGACGCCACTCCCATCGAGTCTCAGGAAGACATGCTCGCCCGTTATCGGGCCGAGCTGTAGTCGGTTGGCCAGGCAGGGGGGCGGTTAGGCGCTCCTCCCGAACCAGCGCAGTGACAGCAGCATCGCCAGGGCGGCCAGGGCGACTGCGCCCAGGCTGAAGAGGGCCGTGATCTCGGTTTCGCGACGCTCCAACACAAAGCGCGAATTGAGTTCTTCGTAGACTTTGCGCAGATCGGCCCCGGTGGCTGCATGAAAGTATTCACCACGGGTCATCGCAGCAACAGCTTTGAGGCTGTCTTCGTCCAGACGCACATAGGCTGACCAGCCATCGCCGCCAATGGTGGCGCCCTCCTTGGTGCCGAATCCGACCGTAAATACCCGCACGCCATGGTCGGCCACCATCTTGGCAATCTCCAGCGGGTCGGGGCCGGTGGTGCGCCGCCCATCCGACAGCAGCACGATCACCCCGGCGTTGTAGGACCCCGGCTTGACCGGTGCCGGTGGCGGGCGCGCTGCCGCAGGCGCGTCGATCGCCCGGCCTTTGCCACCGCTGCCATCCTTGGATTGGCCCAGCACCGCGGTACCCACATCGATGCCTTCATCGGGAAACAGCGTGGCCAGCGACACCAGCAAGGCGCTGCCCGTGGCGGTGCCCCGCTGCAGTTGGAAACGGTCGATGGCAGCAATCAGTTCGTCGTTGCTGTCGGTGGGGGGCTGCACCAATTGCGCCGAGCCGCCGAACGACACGATGCCGATGCGCGAGCGCGGCGGATGGTCGCCAATGAATGCTTTGGCGGCCGCCTGCGCTGCGGTGATGCGGTCAGGCTGCACGTCCGTGGCGCGCATGCTCAGCGACACATCGATCGCCAGGATGATCGTCTGGAACTGCGAGGGCAGGGTGACCAGGGCACTGGGCCGGGCTGCAGCCAGCAGCGCCGCAAGGCATGCGCCCAGCAGCAGGGCGGGCGGGACATGCCGACGCCACGGGGTGGTGGGGCCCAGTGCTTCTCGCACCAGCTCGATGTTCGAGTAGCCGATCGCCGGTCTGCGGCGGCGCAGGAGCCAGACATAGGCCGCCACGCACACGGGCAATGCGAGCAGCAGCCAAAGCAACTTGGGCCACAGGAAGGACATCGACGGACGGTCTCCGGAGAAGCGGCATACGCCGGCGCATCAGGCTGGGCGACTCGGTCACAACTGTGCCGCGCCTCCGCCTGATGGCTTTATAGCATCCGCCGTACGAACGGTGCGAACGTTGCGATGGGTACGGTACGCTTGTCGGATGGCGCGGCGATCCATCAAAGCCTGCGCTGCACAGACCCTGCACATCACGCGACCAGGAGACCTTGCCGATGCTAGACGCCGCTCGAATTCAAGCCATGCTCGATCCGCTGTTGCCGGGGCTGCTCGGCATCCGGTTCACGCAGATCGATGCCGACAAAGTAGTCGCCACGCTCACCGTGCGCCCGGAGCTGTGCACCGCCGGCGGCATCCTGCATGGCGGCTCCATGATGGCCTTTGCCGATACCCTGGGTGCGGTGGGCACTGTCGTCAATCTGCCTGAGGGCGCCCGCACCACCACGGTGGAGTCATCGACCAAGTTTCTGGCCTCGGCGCAGGTCGGGACAACCGTCACCGCTGAATGCACCGCCTTTCACAAGGGGCGCACGACCATGGTCTGGCAGACGCTGATCCGTAACGAAAAGGGCAAGCTGTGCGCGGTGGTGACTCAGACCCAGCTGGTGATGGCTGCCTGAATTCATGCAAGACCGCTGCACACAGGCCACGACGCCCAACCCGTAATGGGTTAATGTGCCGCTTTAACGGGGAATCGACGACTTGGCCAAACCGAACTACCAGTATGAAAAGCGTCAGCGCGAGCTGGCGAAGAAGGCCAAGAAGGCCGAGAAAGCTGCGCGCAAGGCCACTGGCGGCCCCGATGGCGAGGGCGAAGGTGAACCCGACGCTTTGCAAGACGCCGCCGGCCTGCCAGACACCCCGGCTGCGCCCGATGCGACGCCAACGGGCAGCACGCCTGCATAACGCTCAGACCCGCTGATCCGCAAGGAGCGCGGGCCTGCAGCCCGCAGGCTCATAACGCCTGATCGGGTGACTCCCCTACAATCGTGGCTATGGACTCGGTCGATGCGGTGGTGGTCGGAGCAGGGGTGGTCGGATTGGCGATCGCCCGAGCGCTCGCATTGAGTGGTCGCGAAGTGATGGTGCTCGAGGCCTGTGAGGCCTTCGGTACCGAAACCTCATCTCGCAACTCGGAAGTGATCCATGCGGGTATCTACTACCCCACCGGTTCACTCAAGGCGACGCTGTGTGTCGCGGGCAAACATCTGCTGTATCGCTATTGCGCGGCGCGCGGTGTGCCGCACCAGCGCATCGGCAAGGTGCTGGTGGCGGTCGACGACAGCGAGCTGGCTGCGCTGGCCAAATACGAGAAGCAGGGGCGCATCAATGGCGTGCCGCTGCAGCCACTCGATGCCGCCCAGGTGCGCGAGCTTGAGCCGGCGGTGCGGGCGGTGGCGGGCCTGTGGTCAGCCTCCACCGGGATCATCGACAGCCATGCCCTGATGCTCGCCTTGCTGGGCGACGCCGAAGCGGCGGGGGCCCTGCTGGTCACTCGGACCCCGGTCGAGCGCATCGAGGTCACGGACGACGGGATGGTGGTGCGCACCGGCGGCGATCAGCCCCTTGCCATCCATTGCCGACTGCTGGTCAATGCTGCAGGGCTGCATGCGCAGGCGCTGGCCACCCGCCTCACGCGTACCGGCCAGGGCCCTCGGCCGCGCGTGCCGCCGGCGTATTTCGCCAAGGGCCACTACTTCACGCTGGCAGGGCGTACGCCTTTTCAACATCTGGTGTACCCAATGCCTGACCACGCCGGCTTGGGCATCCATGTCACCCTCGATTTGGCGGGACGCTGTCGATTCGGCCCCGATGTCACCGGCTGGCCACAGGCGCCGGAGTATGCGTTTGAATCCGGATTGCATGACAAGTTTGCACAGGCCATTCGCCGTTACTGGCCCGAGCTCCCG
Organism: Burkholderiaceae bacterium; assembly: GCA_044360485.1. GTDB lineage: Bacteria > Pseudomonadota > Gammaproteobacteria > Burkholderiales > Burkholderiaceae_E > UBA4615. Next base: position 3,405 of record JBIKKG010000092.1, on the reverse strand, counting down.
GACGACGCCTTGCAGGAGGGCTATACAGGCGTGCGGCCGAAGGTCAGCGGCCCGACCGAGCCGGCAGGCGATTTCATGATCGAGGGGCCGGCTGAGCATGGGGTGCCAGGGTTGGTGAACCTCTTTGGGATCGAGTCGCCGGGCCTCACGTCCAGTCTGGCCATTGGCTGGAAAGTGGCCGACATGCTGGGACTGCGCAGGCCTGCCGATCTTCCCGAAGACATGTCGGTACAGGGCACGGGCCCTGACGCGCTGTCAGCCTTGCAGGTGGCCGATTCCTTTCGCACCTGAGTTCATCAATCCACCGTTTTGCCTGAACCCACCCTCCGGACGCACCATGTCAGCTCCCAGTGCAACGCCCACCTGGCGCATCGACTTCGATCACTGGCCCTATCCGCCGATCGTGGCGCATCGCGGTGCCGGCAAGCTCGCCCCTGAAAATACACTGGCTGCCCTGCGCGCCGGAGCCTTGCTGGGGCAGACGATGTTCGAGTTCGACGTCAAGCTCACGGGGGACGGCAAACCGATCCTGATGCACGACGCCACACTCGATCGCACCACGAGTGGCAGTGGACTGGCGGGGGCCTTCACGCTGACGGAAATCGCCCAGCTCGACGCCGGCTCCTGGCACAGCGCCCCCTACGCGGGAGAGCCGGTTCCAACGTTTGGCAACGTGGCGCGCTGGCTGCGCAGCAATGGGCTCATGGCCAATATCGAGATCAAGCCCAGTCCGGGGCGCGAGGTTGAAACCGGTGCGGCCGTGGCGGTGGCGGCAGCACAGGCCTGGCAGGACGCCGTAGTGCCGCCGGTGCTCTCGTCATTTTCAGAGGCCGCGCTCGAAGCGGCGCAGCACGCAGTGCCGATTCTGCCGCGCGCGCTTTTGCTGCATCGGCTGCCAGACGATTGGCCGGCGCGCCTGCGCCGCCTGGGGTGTGTGGCCCTCGATGCCAATCACCTGGAGCTCACGCCCGAGATCGTGTCCCGTGCCCGCGCCGAGCGGTTTCGCGTGCTCACCTACACGGTCAACGATCCTGCGCGTGCACGGACCCTTCAGGACTGGGGGGTCGACATGGTGATCACCGATGCGGTCGATCTGCTCAGGCCCTGACTCATCACGCCGACCCATCGCGCACAACGCATGCAAGACAACGATTTCTACACAACGATGCTAACCGGGAGACCCAGATGGACAAACGAATCGAGCTGACGATTGAAGGTGGCGTGGCGCATGTGAAGCTTGTGCGCGCCGACAAGATGAACGCACTGGACGCAGCGATGTTCGATGCGCTCGTCGAAACCGGCAAGCGCCTGATCACCGAGCCCGGTCTGCGTGCTGTCGTGCTGTCGGGGGAGGGCCGCGCCTTTTGTGCCGGTCTGGACATGGGCCGGTTTCAGAAGATGGCGGACCAGCCTGGGGATGGCGGCCAGGGCGTTTCCCATGAAATGAGGCTTGGGCGACGCACGCACGGCATCTCGAACAATGCGCAATACGCTGTCATGGTGTGGCGCGAGATCCCGGTGCCGGTGATTGCAGCGGTGCATGGGGTGGCGCTGGGCGGAGGCTTTCAGCTCGCTCTGGGTGCGGATATCCGGTTGGTGGCACCCGACACTCGCATGGCCGTGCTCGAGATCAAATGGGGCCTGGTCCCAGATATGGGCGGGGTGCTGCTCATGCGTGAGCTCGCCCGTGCAGATGTCATCCGCGAACTGACCTACAGCGGCCGGATGTTCAGTGGGGAAGAGGCGCAGGCGCTGGGGTTCGCCACGCGCGTGTGCGCCGACCCGCTGGCTGAGGCGCTGGCGCTGGCGCGTGACATTGCCGGCAAGAGCCCCGATGCGATTCGCGCAGCCAAGCGTCTGATGAACCTGCCCAGTGAAGCAGACGCGGCGACCGTGCTGCTGGCTGAATCGAACGAGCAGATCGGCATCATGGGCGGGCGCAATCAGGTCGAGGCGGTCACTGCGGGGCTTCAAAAGCGCGCCCCGGTGTTCATCGATCGCTGAGCTCGCTTCTGTGACGTGTCGCGGCCTGCCAGTGTCATGCCGCGGCGAGCCTGTAACGTGTCCAAGCTGGCCTGTGGCGAGAGTCGTGTGCTTCGGCCGCGCTCGAGGCGCGTTCAGGGGCGATTGACCAGACGCAGGCCGGTCGCCACCAGGGCCAGCGCAATCAGCAGCGTGGGGGTGGCTGCTTCGCCCAGCAGCAGCACGGCGAACGCGACCCCGAAGATGGGCGTCATGAAGGCGAAGGCCGACACGCTCGCCGGTGAGTAGCGCTGCACCATGACGAACCAGGTCAGATAGCTGAGCGTGGCGACCATCACCGTCTGGTAGGCGAAGGCCAGCCAGACAGTGGGGGAGGGCGCAAAGATGCCTGGCTCACCCATCACCCACGAGATGGCCAGCAGCACGGGAGCCGACACCGCCAACTGATCGAACAGCGTGCGCTCCGGGCGTTCGTTGCGCAGTCCGGTGCCCCGTACGATCAGCGTGGTCAGCGCCCAACCCACGCCCGCAGCCATGCACAGCAGGTCGCCGGCCAGGCTCGCCTGCGGCCCGCCCTGCACGGGCCGACCGCTGATGGCCACGCCCAGCCCGATGAACGCCAGGATCAGTCCGGCCCAGCGCACCGGACTCAAGCGCTCGCCCAGCAGCCAGTGGCCGCCCAGCGCCACCACAAAGGGGGCGCTGTAGATCAGGACGGTACCGTGGGCTGCGGTGGTCAGGCCCAGACCGATGTACATGCAGACGAATTCGGCGGCAAAGGTCAGCCCCAGCGCCAGGCGCCAGCGCATGAGGCCAGGAATGCCGCGCAGGGAAATGCCGCGCAGTCGCATCCAGAGCAGCAGCAGGCAGGTGGCGCCCACCGATCGCAGGCCCGCTTGCCACATCGGGGAAATGCCTTCATTACCGAACTTGATGGCGATCTGACCCATGCCCCAGATGACGCACAGGCCCAGCATGACGGCGACGGCAGCTGGACCCAGCGCCTTCGGACCTGAGCCAGGAGCGGAAGGTCCGCTCATGCCGCAGACGTTCGCACGCGGGCGACCGCCTGATGCCACTGCGTCATGCGCGTAGCGGCTTCATCGCGTGACATGGTCGGCTCGAACTGCCGATCGACCTGCCAGTGGCGGGCGATATCCTGCGGACTGTCCCAGTAGCCGGTGGCCAGCCCCGCGAGACTGGCAGCGCCCAGAGCGGTGGTTTCGAGCACCTTGGGGCGAACGACTGGAACCCCCAGCAGGTCGGCCTGAAACTGCATCAGCAGATCGTTCGCACAGGCGCCTCCGTCCACGCGCAACTCGGTGAGTGGTTTATGCGCATCGGCCTGCATCGCCCGGAGCAGATCGGCACTCTGGAAGGCGATGGATTCGATGGCTGCCCGTGCGATATGCGCACGGTTTG
>JBIKKG010000091.1:0-11794 GCA_044360485.1 Burkholderiaceae bacterium | reverse complement strand
ATTTCGCCGGTTTCGATGGTCAGGGTGTGTTGCCCCCACTGGAGCGTTTTCTTTGCGATATCGAACACGTTGTACCTCTCTTTTCTCTTTTCAGACATTGACCCGCGCGATCAGCCGGCGGCGCGGTTCGCCTCGATGACAGACCACCCCGGCGTCTCTTGAGCCGGAAGGGATGCGTCAAACAAAAATGCCCGCCGAATGGGGCGGGCATTGCACTGGGTTAAAACAACGGACACAGACAACGACAGCAGGCGCCCTGGAGCGCCTGCGCATACACCGCCTGCCGCAAACGCGGCTTGGCGGGCAGAAAAAACGTGTGATGCGATGGCTGCAGCTTCTTACTTGCGCAGGCCCAGTCGCTCGATCAGCGCCTTGTAGCTCTCGGGGCTCTTGCCCTTGAGGTAGTCCAGCAGCTTGCGACGCCGGCTGACCATCTTGAGCAAACCGCGGCGCGAATGGTGATCTTTGGAGTGGGTCTTGAAGTGCCCGGTCAGGTCGTTGATGCGGGCCGTGAGGAGCGCCACCTGGACTTCCGGAGATCCGGTGTCGCCCTGGGCACGCTGGTAGTCGGCCACGATCTTGGCCTTGTCGATATCTGCAACAGACATGGTTTCCCTTGTTGACTTGCGGTTGCGCCGGGATGCGCACCGTGCTGAGTAAAACCCGCGGAGTATAGTCGAAAGATTAACCGCCAACAAGGAGACGCCCTGATGAAGCTGCTGCACTTCGATGACTTTCGCTTGGGCGTTCTGAAGGGCGACCGTGTGGTTGACGTCACCTCCCTGATTCAGGGCATTCCACACAACGGGCCCGGAGACCGACTCAGCAGCCTGATCGCCAGGTGGAACGAGTTTCGAGGTCCGATCGAACAGGCCGTGGCCAGCGCGTCCGGCGTGCCACTCAACACGGTGCGCCTGCGCCCTCCCTTGCCACGGCCCGGCAACATCGACTGCATGGCGGTCAACTACATGGAAGACGGCACGCGCAGCGAACCGGCTCCGATCAATGCCTTTCACAAGGCAGTGAATTGCATCATCGGCCCGGGCGACACCATGGAGCTGCCTGACCTGGCGGCGAGTGTGTTCGAGGGCGAGGCCGAGATCGCGCTGGTGATCGGCAAGCGGGCCAGCAAGGTACCCGCCGCCCGCGCCATGGAGCACGTCTTCGGGTATCTGAACTTCATTGACGGATCGGCACGCGGTGTGGTGCCACCGAACAACGTGTTTTTCCAGATGAAGTCGCGCGCCACGTTTGCGCCGATCGGACCGTATCTGGTCACGGCCGATGAGGTGCCTGATCCGCAAAACCTGCAAGTGAGGCTCTGGGTCAACGGGCAGCTCAAGCAGGACTACAACACCAGCGACATGGCGCACAAGATTGCCCGCTGCATCGAGTGGCTCTCATCCATCCATGACCTGGAGCCCGGCGACATCGTGGCCCTGGGGACCAACCACCGCGGGCTGTCGGCGTTCCAGGACGGCGATGCGATCGACCTGGAGTGCGAGGGACTGGGTCGGTTATCGATCAAGGTCCGCGACGAGCTCAAGCGCACCTGGGCGCGCGAGACCCGCCTGGAGCGCGAGCAAAAAGGCCTGGAAGGCCTGACGCCGCAACTGACGGGGAAGTACGCCAAGGTGTCGTGAGGGATCGTGGGCGGCAGCACATGCTGTGGCCCTTGAGTTGCGCTGCGTGCTCTACGCCGCTTGGATGCAGGCCGGGCACAGGGGACACCCTTTCGGCCGTCCTTTCCGCTCCTGTTTCTAACGGGAGCGTTCACCGGTTGCCGCCACCGCAATGCCCGCCAGCAGGGCCGCAAACCCGGCCAGTTGCATAGGGGCCACCGACTCGCCCAGCAGCAGCCACGCGAGGATCGCAGACCCCACCGGCTCGCCCAAAATGGCCAGGGCCACATAGGTGGCGGAAAGATGGCGAAGTGCGGCATTGATCAGCGTATGCCCAAGCAATTGCGGGCCCAAGGCCATCAGTGCAATGGGCAGCCAGGCCGCAGACGGGATGGTCTCGATGCCCTGCCCGGCCCCGCTGGCCATCAGGTTCATGGCAAGCGCGCCTGCGCCATAAACGATGGCCACATAAGCCAACAGGGACAGCTTGAGGTTCAGTCGGCGTCCAACCAGCAGATAGCCGGAGATGGCCACCGCACCGCCCAGCGCCAGCAGGTTGCCGAGCATGGGGCGGCGCCCCGGCGCGATGGCGGCATCGACCAGAGTGAGATCGGACACGATGATCAGCGCAGTGCCAAACGCTGCCAGCGCGATGCCCTGAACTGTTCTTTTGGAGGGCGATTCACGCAGCAACCACCATGAGGCCAAACCGACCCACAGCGGGTTGGTGGTGACCAGCGCCACGCTGCTGGCCACCGAGGTGAATTGCAGTGAGGCGATCCAGGTGGCGAAGTGCACCGCCAGCAGTGCACCGGAAAGTCCGGCGATCAGCCAATCACGTGGCTTGAGAGCGGCGAGCTCGGCGCGCCGGCGCGCCAGTGCCAGCGGCACGACCACTGCAGCGGCCAGTGCAAGCCGCGCGGCCGCGATGGCCAGCGGCGAGGCGCCGGCATCGATGGCCCAGCGAATGAGCAGCGCAGCCGTTGAGACAATGGCCACACCCAGCGCGAGCGCAACATGGCGACTCATTGCGCGCAGTGAGACAGGGCTGGGCGGGTGCGCGGCTCAGGTCTTGGGCAGGGTCACGCCACTTTGCCCCTGGTACTTGCCACCACGGTCTTTGTACGAGGTTTCGCAGATTTCGTCGGACTCGAAGAACAGCACCTGAGCACAGCCTTCGCCCGCGTAAATCTTTGCGGGAAGTGGCGTGGTGTTTGAAAACTCGAGGGTGACGTAGCCCTCCCATTCGGGTTCGAAGGGGGTCACATTGACAATAATGCCGCAGCGGGCATAAGTCGAATTATGGACAACGAAGTCGTTGGCGATGAAGTTGTGCGAGCCAGGAATCGTCAAGTCGTAGACCTCCTCCTCGCCCGCAGGCTCGATGGATTCCACTACATCCCAAACCGGGCCTTGCGCCAAGGCGATCAGTTCCTCGCAGGCCATGGCGTTCGCCACCTGCCGCAAAAGACCGTACGGCAGCGACTGCTGCTGCTGGGTGCGATCGGCACCCAACTGGCGCAAGGATCGCCCCGACTGCAGCGCCGCAGCGCCCATCAACGCCCAGGCTTCGCGCGGCAGGGTGTCGAAATTGGAGCGAACCTGCGAGGGCGCAATCTCAAGGAACGGCAGGACTTCGTCCTCGAGGCGTTGCTGCTTGACCGAACCCGGCACGAAACCAATCTCGACGGCAAAGCGGGAGACCTGATCACGGGCCGTGATCTGCAGCTTGTGAGCCTCGGTGCCGAGTGACGTGGTCTTGCTGCGAATCAGAGAGAAAACACCGAACCTCAGCAACAGATGCCTGACGTCTTCGATCAGCCTTAATGACTTTGAGTAGTACTCGAGAAATACGCTCGACTTGGAATAGAACAGACCACCGTCACCGGCGAACAGCGCCTGCAGAAACAGTCGGACCGTCTCGCGGGGGGCGGTGAAGATCGCCTGCGGCACGAATTTTTCAGCCGCACCCACGTTGAGGCCGTAATCGGTCAACCAACGGTAAGCGCGATTGGCTTCGGGTCGACCACCACGGCCAACGCGGTTGACCAACCTCCAGCCGTAGCGCCCACGAAACGTGACCGTGCCAAGCCCGCCTTGATCCACGCTGTCGCGAAGCAATTGCACTAGGACCGGATCGGCACTGGTGAACGTCGGACTATGGCCGGGTGTATGACACTGGCCTTCGGAGATCATCAGCCCGAGGAGGGACGCCTCCCAATTGGGTAAGGATTGACTGCCGAATGTCGGGATATCGCGCGCAACCGCGATTCGGTCGCCACAGCGCAATTCCTGCAACTCCGTCCACCCTTGCAGCTGCCTGAAGGGGTGATTAGCCGTGGCTCGGATAGACAAGCCGGCTCGCGTACGCAACTTGAACACCGGCTTGCGGCCCTGCGGAATGAACGCGGAAACAGGCGCCTCACCCAGCGCCCAGCGCTGCATGGAAAGCGTCCGATCTGCGTCAGCGAACTCGGCGATCGGGCGCCAGGCGCCCGTTTTGGCATCGACCACTCGGGTATCACCCGTGAGGCACTTGCCCAAGCAAATGGTGAGCACGCTACGCGGAATACGGAAGTATTCAACCGTGCGGGCCAGCGCAAACGAATTGGGCGGGATGATGCACACGTCGCCTTTGAAATCGACGAAGGATTTTTCATCGAAATTCTTGGGGTCGACGATGGTGGAGTTGATGTTGGTGAAGATCTTGAATTCGTCGGCGCAACGGATGTCGTAACCGTAGCTGGACGTGCCCCAGGAGACCACCCGCTTGCCATCGTGCTCGCGCACCTGCCCCGGCTCGAACGGCGAAATCATGCCGTGCTCCTGGGCCATGCGGCGGATCCAGCGGTCTGACTTGATGCTCATGGCGAGGCTTTCGGCGAAGTGGATGAACCGTATGGGCAGGACAGAAATACCTGCGCAACACCCATGGGTTTCCGGCGGATTACGCGATCGGATCTGCTCGGGCGGAGTCGACATTCAGTCGGCTTGCATTGTACTAGGCGAGCCGCCCGCCGAACCTGACGCACCCGCTCGGCCCGACGCGCATGAGTGGCGCTCCAGGAGCGCGGCCCTGCGACGCGGCGCAGGCGTCCATGGCTTGACTCAATCCGATCGATGAATCAACCTCGCGCCTCCCGCCACAGACACGCACCTATGCTCATGGATGCATAGGGCGCCATCCGATGTTCGGTGTGTCGGCCGGGAGTCCGCCAACGAGGAGCGCAAGATGAACCAGACCCTGAGCCTGACGGTCAACGGTAAGCCGGTGACCGTTGCAGTGGATTCGCGAACGCTGCTATCCCAGCTGATCCGTGACCACCTTCAACTGACCGGTACCCATGTGGGCTGCGACACAGCCCAATGCGGAGCATGCACAGTCCGATTGAACGGTCGTGCAGTCAAGTCGTGCTCAATGCTTGCACTGCAGGCGCAGGGCGCTGAGGTGCAGACCATCGAGGCGTTGTCTGTCGACGGCGCACTGCATCCGGTTCAGCAGGCTTTCCGTGAATGCCATGGCCTGCAGTGCGGCTTTTGCACTCCGGGCATGGTGATGGCATCGGTGCAACTGCTGCAAGACAATCCGAAGCCCACTGAATCGCAAATTCGTGAGGCACTGGAAGGCAACATCTGCCGCTGCACGGGTTATCACAATATTGTTCGCGCCGTTCAGACGGCCGCGACCAGCGCTTAAGGAAAGCTGCCATGACCGATCTCTCGCAATCGCCTATCGGCCAGTCGATCAAACGGCGCGAAGATGAACGCTTTCTCACAGGAAGCGGCCAGTACACCGACGATGTGATCCTGCCCAGGCAGACCTATGGTTATTTCCTGCGCTCGCCTCATGCGCATGCCCGCATTCAATCCGTGGACACGCGTGAAGCGCTCAAGATGCCCGGGGTGGTTGCCATCTTTACAGGCCGGGACATCGCCGAATCCAAAATTGGCGGATTGCCCTGCGGCTGGCTGATCCACAGCCGCGATGGCTCACCGATGAAAGAGCCGCCTCACCCGATCATCGCCGCCGACAAGGTGCTGCACGTCGGCGACCAGGTCGCGCTGATCGTTGCTGAAACAGCCACACAGGCCAAAGATGCCGCCGAAGCCATTGTCGTGGACTACGAGACGCTGCCGGCCGTGGTCAATACAGCCACCGCGGCGGGGGCTGCGAGCGTGCTGCATGAAGGCGTCGCGCCGGATAACGTCTGCTACACCTGGGGGCATGGCGACGAAGCAGCCGTCAATACAGCCTTCGCGGGCGCGGCGCATGTGACGCGTCTGGACTTCGCCAACAATCGACTGATCCCCAACGCCATGGAGCCGCGCGCGGCCAACGCGTCGTACACGCGCCATGATGACAGCTACACCCTCTACGTCTCCAACCAGAATCCTCATGTCGAAAGACTGCTGATGGCCGCCTTTGTGCTGGGCATTCCAGAGTCCAGACTGCGCGTGATTGCGCCCGACGTTGGCGGCGGGTTCGGTTCGAAAATCTTCCTGTATGCCGAAGAGACCGCGCTGGTGTGGGCCTCCAAGCGCGTCGGCCGCCCCATCAAGTGGACGGCCGAGCGCAGCGAGTCGTTTCTGACCGACGCGCATGGTCGTGACCATGTGACAACGGCCGAGCTTGCGACCGACGCAGCAGGCCATTTCCTCGCCATGCGGGTCAAGACGACCGCCAACATGGGCGCCTACCTGTCGACGTTTGCATCATCGGTTCCGACCATCTTGTACGCAACGCTGCTGGCGGGTCAGTACAAGACCCCTGCCATTTTCTGCGAGGTCCAGGCGGTCTTCACCAACACGTCGCCTGTCGACGCATACCGCGGCGCCGGCCGCCCCGAAGCCACCTATGTGGTCGAGCGTCTGGTCGAACAGGCTGCACGGGAGTTGAAGGTCGATCCGGCCGAGCTGCGCCGTCGCAACTTCATCCGCACGTTCCCTTATGCCACGCCTGTCGGCCTGACCTATGACACCGGCGATTACGAAGCCACACTCGCCAAGGCCCAACGCCTTGCCGACGTGAGTGGCTTTGCCGCCCGCAAGGCCGAGTCGGAAAAGCGAGGCATGCTCCGCGGTCTGGGGTACTCCTGCTATATCGAGGCCTGCGGACTGGCCCCTTCCAACATTGCCGGGGCCCTGGGGGCACGAGCAGGTCTGTTCGAAGCAGGGGAAGTGCGCGTCCATCCCACCGGGACGGTCACGGTGTTCACCGGATCGCACAGCCATGGACAGGGCCATGAAACCACCTTCGCGCAAGTCGTCGCAGGACGGCTCGGCATTCCGGTCGAGAACGTCGAGATCGTCCATGGCGATACCGGCCGCGTACCCTTCGGCATGGGCACCTACGGTTCACGGTCTCTGTCTGTCGGTGGCAGCGCCATCGTGAAGGCAGTGGACAAGGTGATCGCGAAAGGCCGCAAGATTGCCGCCCATCTGATGGAGGCTGCCGATACCGACATCGTCTTCGAAAACGGTGAATTCAAGGTGGCGGGCACCGACCGCAAGCTGCCCTTCGCGCAAGTGGCACTCACCGCCTATGTGCCCCATAACTATCCGCTCGAAACCCTGGAGCCCGGGCTCAACGAAAACGCTTTTTACGATCCCACGAACTTCACCTACCCGGCCGGATCGTATGTGTGCGAAGTCGAAGTGGACCCGCACACCGGCGTGGTCACCGTCGAAAAATTCACCGCAGTCGACGACTTTGGAAACATCGTGAATCCGATGATCGTCGAGGGCCAGGTGCACGGCGGGATCGCACAGGGCATTGGTCAGGCCATGCTGGAGCAGGCGGTCTACGACAAGGAGTCGGGACAGTTGCTGACCGGCTCTTACCTTGATTACGCCATGCCGCGAGCCACCGACCTGCCGATGTTCCAGGTCGACACCTGTGTGACGCCGTGTACCCACAACCCGCTGGGTGTGAAGGGATGCGGCGAGGCAGGCGCCATCGGCTCACCACCGGCCCTGATCAACGCCATCACCGACGCCATCGGTGTGCGAGACATTGCCATGCCGGCTACCCCGGAGCGCGTCTGGCGCGCCCTTGCCCAACGCGGCTGAACGATCCAGGAGACACGACCATGTATGCATTCAACTATCAGCGCCCATCAGAGGTGAGCGGCGCCACCGGCGCGGCACTGTCTGCGGCTGATGCGCGCTTTCTGGCTGGCGGCCAGAGCCTGGTTCAAGCCATGAAGCTGCGCCTGTCGCAACCGTCGGATCTGATCGATCTGGGCGGTGTGGCCTCGCTCGCAGGTATCACCGTCACAGCGCAAGCAGTCACGATCGGCGCCATGACCCGGCACGACCAGGTGGCACGGTCAACGGACGTGGCGCGCGCCATTCCTGCCTTGGCCGCGCTGGCCGGTGGAATTGGCGACCCGATGGTGCGCAACGCCGGCACCCTTGGCGGTTCGTTGGCGCATGCCGACCCGGCCGCCTGCTACCCCAGTGCGATTGTCGGCCTGGGAGCCACAGTCCAGACCGACCGTCGTGCCATCGCTGCCGATCAGTTCTTCACGGGCCTGTTCGAAACCGCACTGCAACCCGGGGAACTGATCGTCTCGGTGAGCTTTCCCATTCCGAAACGCGCGGCCTACGTCAAGTTCAAGCACCCGGCCTCCCGCTTTGCGATGGTCGGCGTGTGCGTCAGCGAGGGTCCGGCAGGCGTGCGCGTGGGCGTCACTGGTGCTCGCAGCCACGCCTTTCGCTGGAGCGCAGCCGAGACGGCGCTGGGCAAGTCGTTTTCACCCGCAGCGCTGGACGGTGTATCGATGCCTGAGGCGGGACTGAATGCCGACCTCCATGCAAGTGCCGACTACCGTGCCTCGTTGGTCGCAACGATCACCCGGCGTGCCGTCGCCCAGGCCAGTGGTGGTTGAATTCGTGCCAAACGCCCGATGCCATCGGACATGACCAGTCGCCCGTCTAGTGTCGATGCAATCCAGGCGCTGCTCGCCGACCAGGGTTACCTGGCCGACCGGCGCCTGGCCACATCCCTGTTTCTGAGCCTTCAGCTGGGCCGACCGCTCTTTCTGGAAGGTGAGGCGGGGGTGGGCAAGACCGAACTGGCCAAAGTGCTGGCGCACAGTCTGGGGGCGCCCCTGATTCGTCTGCAGTGCTATGAGGGTCTGGACATCGCTCAAGCCGCGTACGAGTGGAACGTGGGGCGCCAGCTACTGCATATCCGACTGGCCGAGGCCGGTACGGCTGACGACCGGGCCAGGGCAGGGCAATCGATCTATGGCCGCGAGATGCTGATGGAGCGCCCGTTGCTGGCCGCACTCAGCACCCCGCAGCCTGCGGTGCTGCTGATCGACGAGTTGGACCGCGCCGACGAGCCCTTTGAGGCCTTTCTGCTTGAGTTGCTCTCGGACTGGCAGATGACGATTCCGGAGTTCGGAACGGTGCGGGCACAGCACATCCCTCACGTCATTCTGACGTCGAATCGGACGCGCGAGATTCACGATGCACTGAAGCGTCGGTGCCTCTACCACTGGGTAGAGTTTCCCGATCTGGAGCGTGAATTCGAGATCGTGCGCCGCAAGGTGCCCCATGCCCCCGAGGCCTTGTCGCGCCAGGTGGTGGCGACGGTGCAGCGCCTGCGTGCACTTGATCTGTTCAAGTCTCCCGGTATTGCCGAGACCATCGATTGGGTCAATGCTCTGGTCGCACTGAACCGGATCAGCCTCGATCCGCGCACCGTGCAGGACACAGTGGGCGTGTTGCTGAAATATCGGGAAGATATCGATCGGTTGCAGGGGCCGGCCCTGGAGCAGTTGCTTCAGGAAGCAGCGGCGACGCAATCGAACTAAAGCGCGAGGCAGGCTCCATGGCGGCTGTGCCCATTGGCGAGTTTGCTCGCAATGTTGTGAATTTCAGCCGCCTGCTTCGTGCAGCCGGCGTCGATGTGGGCCCGGACCGCACATTGACCGCGATCCGGGCGATCGAAGCAGTGGGTGTCAGCAGCCGGGTCGAGGTCCACGCTGCGCTGTCTGCCGTCATGTTGAGCAGGCATGAGCAGCAAGTGATCTTTGATGCCGCCTTTGAAGCCTTCTGGCGTGATCCGAAGCTGCTTGAGCGGATGCTGGCTAGCTTGCTGCCGCAGATCTCGGGCCGAGGCGAGGCCCTGAGCGCGAGCAAGCGACCGGCCAGACTCGAGCAGGCGCTGGCGGGGGCTAAGCCAAGGAACAGTGCCTTGACGCAACCCGCTGAAGATGAGGTCGGCGAGTTCGACGCGCTGATGACCTGGTCCGACCGCGAGCGCCTCCAAAACCGTGATTTCGACTCGATGACCATGGAGGAATTCGAGCAGGCTCAAGGGATGCTGCGCGGGTTGGTGTTGCCAATTGACCCGATCGAGATCCGCCGCACGCAATCATCCACCCGAGGCGCCATCAGCCTGCGCGACACCCTGCGCGGCGCTGCCCGCGACCCGCTGGGTATCCGTGTGGTCAGACGCGCACCCTGCAGCCTTGCCCCGCCGCTGGTCATCCTGTGCGACATCTCGGGCTCGATGGACCGCTATGCCCGCGTGATGCTGCATTTTGCGCACGCCCTCATGCAAGGCACGGCTCGTGTGAGTGTCTTTACCTTCGGTACGCGCCTGACCGACATCACTCGCTCCTTGCGTCACCGCGACCCGGATGAGGCCATGGCAGCCGCCTCGCAGGCGGTGAGCGACTGGCAGGGAGGCACCCGAATCGGGCCCTGCCTCGATGAGTTCGTCAAGCGGTATGCCAGGCGTGTGCTCACCGGCAATGCCGCGCTTTTGCTGGTAACCGATGGGCTGGACCGCGCCGAAGACGGCAGTCTGGGGCAGGCCGCTGAACGACTCTCGCGTTTTGCACGACAATTCGTCTGGCTCAACCCTTTGTTACGCTTTGAAGGGTTCGAGCCTCGTGCTTCAGGGGTACGGGCTTTGCTGCCGCATGTGGACCGACATATTCCCGTCCACTCGCTGGCCAGCCTTGCCGATCTTGCACGCGCCATTCGGCAGGGCAGCATGCCACGCAGCCATGTTCGTTGAATCAACCGAATTGACCAGAAGAAAGAAGAACTCACCATGCAGATGACCGGCCAGCGAATCCTTCCCGTGTCACCCCAACAGGCCTGGAACGCGCTGAACGACCCCGAGATGCTCAAGGCCTGCATCCCCGGATGCGAGTCGGTCACCCTGACCGGACCCGATCAGTACGAGGTCCTGATGGCTGCGCGCATCGGCCCGGTCGCAGCGAAATTCAAAGGCAAGCTCACCCAGAGCGATGTGGTCGAGCCGGTCTCGTACAAAATCTCGTTCGATGGCCAGGGTGGTGTGGCAGGCTTTGGCAAAGGCTCGGCTGACGTGCGTCTGACCGCGATCGATGCCGGCACGCAACTCGACTACGACGTCTCGGCGCAAGTGGGCGGCAAGATCGCCCAAATCGGATCGCGACTGGTGGATGCGGCGGCGGCCAAGATCGCGGACGAATTTTTTGCGAGCTTCGAGACCAAGCTGAGCGAGGTGGCTGCAGCATCGGCCGCATCGTTAGCCGCGACAGCCACCGGCACCTCGTCGCCTGCAGGCGATGCGCCCACAGCCTCCACTGCACCTGTACCGACCGCTGTCACCGCGCCGTCCGCTCGTGCCGGAGCCGACGCAGCGGCCGGTCAACGCTGGGTACGGTGGGCGATTCTTTTTGCGATCGCTGCCGTGCTGATCATGTACCTGTCGCGCTGACCGGCCGAACGATCAGGGCAACGCTCATCTGCGCTCACGCATCCCGGAGTCACCCCCATGGACAGTCTTGACCTGCAGGTGCTGGCACAGGCACGCGACTGGGTTCAATCCGGGCACAAGGCCTGGCTGGTGACCGTCGCGCAGACCTGGGGGTCGGCGCCGCGCCCGCCCGGCTCGCTGCTGTGCATCCGCGACGACGGTCTGGTGGCAGGCTCGGTCTCGGGCGGATGCGTCGAAGACGATCTGATCGAGCGGGTAAGAAAGGGCGAGCGCGCGGCCCAGCCGGGCGAAGTGACTTACGGCGTATCCAGCGAGGAAGCAGCGCGCTTCGGGCTGCCTTGCGGTGGCACGCTGCGCCTGGTGCAGGAGCCGGTGACGGCACTCGCTTGGATCGATGCGCTGCTGGCACGCACCGCCCGGCACGAACTGGTAGCACGCAACCTGG
>JBIKKG010000338.1:0-3264 GCA_044360485.1 Burkholderiaceae bacterium | reverse complement strand
TTTGCGCAAGGCAATGCGTCTTCCCTACCGACCCAGGGAATGTACCCGAGCCAGCCCAGGTGCGTTGCCAGCCGCGCCTAAGTCAGTGTGAAGCCTGCGTAGCCCTCTGCTGCACTCTTGCGACACGCGTCCATGTACACCCGAGTGCCCGCATGGCTCAGCAGTTGACGGGGCTTGCCGGGAATGTTGGCCCCCATGTACCAGGAGTCGGCTTGCGGCAGCAGGGTGCTGTGCGCCAGCATGTCCATGTGACGGTTCCAGGCCTGTGCGGCCTGCGGTGTGGCCTCAATGCGCTGGAGCCCCTGTGCGCGCAGATGCACCAGACACTGCACGACCCAATCGCCCTGCACCTCGGCGCTGGCCGGGCCGTTCCAGAATGCCGTGGGGCTTTGCGGGCCGTAGAGCATCAGCATGTTGGGAAAGTGGGGGACCCCCATGCCCAGGAACGTGCGCACGCCCTCTGACCATGACTGAGCCAGCGAGGTGCCATCGGTGCCGCGCAGGTCGATTTGCGTGAGCCCGCCAGTGCTGGCATCAAACCCTGTGGCCAACACCAGCACGTCGAGCGCAACATGCCGTGTGGTGGTCTGCACGCCCGATGCGGTGATCTCTGTGATCGGCGTGTCTTGCAGATCGACCAGGTCGACATGAGGCAAGTTGAAGGCTTCGTAGTACCACTGCTCGAGTGACGGGCGCTTGGTGCCGAAGGGGTGCGGCGGTTCTTCGGGCGCGAGCTTCTCGGCCAGCAGCGGGTGGTGCACACGGGCGCGTGTGCGTTCGCGCCAGAAGTCGTAGATCAGCCGGTTGGCACGGGCGTCGGTCAGGATGTCGCGAAACGTGCCGGTCCAGAAGTGAAAGCCGCCATCGTTCCAGGCGCGCTCAAAGATGGCATGACGCTCTTCATCGCTCACTTCCAGCGCCGAGCGCCGGTCAGGCCGAACGTCCCACAAGCCTCCGTTTGACGCTTCACGGCGACGAAAGAGGTCGGGATACTGTGCCTTCATGGCGCGCTGTTCTGCGGCATTCAGACGTTGCTGCTGCATGGGCAGCGCAATGATGGGCGTGCGCTGAAAGACCGTGAGGTGCGCTGCCACTTGGCTGGCCTCCTGCACCATCTGCACCCCGCTGGCGCCGGTGCCGATGACGCCCACTCTGCATCCGCTCAGGTCCAGGCCTGCCTGGGGCCAGTGTGCGGTGTGATGGCAGATGCCCTCAAATTGACTCAAACCGGGCAAGTCCGGCAGGTACGGGCGCGACGCGAAGCCCAGGCAGGGCAACAGATACCGTGTGCGCAGCCGGCGGCCGTCGGCGCAGGTGACTTCCCACAGGTTGTCGTCACTGAGGAAATGCGCATGGGTCACCCGAGCGTTGAATCGGATGTCCTGCGACAGCTCCAGTACCTGATCGACATGATGGAAGTAGCGGCGTAATTCCTCCCACGAAGGAAAGCGCTCGGTCCACACCCAGTCGCGCCAGACGGCTTCGATCGAGAACTCGTAATTCGGCACATGCGAGTCGACCCGTGCACCCGGGTAACAGTTCCAGTGCCACACGCCGCCCAGATCGCTGCCGGCTTCGAACAGGCGCACCTTGAAGCCGGCTTCGCGCAGCCTGTACAACTGGTACAGGCCGCTGAACCCTGCGCCGATGACCAGGGCATCAAGGACTTCAATGGCCAGATCGCTGTGGAGCACGTCGGGGGCCGTTGCGTCGCTTGGCATGGGAGTACTGAGGCCTCTCAGCTGAAGGCGATGCCTTCGAACCCGCCCGATTGGCGCCAGTCGTCCAGATACTTGAAGTAGGCAGACGCCCCTGCGGGATAGCCCACATACGACTTGGCCGCGGGGCCTGGGTCCTGGCCTTCGTTGTTGTAGTAGCCCGGTGTGCAGTCGGGCGAATTGGTCATGCGTCCGGGGCTGTTGAGCAGCAACTGCACCCATTGCTGCTCGGCGGCTTCGGTCACTTCGATCTGTTTGAATCCATGGGTGTGCGCATGCTTGACCAGAATAGCGATGGTGCGTGCCGCCTCGGTGAGGTTGTGCGGCACATTGGAAATCAGGTTGGCGCCCTGCGTGGGCTGCACGAAAAACGCATTCGGAAACCCGTGTACATGCATGCCATGTTTGCTGCGCATGCCCTGAGCCCAATACGCTGAGAGCGCAAGGCCATGACGGCCGATTGGATCGAACCCGGTGCGCCGGGCCAGGGGCGTGCCCACTTCAAAGCCCGAGGCGTAGATCAGGCAATCCAGGGGATAGTCTTTGCCCGCGACCACCACGCCCGTGGGCGTGATGCGCTCCACGCCTTTGCCGTTGGTGTCCACCAGTTGCACATTCGGTCGGTTGAAGGCCTGCAGGTAGTCGTCGTGAAAGCAGGGTCGCTTGCATAACTGGCGGTACCAGGCCTTCAGCTGGGCGGCGGTGTCGGTGTTGCTGACCACCTGATCCACGCGCGCCCGAATCTCCTCCATCTTGAGAAAGTCAGCGTCTTCGTAGGCTGCGAGCATGCGGGGTACGGTGCGCGCCTCGGGGGGTAATTGGCGAATCTGCTCGCGAATGCGCCGCGCCAGATCGGTCCAGCCGTCTTGCACCAGATCGATCTCTGCGTTGCCCCCGGCCTGATTGGCCGTGAAGTTCTCCAGCCAGCGTTGCTGCCATCCGGGCGTGGAGATGGAAGCGAACCATTCCGGGTCAATCGGCGCGTTGTTGCGCACATCGATGGAGGAGGGGGTGCGCTGAAACACGGAAAGCGATGCGGCTGCGCGCGCGAGGTGCGGCACGCACTGCACGGCGGTGGCGCCGGTGCCGATGATGCCGACCCGCTTGTCGGCGAGCTTGTCCAAAGGGGCGCCGGTCGGGCTGCCGCCGGTATAGCCATAGTCCCAGCGGCTGGTGTGAAACGCATGGCCCTTGAACGATTCGATCCCCGGAATGCCGGGCAATTTCGGGATGTGCAAGGGCCCTGTGCCCAGACCGATGTATTGCGCGGTGAAGGCATCGCCGCGGTCAGTGCGCACCTGCCAGCGTGAGCCAGCGTCGTCCCAGATCAGTGAGGTGACCTGGGTGTGAAAAAGCGCATGCTCATAGAGTCCGTAGTGCTTGCCGATGCGCTGGCAGTGCGCCAGGATTTCGGGCGCGTGCGCATATTTTTCGCTGGGCCGATGGCCGGTTTCTTCCAGCAACGGCATATAGACCATGGAGGCGGTGTCGCACTGCGCGCCCGGGTAGCGGTTCCAATACCAGGTGCCACCGAAGTCGCCGCCTT
>JBIKKG010000337.1:0-3267 GCA_044360485.1 Burkholderiaceae bacterium | reverse complement strand
GCGCACGAATGGCATCACTGCCAAGTCGGTGGCGCAGGGCGTGGCGCCGCCCAGGTAGGGCGCGCTGTGCAGCCGGGCCTCCAGCGGTTGCAGCAGCACATCCAGCGCCCTGTCACGGTGTGCGTCCGGCGCGAGAGACTCGGTCGCGTAGCGCTGGGGGTATTTCCAGCGGTCCAGGTGACGCTTGAAGTCGCCGTCGTTGCGCAGTACCAATTCCAGATTGGCAGGCGATTGCGCCCGCGCCCACCAGCCATGCACATCGGGCACGGCAAGTGCCCAACGCAGGATGTCCCAGCTCTCCTCAATCACACTGCCATCGGGCAAGTGCAGCACGGGCACTGTCGCCTTGGGCGATATGGCCAGCAAGATGGCTGGCTTATTGCCCAAACTGACCTCCACCGCCTCGAAGGCCCGCCCGGCCTGCAGCAATGCCATCCGTGCGCGCATCGCATAGGGGCAGCGGCGAAACGTGTAGAGCCGCGGCAACTGAGGGCCTGGCTGGCCGGATGGTGTGTGCGGCGTCAGTGTCGATGCGTTCATTGGATAGGGTCAGAGCAGCGCGACACGATAACGCGCCCAACGCAAGCCTTTGTCGATGTTCCTTTTCATCGGTCAACAACACGTGATCTTCATGCACAAACCTATCCACACCGGTAAACGTGCCGTCTTGAATGCCCGTTCTCAGGGCAGGCTGATCACAACCCGCCAGCCCGTAAGCGGGGCCGTCTGCCACACGAAGGTGCGAGGGCTGCCATTCACCACGGCCCTCGTGCTACCCGACGCTTGCGCGGCAATCACTGGACCTGCGGGCAGATTTCTCAGACGCTCTCCGGCATAGCCTTTTCGGGGCATCAATCGTGCCTCCGGGTGCCCGATGACAGTGCCTTCCTTGCTGACGAGAAACATGTCTCCGTCTGAGGACTGCAGTCGTGTGTCAATGTCCTGCAAGGAAATATCTGCCCCCGCCACACCGATGAATCGCCCGGTCCGGTCTCTGACCGGACGCGTGATGCTGACCATCGTGATATCCGAGCCGCCTTCATCGAAATACGGTTCGGTGATGTAGAGCGCGCCTGTGCGCTTAGGCCCGCTGTACCAATCCTGCTTCGGATCGTGGTAATCGTAGGTGACCACCGTACCCTTAGGCCAACTCTTGCGGTCGACCCAAGGCATCGATAAGGGGTCTGTCCATTTCTTGTCCTCAAAGGCGATATAGACACCATAGACGTCCCTTGGAGGGATCTCGTTGAGGATCGCTGCGAGGTATTCGATGAGCCTGCCATCCGGTTCAACACCTTGAACCTGCTGGCGCATGGACGCACCCAGCGGCAGCATGGCAATGCGCTCAACCCATGCATCCAGCGCGTCGGCCGTCGCGCGTGCACGCCGCTGCGCCGCATCGACTCGATCGGACACAGCGGGTCCGCCGGGCAGTGCAGCACAAGCCGTGAGCGACATGGCGGGCAGGCTCACAAGCAACCGTCGCCGAAACTTCATACGTGTATCAGTCATAGGACCTCCCAAGTCCTGGACCCCCATGACGGTCGTGAGGTCTGAGTCATTGCAGGGTTCGCTTTCATGCAGTCATCCAAGGATTTAGCGGGGTAGGCGCAGCGAAGCAACGTAGTCGCAGCGCCAAATGCATGAGGCACGCTAAGGTCGTCACGCAGGCTGATGACTTCTTTTGAGCCTACCTAGTGTCAAGCTCAGGGTGGCGCACGTCAAGTTGGCCGCTGACTACCTGCCATACTTGGCTGCAAGCACGAAAGCATGTGCCGAGTATCCGCTGACAACGTTCCTTCCCGGACACACTGAACCGCCCCGGGTTTGAGGAGGCTACGTTCGCGGCCTTTACAAGGCGCTATCGGCCGAGGGCAACCCCGAGTTTGCAACCATCATGAAAGTCATCGCAGCGCTAGGGCTGAAACTTCATGCGTCGCCTGCCCCATCTGCCGTTATTTGAACTGAGGATCACCCAATGGATAACTGGTCACGCAGTGACGCTGAAGCGTATGCCACAAACTGGATTGATGCCTGGAACAGGCATGACATCGATGCAATCCTGTCGCATTACGTCGAGGATGTTGTGTTCCTTTCGCCGGTCGCCGCGCAGCGCGTCGGCTATGGCCGAGTCATCGGAAGAGAAGCACTTCGCAGCTACTGGAGTGCTGGCCTCGCGGCGCAGCCTCAATTGCGATTCGAACTCGACACGGTGTTGATCGGCTTCGAAACCGTGACCATCTGCTATCGGAATCACCGGAAACAATCTGTCGCGGAAACTTTCGAGTTCGATGAATCAGGCAAGGTGATCCGTGCATATGCCTGTTACCGGTGAGCGCCGCTTGTTTACCAGAGAGGCTTAGCTCGAGAATTAATCCGGACCGATCCTCGGAAAGTCAGGAGATTCTGAGACGAAAGCGGCTTTGAGACGGCTTTCGGGGGTGGGTGGTGATGAGGTCAGGCAGGGGCTCATAACAAAAAGCCCCGCATGGAGCGGGGCCCTGAGCGCCTGGCAACCCGACTGAGCGAGTTAGCAGGTTTTGTACTGGCGGGGCAGAAAGGATGGAGTTCAAAACAACCTCCAGTCAGGAGGATTCCTGGACTGCTCGTGAGGAGGATTCGAACCACCCTCTCTCGCGTCAGCCGGCTATCGACCCTGAAGAGTCACTCACCAACCCAAACCGGGCGGCGCAGACCGCTCGTTCGCCAGTGACCTACCCTTCCATCCGAGAGAACGCCAGATCTGAGCAATGGGGGCGCAGGGGCACGGCCAGTCTGGTGTTGAGGTGCGATGCAAGTGAGCTGCCATCGTCGCACTCAGTTACAGGCCGGCTGCAGAAGCATCAGGTGAACCTGCTGGCGTGACTCAGGCGGCCAGCACAAACGGCTGGATCTCTTTGGCGATGGCTTTGCCGTTTTCGATCTCAGCCACGCGCAACTCGTAGGCCGCCTGAAGGTTCAGCCAGCCCTTGGCCTCGCTGCCAAAGTAACGCTCCAGGCGCAGGGCCGTATCAGCCGACACGCCGCGCTGGCCCTTGGTGATCTCGCTGAGTCGCGAGTAAGGCACATGCAGGGCCATGGCCACGGCGCGCACGCTGACGCCCATGGGCTTGATGTAGTCCTCCAGCAAGATTTCACCTGGATGGACAGGACGCATACCGTTCTTGAACATGATGCACTCCATTGCTGTTCAGGATTTCAACGCCAGTCGGGCCTGGGTCAGTGTGGGTCTTCGATGAGCACGTCATAGGGGCCGCTCTCACCCCA
>JBIKKG010000090.1:0-11822 GCA_044360485.1 Burkholderiaceae bacterium | reverse complement strand
CCCGGTGGATCTGTCGATGCGCGTCGCGCTGTGCCGGTCACGTCATCAGCAGATCGACCCCGGCACGCCGGAAGACCCGCAACGCCTGGCGCTGACCGCTTATGTCGCGCACCTCTCGCGTGGTCTGCCTGTCCATCCCGATCCGGACCCGCGTCTGGGCCCTGCGCGCAAGCGTGGTCGCGTGCAATTTGTGCAGCGGATCGGGCAGTTGAGCCTGTCTTGCGCAGACTGCCATGACACCTATTGGGGGCAGAGGCTGGGCAGCAGCACGATTCCGCAAGGCCATGCCAACGGCTATCCCTTGTACCGCCTGGAGTGGCAGGCACTGGGCTCCTTGCAGCGCCGCTTGCGCGGATGCCTGACCGGCGTGCGTGCCGAACTCTGGCCGGCGGATGCGGTGCAATACGTGGAACTTGAGCTCTATTTACAGCAGCGTGGCGCAGGGCTGCCGGTCGAAGTTCCGGCGGTGCGGCCATGATGGCAGACGACCCCGGCCGCGATGGGCAATACATGCGTCTGGCGCTGGCGCAGGCCGAGCAAGCTCGCGCATTGGGTGAAGTGCCCGTGGGCGCCATCGTGGTGAAGGCGGGCGAGGTGATCGCCAGCGGCTTCAACCAGCCGATCAGCCGACACGATCCAAGTGCGCATGCAGAGATCGTGGCCCTGCGCGCAGCGGCGCAGTTACTGGGCAACTACCGGCTGCCGGGTTGCGAACTCTACGTGACGCTCGAGCCATGTGCGATGTGCGCCGGCGCCATGCAGCACGCACGCATCGAACGGGTGGTGTGGGGCGCGCCCGACCCCAAGACCGGCGCCTGCGGCAGCGTGGTCAACCTGTTCGATCAGCCGCTGCTCAATCACCATGCGCGCGTGCAAGGCGGAGTGCTTGCACAGGAGTCGGCCGCGCTGTTGCAGTCGTTCTTCGCCCAGCGCAGACACGCCGCTAAATTGAGGCGAGACATGCAACGGGACGCGGGACGAGATTCGGAACGAGACGCGGGACAGGATCCGGGTCGCGAAACTACGGGCTGACGGCAGCAGGGCTGCCTTGCCGACAGGGCGGGACTGCCCCGTTCGGCTAGCCGAAAGGGTGACTGCGCAGACTTACTGAATGCGCGCCTTGGCCCGCAGTTCCTGCTGCATTGACTGGATGCGCCGGCGCTCGAGCTCCTGCTGAATCTGCTGCTTGACCTGCTCAAGCGGCGGGGGCTGCGTGTCGCGCATATCGTCCAGCCGAATGATGTGCCAGCCGAAATCAGACTTGACCGGTGCATCGGTGGTCTTGCCTTTTTCGAGCTTGACCAGCGCCTCGGAGAAGGGCTTGACGTAGCTGTCGGGGCTCGCCCAGTCCAGGTCGCCGCCGCGCGCAGCCGATCCCGGATCCTTGGATTTCTTGGCGAGTTCCTCAAATGCGCCGCCCTTGCGCAGTTGATCGAGAATGGCTTTTGCCTCGGCTTCGGTTTCGACCAGGATGTGCCGAGCGCGGTATTCCTTGCCCCCGCCAGAGCCCTTGGCCAACTTGTCGTATTCAGCCTTGACGTCGGCATCAGTCACCGGACTGGACTTCAGTTGATCGCGAATGAGCGCGCGAATCAGGATGTCCTGGCGGGCTGCGTCGAGCTGTCGCTGGACATCGGGTTGACGGGTGAGCCCTTTGCGCTCGGCTTCCTGCGTGAAAATTTCGCGGGCGATCAGTTCATCACGCACGGCCTTACGCAGTTCGGGGGAGTCGGGGCGGCCCTGCTGAACGAGCGAGGCAACAAACTCGTCGACGCGCGCCGTCGGAATGGCTTTGCCGTTGACCAGCGCGGCATTTTGGGCCTGCGCTGCGGGCAGCGCGGCAAAGATCGACAGGCCTGCAAATGCAGCCGACAGCACGGTGCGATGAAATGGGGTCATGGTGCGCTTGAAGCTTCGGGGGAGGAACCGCGCGCCTCGGATGGCGTGACCGCGGTGATGGACAGGGCATGGACGCGATCGGGCATCCAAGTTTCGAGGGGATGATACACAAGTCGATGCCGCGCCAACCGGCCCAGACCTTCGAAGCGCACCGAGACGATACGCACCGAATAATGGCCCGCACCGCCCTGTGCGCCGGCATGTCCGGCATGCAGATGACTGTCGTCTGTCAGATCGATGAGATCGCCTTCGAAGACACTGCCCAGCCGTTCACGCAGTTCATCCAGCGATGGACGCACCACCGGGATGCGCGTCATGACCGATCACTCGGCGGCGGCGCAACAGGGGCAGGATCCTTCATGTGCCGACTTAGCCAGAGGCCCTGCGCCAGCACAAAGAGGAAGGTCAGGCCCAGGCTGCCAAAGAGTTTGAAGTTGACCCAGGCATCCAGCGACATGCGGTAAGCCACAAACAGATTGAGCACGGCCATGACCAGGAAGAACCCGATCCAGGCCTGGGTCAAACGCGCCCAGACAGCATCCGGCAAATCCAGCTGCCCACCCATGATCGCCTTCAGCGGCTGCTTGCCGGTAAACCGGCCAGTGAAGGCCAATGCCGCGGCAAACAGCAGGTACAGCACCGTGGGCTTCCACTTAATGAACGTCTCATCACGAAACAGCAGGGTCATCCCACCGAACACCACAATGATCCCCAGGCTGGCCCACTGCATCGGCTCGACCTTGCGGGCACGCAGTTTGAGCCAGCCGATCTGGGCAATCGTGGCGGCAATGGCTACCCCGGTAGCGATGTAGACATCGCCGTACTTGTAGGCAAGGAAAAACAGCAGAATCGGGAAGAGATCGAACAGCAGTTTCATGGTCAGGATGAGCAGCTGATAGACAGGCGCGAGGCCCAGGCAGGTGGCGGCGCAGCATACGCTTCAAGGCCTGCGCGTTCTGTGTACGGGTCAGAGAGCACTTCAGACAGGCGCCTGACCTCGCTGAAATCGGGCGCCCCGGAGGGTATGCCATCGGCGTTTTCACCCCGAGCCTTTCGGATGGCAATTTCGGCCAGGTGATTGCGCAAGATGTACAGCGGGTTGACGCGGTGCATGGCGGCCGCACGCTCGGCGTCGCTGCGGGCGTCCATGGCCAGACGCTGGCGGTACCGGGCCAGCCAGGCATCGGCGGCGGCGCGGTCGATGAAGAGGTCACGCACCGGACCATCGGCTTGCGCGTCGCTGCGGTGCACCCCCGCCAGGGTGCGGAAAAACAGGGTGAAATCGACACGCGAGGCATGCAAGGCTTCGAAGAGTGCATCGAACAGGGCCGAGTCGTCAGGCTGTTCGTTCTGCAGACCGAGTTTGGCGCGCAGCCGGGCAGGGTAGGCACGGGCGAAAGCCTCGGCATAAGCCGCCAGCGCCTGCTGGGCCATCTCGACATCCCCGATCAGCGGCATCAGCGCCTGACCCAGAGCGAAGCAGTTCCATTCGCCGATGCGCGGCTGCATCGAATACGCGTAGCGCCCTTGATCGTCCGAGTGATTGCAGATGTGGCCGGCGTCGAACCCGTCCAGAAAACCGAAGGGCCCATAGTCGATCGTGAGCCCCAGAATCGACATGTTGTCGGTGTTCATCACGCCATGACAAAAACCGACCGATTGCCATTGCGCCATCAATTGCGCCGTGCTGCGGGCAACCGTCGCCAGCCAGTTGGCATAGACCTGACCCGTGCGCCGATCGGCTGGCGCCTGGTCTGCGATCGCAGGCTCATAACGGTCAATGACATAGTCGGCCAGTGTCTTGAGCGCGCCATGCTGGTTGAAATGCGCGAAATACTCGAAGTGACCAAAGCGCACGAACGATGGTGCCATGCGCATCACCACGGCAGCGGTCTCGACTGTCTCGCGAATGACAGGCTGGTCAGAGCCAGCTAGCGCCAGCGCTCGCGTCGTTGGAATGCCCAAAGCCGCCATCGCCTCGGAACACAAATACTCCCGGATGGAGGAGCGCAACACGGCCCGGCCATCGCCCATGCGGGAGTAGGGGGTCTTGCCGGCTCCTTTGAGCTGCAGTTCCCAGCCCTGACCGCCAGGCGCTATGACCTCGCCCAGCAGCAGGGCCCGCCCGTCGCCCAGTCGACCGGCCCAGTGTCCGAACTGATGGCCGGCATAGACCGTAGCCATGGGCTGCGCCCCGGCAGGGATACGGTTGCCTGCCAGCACCTGCAGATTGGCGTCGCGATCAAAGGCGCGCGCGTCCAGTCCGATCAGCGCCGCGGCATCAGCTGAGGCCGCCACCAGGTAAGGATCGGGCAGCGACTGTGGCGGCAAGGCGGTCCCGAACGTCAGCGAGGCCGATCCCGCGCGCGGCGCATCGGCGGCGTCCAGGGTCGGATGAGGAAGCTCTGCCGACAGCCGGGCGAACCGGTTGTCAAAGCGCAGCGCATCAAGATCCGGATGAACCGCCCCGGGCGCGGCACCGATGCCTGGGGCGCGATCACCGTTGGAAGGGGTCGGGCCAGCCGGCGCAGAGGTGGATTCGGTACGTTGGAGCATCCGGCATTCTATGCGCGGACCCCTGGGCAGGGGTGCGGAAGGCCCTGCCGGCTTGACGGGCGCGGTCGACCTGCCCAACATCGCCACCTTTGCAATCGACCATTCCACGTTTTCAGGAGAGCCCCATGCAGGGACTGATGATGGACATGCCGCTGCTCGTGTCCAGCCTGCTGCAGCATGCCGAGCGCCACTACCCCGAGGTCGAAATCGTTTCGCGCCGCGTCGAGGGCGACATTCACCGCTATACCTGGCGCGACTGTGCGCATCGGGCCGCACAAATGGCCCATGCGCTGAGCCAGGCGGGCGTCAAGCAAGGCGATCGGGTCGCCACCCTGGCCTGGAACGGCTACCGCCACATGGAGACCTACTACGCCGTGGGCGGCATGGGCGGGGTGATTCATACGATCAACCCGCGGCTGCACCCTGAGCAGATCGCCTGGATCGTCAATCATGCAGAAGACAGCTTCCTCGCCTTCGATCTGACCTTCCTGCCGATCATTGAGGGCATTGCCGCGCATTGCCCGAAGGTCAAGGGCTGGATTGCGATGTGCGACCGCGCGCACATGCCTGCGGCCACCAAGATCGCCAATCTGCTGTGCTACGAGGACCTGCTGGCAGGCGAGCCGACGGCCTTCGACTGGCCGCAGATCGATGAGCGATCGGCCGTGGCGCTGTGCTACACCTCCGGCACGACCGGCAACCCGAAGGGCGCTTTGTACAGCCACCGCTCCACGGTTTTGCATGCCTATGCGTCGGCATTGCCCGATGCCATGGGCTGCAGCACGCGTGACTCGATCCTGCCCGTGGTGCCCATGTTTCACGTCAATGCCTGGGGCTTGCCATACATCTGCGCGCTGGTGGGTGCAAAGCTGGTCTTTCCCGGAGCAGCGCTCGACGGCAAGTCGCTCTACGAACTCTTCGAGTCGGAGAAGGTCACCTATTCGGCCGGCGTACCCACGGTCTGGCTTGGCCTGCTGCAATACGTGGCGTCCAACAACCTGAAGTTCTCGACCTTCAAGCGCACGGTCATCGGCGGTTCGGCCTGTCCGCCCGCCATGATCAAAGCATTTCGCGAGCAACACGGCGTCGACGTGATCCATGCCTGGGGCATGACCGAGATGTCGCCCCTGGGCACGATCTCGCGACTGATGAGCAAGCATGTCGAGATGCCCGAAGATGAGCAGATGAAGGTCTATGCCAAGCAGGGCAAGGCGCTCTTTGGCGTCGACATGAAGATCACTGGGGATGACGGCCAGGACCTGCCCTGGGACGGGAAGACCTACGGCGACCTGCTGGTACGCGGCCCCTGGGTGGTGAAGTCGTATTTCAAGGGTGAAGGTGGCGACCCGCTGCGCACCGATGCGCAGGGTCGCAGTTGGTTTCCAACCGGGGACGTGGCCACGATCGACGGCGACGGTTACATGCAGATCACTGACCGCAGCAAGGATGTGATCAAGTCGGGCGGCGAGTGGATCAGCTCGATCGACCTGGAGAACCTCGCGATTGCGCATCCGGCGGTCGCCCAGGCGGCGGTGATCGGCATTACCCACCCGAAATGGGATGAGCGCCCGTTGCTGGTGGTCGTGAAAAAGCCTGGCGCAAACGTGACCCGAGAAGAACTCATTGCGTTCTACGAGGGCAAGATCGCCAAGTGGTGGACGCCCGATGACGTGCAGTTCGTGGAGGCGATTCCCCTGGGCGCCACCGGCAAGATGCTCAAGACCAAACTGCGCGAGCAGTTCAAGGACTACACGCTGCCAGGCGCCTGACCGTCACCGGTGCGGATACATCTCGGCTGAGTAAGGCTCAGCCGAGTTCGGTATAGTTTCGGGATGGTTCCTGCACGCCCACGGGCCGCAGACCACCCCCCCGGCCGCTGCGTCATACGCGGCCTTGTTTCAGCCCAGAAATAGAACGATCGTTCGATCTCAGAAAGGCACAGGGATGAGCCAAGCGCACTACCGTCAGGACGGCGATATTGCCGTCATCACCATGGACAATCCGCCGGTCAACGGCCTGGGCCACGGCCTGCGCAGCGGCATTCGCGACGGCATCGCCCGCGCGATGGCCGACGCCTCGGTCAAGGCCGTGGTGCTCACCGGCACCGCCCGCGCGTTTTCAGGCGGCGCCGACATCCGCGAATTCAATACGCCTGCAGCAGACGCGTCGCCGCACCTGCTCGACGTCATCGACCAGATCGAAAACGCCGCCAAGCCGGTGGTGGCCGCCATTGCAGGTCTGGCGCTGGGTGGCGGCAATGAGCTGGCGCTGAGCTGTCATTACAGGGTGGGCGCACCGGGCACGCAGATCGGTCTGCCCGAAGTGAATCTTGGCTTGCTGCCGGGCGCTGGCGGCACTCAGCGCCTGCCGCGCATCGTCGGGGCGTCCAAGGCGCTCGACATGATCGTCACCGGCAATCCGATTCGCGCCGAACAAGCCGCCAAGCTCGGCTATTTCTCCAAGCTCATCGAGGGCGATTTCGTCGCAGGCGCAGTAGCCTTTGCGCGCGAGGTCGTGGCCGCCGGGGCAAAGCGTCCGCGCATCCGCGATCTCACCGTCGATCCGGCCTCCATGCCGGGCGGCGCAGACGCGTTTTTCGCCGCCGCGCGCGATCAGGTCGCCAAGACCTATGTGGGCTATCCCGCCCCCATGAAATGCCTGGAGTGCGTCGAAGCCGCGGCCAAGAAGCCGTTTGACGAAGGCATGAAGGTCGAGCAGGCGCTCTTCGGCGAGCTGATCGATTCGATTTCGTCCAAGGCGCTGCGTCACGCGTTCTTTGCCGAGCGCGCCGCCAGCAAGATCCCCGATGTCCCCGATGACACGCCTCAGCGCGCCATCAAGTCGGCGGCTGTCATTGGCGCGGGCACGATGGGCGGTGGCATCACGATGAATTTCGTGAACGTGGGCATCCCGGTCACGCTGCTGGAAATGAAGCAGGAAGCGCTCGACAAGGGCCTGGCCACCATCCGGCGCAACTACGAAAACACCGCGAAAAAAGGCCGCATGACGCAGGACGAGGTGGAGCAGCGCATGGCGCTCATCAAGCCCACGCTGTCGTATGCCGAGCTCGCCCAGGCCGATATCGTGGTCGAGGCGGTCTTCGAGGACATGACGGTCAAGAAGACCGTGTTCGAGATGCTGGACGCCACCATGAAGCCAGGCGCCATCCTGGCCTCCAACACCTCGACACTGGACGTTGATCAGATCGCCGGGTTCACGAAGCGTCCGCAGGATGTGATCGGAACGCACTTTTTTTCGCCGGCCAATGTGATGCGGCTGCTGGAGATTGTGCGTGGCGCCAAGACCGGGAAGGATGTGCTGGCCACGACCATGGCGCTGTCCAAGAAGATCCGCAAGGTGGGCGTGGTGGCCGGCGTGTGCGACGGGTTTATCGGCAACCGCATGATCGAGCAGTATTCGCGTCAGGCGGGCTTCCTTCTGGAAGAAGGCTGCACGCCGCAACAGGTGGACGGTGCCATTGAGCGCTGGGGCTTCTCGATGGGTCCGTTCCGGATGGGCGATCTGGCCGGCAATGATGTGGGCTGGTACATCCGCAAGCGCCGTTACCTGGAAAAACCCGATCTGCGTTATTCCAAGACCGCCGACCTGCTGTGCGAGTTGGGCCGCTACGGTCAGAAGACCTCGGCCGGCTGGTACGACTACAAACCGGGCGATCGCACGGCCTATCCCTCGGCGGTGGTCGATGAGATGCTGGTCAAGGAGCGCGCACGGCTGGGCGTCACGCCGCGCAAAGTGAGCGACGAGGAAATCGTCAATCGGCTGGTGCTGGCGCTGGTGAACGAGGGGGCGCAGCTGCTGGACGAAGGCATTGCGCTGCGCGCCTCCGACATCGACATCATTTACCTGACCGGGTACGGGCTGGCGCGCTTCCGAGGCGGCCCGATGTTCCATGCCGACAGCATCGGTCTGCCCAAGGTGGTCGAGATCATGAAAGGCTTTGCGGCCAACCCGCAGGCCGACCCCGACTTCTGGAAACCCGCACCGCTGCTGGCGCGTCTGGCTGCCGAAGGCAAGCGCTTCAACGGCTAAGCAGGTTGCTGCCTGGCACTGCGAAAAAATTTATTTTCTCACCTCTCTAAGCCGGGCGCATGCAGCGCCTGGCCTTGAACGCACAAGGAGCACCGTTCATGCGCGAAGCCGTCATCGTGTCCACTGCCCGCACCGGGTTGGCCAAATCCTGGAAGGGCGCACTCAACATGACCCATGGCGCGACCATGGGCGGCCATGTCGTCAAAGCCGCGCTGCAGCGAGCCAAGGTCTCTGCCGACGAAGTCGAAGACGTGATCATGGGCTGCGCCAACCCGGAAGGCGCCACCGGCTCGAACATCGCGCGCCAGATTGCACTGGCAGCAGGCATGCCGGTCAGCGTATCGGGCATGACCGTCAACCGCTTTTGCTCCTCGGGTCTGCAGACCATTGCACTCGCGGCGCAGCGCATCGTGGCCGGTGAAGGCGATGTCTATGTGGCGGGCGGTGTGGAGTCCATTTCGCTGGTGCAAAACGGCATGAATACCCAGGATCTGATCGATCCCTGGCTCAAGGCGAATAAGCCTGAAATCTACTGGCCGATGCTGCAGACGGCCGAATGCGTCGCCAAGCGCTACAGCGTACCGCGTGAGGCACAGGACCGATACGGTGTGCAAAGCCAGCAGCGTGCCGCAGCCGCCGCAGCCGCCGGCAAAACCCGCGACGAAATCGTGCCGATCACGGTCAAGATGAAATCGGTCGATAAGCAAACAGGTGTTGAGACCGTCAAGGACACGACCCTGGATCGGGATGAAGGCATTCGTGCTGACACCACGTACGAGGGCGTCTCGCAAATTCGGCCCGCCGTCGAAGGCGGGGTGATTGCCGCCGGCAACGCCAGTCAGTTCTCGGACGGCGCGGGTGCCTGCGTCGTGATGGACCGCGCACTGGCCGAGCGCCGCGGCCTGACACCTTTGGGTATTTTCCGCGGCTTTGCGGTGGCGGGCTGTGAGCCAGACGAAATGGGGATCGGCCCGATTTACGCCATCCCGAAGCTGCTCAAGCGCCACGGTCTGAAGGTCTCCGACATCGATCTGTGGGAGCTCAACGAAGCCTTCGCGGTGCAGGTGCTGTACATCCGCGACCACCTGGGCATCGACAACGACAAGCTCAACGTCAACGGCGGTGCCATTGCCGTGGGCCATCCTTACGGCGTCTCGGGACAGCGCCTGGTGGGCCATCTGTTGATCGAAGGCAAGCGGCGCGGCGCCCGTCTGGGCGTGGTGACCATGTGCATCGGCGGCGGGATGGGCGCGGCGGGGCTGTTCGAGATCGCCTGATCGCTGTCCGCCCAATCAGTACTGAGCACACCCGACCAAGTACACCCCATTCATGGATGACACCCTAGTGAGCACGCGCCACAGAGCTCATGCTTCACGGTGGCCGCGGACGAACCCGCACGCGGTACTTTCCCACTTCTGCACACACGAGACTCCCTCATGACCACTCACACCAACCGCCGACTCGTCCTGGCCGCTCGTCCGCAAGGACAGGTCAAACCACAGGACTTCCGCATGGAAGAAGCGCCGGTTGCGGCAATCGGCGAAGGCCAGTTGCTGGTGCGCAATCGCTACCTGTCGCTCGATCCCTACATGCGCGGTGCCATGAACGACCGCAAGTCCTATCGCCAGGCTCAGTCCCTGAACGAGACCATGGTCGGCGGCACGGTGGGCGAGGTGGTGCAAAGCCGTCACCCGAAATTTGCGGTGGGCGATGTGGTGGTGGGTGGCTTCGGCTGGCAGCTCTACGGCGTATCGGATGGCGCCGGCCTGCGCAAAGTCGACACCCGTCAGGTGCCCATGCAGGCGTTTCTGGGCGTGGCGGGCATGCCTGGGGTCACCGCCTGGGTCGGCCTGAACCGCATCATTCAGCCCAAGGCCGGCGAGACGGTCGTGGTGTCGGCAGCCTCGGGGGCAGTCGGGTCGGTGGTGGGCCAATTGGCTAAAGCCGCGGGCTGTCGGGTGGTGGGTATTGCAGGCGGCGCTACGAAATGCGAAGCCGTGGTCAAGGAATATGGCTTTGATGCCTGCGTGGACTACAAGGCCGGGCGTCTGGTGGCAGACCTCGCCGCAGCCACCCCAAATGGCATCGACGGCTATTTCGAGAACGTCGGTGGCGCCATCCTTGATGCCGTGCTGTCGCGCATGAATGCGTTCGGACGCATTGCGGTGTGCGGCCTGATTGCGGGCTATAACGACGAGCCGATCCCGGTGAATCACTTCTTCCAGGTGCTGGTCAGTCGGCTGAAGATCCAGGGGTTCATCGTCTCGGAATTCCCCGATGCCTGGCCACCGGCGCTTGAAGAGCTGGCCCGTGGGGTGGCTGAGGGCCGGCTCAAGTACCATGAAACCATTGCCAAGGGCTTGGATGCGGCCCCTGAGGCCTTCATCGGCCTGCTGCGTGGCCAGAACTTCGGCAAGCAACTGGTCGAGCTCAGCTGAAGCCTCACACGAGACGGCTTGCGGCCCGGTGGGCCGCAGCGGTGGATTGACCAACTTGCCCACGACCCTCACAACCACGACCATCACACAGGGAGACGCCCCATGAATGCCCCTCAAACCTCAATCCGATCCCAAGTCAGCGAACAGGAATGGAAGCTACGTGTGGAGCTGGCGGCGGTTTACCGCCTGGTGGCGCTCTACGGTTGGGATGATCTGGTGTTCACTCATATCTCGGCGCGCATCCCGGGGCCCGAGCATCATTTCCTGATCAATCCGTACGGGTTGATGTTTGAAGAAATCACGGCCTCGTCACTGGTCAAGATTGATATGGACTGCAAGCCGCTGCTGCCCACACCCTACAAGGTGAATCCGGCCGGCTTTGTCATCCACAGTGCCGTGCATGAGGTACGTGAAGACGCCGGCTGCGTGCTGCACACGCATACCCGCGCCGGCGTGGGCGTGTCTGCCCAGCGGCGCGGTTTGCTGCCGATCTCGCAGCAGGCCACCATCATCATGAGCCAGCTGGCGTACCACGACTACGAAGGCATTGCGGTGCGCGACGATGAAAAGCTGCGCCTGCAGTCCGACCTGGGACATGCGAAATACATGATCCTGCGCAACCACGGCCTGCTCACCGTGGCCCCGACCATGGGCGAGGCGTTTCAGGCGATGTACACCCTGGAATCAGCCTGCCAGGCGCAAATCGCAGCGCAAGCAGGTGGCGCCGATCTGATCGAGGTTCAGCAATCGGTGCTGGACACCGTAGCCCATGCCGTGACCGTTCAGCGCGGCGTGCTGAGTTCAGCCGAAATTTTCGCTGCACTGTTGCGCAAGCTCGACCGGCGCAATCCCGGCTACGACCAGTAAGCCCACACAGTC
>JBIKKG010000336.1:0-3284 GCA_044360485.1 Burkholderiaceae bacterium | reverse complement strand
GCGAAGAGGCGGTTCGCCAAGGGCTGATGCGCGCCGGCGTGGATACGCTGGAGGTCGGCACCACCGATGACCTGGCCGACGCCCTGTTGCGATTCGCCGACCTGCGCCGTCAGCGCAGCCGACTGGCGAGTGCCGGATCCCTGCCAGCGCATCTGGCACCTGGCGCGGCGGGTGCGCAATGACTTTCATCTGGCCTCAGATGCTCTGGCTGCTGACAGCGTTGATACCGCTGACCTGGCTGGCCATACGCTGGGCCCGCAAAGGCAGCCGGTCCGCTTGGCCAGGTCTGAAAACACCCGCCGGTGCGCCCCTCAGTGGACGTGGCTGGCTGCACAGACTGCCGATCGCTCTGGCCCTGACCGCTGGTGTCCTCTGGTGCCTGGCCGCAGCGCGCCCGGCGTCGGTGATCACGCTGCCCTCACCGCACGAGACGGTGATCCTTGCCATCGATGCCTCGGGCAGCATGCGCGCCACCGACATGGCGCCCAATCGGCTGGCGGCGGCGCAAGCGGCCGCCCGCGCCTTCATCGCACAACAGCCCCGCAGCACCCGCATCGGCATTGTCGGCTTCGCCGGCACTGCCTCGCTGGTGCAGCCGCCGACCGACCGGCGCGATGACATCCTGCAATCGATCGAACGTCTGCAGCCCCAGCGTGGCACGGCGATTGGCAGCGCAATTGTGGTGTCGCTCGCCGCCATCTTCCCGGGTACTGGGATTGACCTGAACAGCGTCTCGCGCCATCAAGGCGCCGGGCCGCGGCCGGGCTCTCGTGAAGACCGTCGCGATGCCGCGCGTGACTCAGGAGGGGGTGGCGCCGCAGCGCCAGGGGGTGAGGCCCCTCAGGTGGAACCCGGCACGTTCGATTCCGCAGTGATCGTGCTGATGACGGATGGTCAATCGACTGCCGGCCCCGATCCGGTCGCTGCAGCACGGCTTGCTGCGAGCCGCGGCGTGCGGGTGTACACCGTGGGTATCGGCACGGCAAAGGGTGAAGTGATGCGTTCGGACGGCTGGTCGATGCGCGTTGCTCTGGATGAAGTTGCGCTCAAGACCGTCGCAGACCTGACCCGAGGCGAGTATTTCCAAGCCGCCAGCGCGGGCGAACTGGAACGCGTCTACCGCTCACTGAACAGTCGATTCGTGACCGAGAAAAAAGAGATTGAAGTCGGAGCGCTGTTCTCGGTGGCAGCGACCTGCCTCGCGCTGGCCGCTGCTGCTCTGTCCATGTTGCGGTCCGGACGCATTGTCTGACCCGCTCTGATGTCGTGCGGCATGCAACCCGTGAGGCTGCATGCCGGCAGGCGTCAGACGAAGAGACCTTAGACCGGACCCATGTAGGCCGAGGCCAACGCCACTTGAAGTGCGGCCACGGTCTGGTTCAAAGAGCGCCCGATCTCCTCCAGATTGGCCAGTTGGTCTATCCGACCACGCAGACGCGCCTGCTCTGGTTCGCCCAACAGCAAATCGAACATGCCCGTAGCGCGCAACAAACCAACCAGCAGGGCGTCACGCGGGCTGGGAATATCGTCGTTGTTGAGCAGGGTCATGATACGGCTTTTGACCTCGCGCTCCTCGATCCCGCTGGTGGGCGGGTACACCCTCGTACGAAAGACCCACATCAGACGCTTTTCAACCGACTGCAGCACCCCGCGATTGACCAGACGCTGTGTAATGCGATCACGCAGCACCGGACCTTCCTCAGCAATGCGCCGCAACCAGGCCTCGGACGACAATTGCTTGGGCTCGCTCACGACATCGGCCAGCGTTTCGTCCAGGATCGAATCACCAAGCGGCGCCTTGGAGGTGACGAACAAGCGGCTCGGATCGGTATCCACCCGGCCCTCGAGCGTCAGTTCACCCACCAGTGCTGCAGCCAGACCCAGCTCCAGCGCCAGCGGCGGCAAATGCATGACCGTGCCGGTCTCGTCGTCGAGCGCGACCAACAGAAGCTCTTCGGCGAGTGTCAGGCGCGCCGGCGTTGCTGCGGGAGTCGTCATGGCGGGCCTCAGGACTGAATGTTGAGAATGCGATCAAACCCGCTGATCTGAAGCACTTCGAGGACCGCGGGCTTGGGATTGCGCAACACCAGCGTGCCGCCTTTGCCCTTGGCCGCCTTCGCGGCAGACAGGAACACGCGAAGCCCGGCACTGCTGACGTAATCAAGCTTGGACAGGTCTACCTCAACACTGGCCCCGGACTCGGAGAACAGCGCGAGCAGGTCTTTTTCGGCAGCGGCAGCGTTCGAGCCGTCCAAGCGTCCGATCGGAGCGTAATGAGCAGGATTCGACATGGGGTTTCAACTCAAATGGAATGTTTAGGTGGATACGGACGGGTGACGCACTTGAAAGCACTGTCTGCAACCTGCGCAGTGTATCTCAGGAGCCCGCGTGCATCGGCATCTTGATGGCGATCAGACCACCCAGTTCACGGTGACATCAAGGCAATTACGCCCGTTCACGTAGCGGTAGACCAGCCGGTCGGAGAACTCCCGGACCATCATGATGCCCAACCCACCCGGCTCGGCGTCCATCAGATCCTCGGGGAGCGCTTTCGTCTGGTGAGTCGTCGGATCGAACGCAGGGCCAGCGTCGTCCACCGTCAGAGTCGCCTCACGCGTCGGGGCCGCAGCGTCCGAGACCGCCAGAGTGAGGCGCACATCCGACGCAGCCGCCTGTGCGCCTCCGTGGTGAACCACGTTGGCGAGCAATTCATCCAGACACTGATCCAGACGCCGTACCTGCGAATCGGGGACTCCAAGCTCAGCACCCGCCTGCGCCAGCCACTGCGACGCGCGAGCGATGTCCTCGACGTCGGCTCGGATCGAGAGGTTCAGTGCCATGATCGCAGCAGCTTGCCAGGCAGTTCGCGGTGCAGCACGCCTTGTGCATTGGCCACCTGCACGCCATTGACCCACACCCCATGCACCCCGCGGGACTGCGTGACCACCCGAGTGGCCCCCGCCGGCAGATCATCGGCACGCGTACGCGCGCCCCGCCCGACCGCCTTGGGGTCGAAGAGCAGCAAATCCGCAGCCATGCCCTCACGGATACTCCCGCGATCCCGGATACCGAAAAACTCGGACTGGGCACTGGTGAGCCTGCGCACCGCCTCGGCCATCGGCATGACGGACTGATCGCGCACCCAGTGCCCCAGCAAGTGCAGCCCGAAACCGGAGTCATCCAGGAAAGACAGATGCGCGCCTGCATCGGACAGCGAAATCAGACTGTCAGAGTGATTGAGCAGCTTGGCGACGGCCTGCTCGTCATGGTTGAAGGCTGTCAGC
>JBIKKG010000335.1:0-3291 GCA_044360485.1 Burkholderiaceae bacterium | reverse complement strand
CATCGGCCGCACCACCACCTGACCATTTTCAACCACCGCCCGTTCCTTGGTCGCATGCACGCCGAGGATCGCCGATTGCGGCGGATTGATGATTGGTGTGGAGAGCATGGATCCGAATACGCCGCCGTTGGAAATCGAGAACGTTCCCCCGGTCAGCTCTTCTATACCCAGCTTGCCGTCTTGCGCACGCTTACCGTAATCGGTGATCTGGTTTTCGATCTGCGCAAAGTTCATCTGATCGGCATTGCGAATCACCGGCACCACCAGGCCACGGGGCGAACCCACTGCCACGCCGATGTCGAAATAGCCGTGATACACCACGTCAGTGCCATCGATCGAGGCATTGACCACGGGGTATTTCTTGAGCGCATGCACGGCGGCCTTCACGAAGAAACTCATGAAGCCGAGTCGGGTGCCGTGTTCCTTCTCGAAGCGATCCTGGTACTTCTTGCGCAGGTCCATGACCGGCTGCATGTTGACTTCGTTGAAGGTGGTCAGGATCGCGTTCGTGGCCTGCGACTGCAGCAGCCGCTCCGCCACGCGCTGACGCAACCGCGACATGGCCACCCGCTGCTCGGGACGGCCTTCGATCAGCTTGGCGGGATTCATCGGTGCACTCACCGCGGGCAGACTGCTCGTCGGTGCCCCCGTCGGAATCGGCGCTGTGGCAGGTGTGGCGGGGCTCGACTTCGCGCCCGCTACGGCAGCCAGTGCATCACCCTTGGTGATGCGCCCATCGCGCCCGCTTCCCGCCACGGTGCCTGACGCAATGCCTGCTTCAGACAGCAATTTGCCGGCAGATGGCATTGCCACCCCGGCCTTGCTCGCCCCGGTGGCCGAGGCGGCAGGCGCAGTCACCGCCGCAGCCTGGGCTGGCGGTGCTGCGGCCGGTGCAGACTGGGCGGGTGCAGAGGCCTGCGCCCCTGCCTTCGCATCAGTATCGATGATCGCAATCACCTCGCCCGCGACCACGGTCGAGCCATCTTCCTTGAGGATGCGCGCGAGCACGCCAGCCTCCGGAGACGGCAGCTCCAGCACGACCTTATCAGTCTCGACATCGATCAGATTCTGATCGCGCTCGATGGCCTCGCCGGGCTTCTTGTGCCACTGCAGCAACGTGGCCTCAGCCACAGATTCGGACAGTTGGGGAACTTTGACTTCGATGAGTGCCATGTCAGGAGGCCTTGCGTGTTTTCGATTTCGGAGCGTCACCGAGCGCCGCGGCGAGCAGCTCTTTTTGCTGCGCGTAGTGCTTGTCGTAATAGCCCACGGCTGGCGAAGCCGATGCGGGGCGTCCGGCATAGGACAGCCGCTGGCCATCCTTGAGGGCCTCGTTCAGATGGTGCTGCACGAAGAACCAGGCACCCTGGTTCTGTGGCTCGTCCTGGCACCAGACCACCTGGGTCAGGCCTGGGAAGCGGCGCAGTTCGGCTTCCAGCGCTTTGTGCGGGAACGGATACAGCTGCTCCAGTCGCAGCAAGGCCACATCCGTCAACTGACGCTCACGGCGAGCCGCACGCAGATCGTAGTAGACCTTTCCACTGCTGATCACCACCTTGCGCACCGCCGACGCATCAATCGCCTCGTCAGTCTCGCCAAGGACAGTGTGAAAGCTTCCGCGCGCCAGGTCTTGCAGGGGCGACACCGCTTCCTTATTTCGCAGCAGCGACTTGGGCGTCATGATGACCAACGGCTTGCGGAACGTCCGAATCATCTGGCGACGAAGCAGATGGAAAATCTGCGCCGGATTGGTCGGTTGCGCGACCTGCATATTGTTCTCGGCACACAACTGCAGGAAGCGCTCCAGGCGCGCCGAGGAATGCTCCGGCCCCTGCCCTTCATAGCCATGGGGCAGCATCATCGTGAGGCCGCATGAACGCCCCCATTTGGTCTCGCCCGACGAAATGAACTGATCGATCACCACCTGAGCGCCATTCACGAAGTCGCCGAATTGCGCTTCCCAGATCACCAGCGCATTGGGTTCAGCGGCGGCGTAGCCATACTCGAACCCGAGCACGGCTTCTTCCGAGAGCACCGAGTCGATGACCGTGAATGCGCCTTGCTTGTCGGACACATGCTCAAGCGGGATGTAGTCGCCCGAGTCCCAGCGCTCACGATTTTGGTCGTGCAGCACGGCGTGTCGATGGGTGAACGTGCCCCGACCGGAATCCTGCCCGGACAGCCGCACGGCATACCCCGATGCCAGCAGGGTGGCAAACGCCAGATGCTCGCCCATGCCCCAATCCAGCGCGGCGTCGCCCTGCCCCATCGCACGGCGGTCGGCCACCACTTTCTCGACCAGCGGATGCAGCTTGAACGTCTCGGGCACCGTCGTGATGCGGGTCGCGATGCGCTTGAGTTCGGCCATCGGCACCGCAGTATCAGCGGTATCGGTCCACTTGCGGTTCAGGAAGGGCATCCAGTCGACCGCCAACTTGCTCTTGAAGTTGGAGATCACCGGATCAGAGGTATGGCGGCCTGCATCCATGGCCGCACGGAAGGCCTTGACCAGCGCATCCCCTTCACCCTTGGTCAGTACCCCCTGTGCCTCGAGCTTGTCGGCATACAGTTTGCGCGTACCCGGATGCTCACCAATCTTCTTGTACATCAGCGGTTGCGTGAGTGCGGGCGTGTCCTGCTCGTTATGCCCCAACTTGCGGAAGCACACGATATCGACCACGACGTCCTTGCTGAAGCGGGCCCTGAAATCCATCGCCAGACGCGTCACGAAGGTGACCGCCTCAGGATCGTCGCCGTTCACATGGAAGACCGGCGCCTCGATCATCTTGACAACGTCGGAGCAATAGATCGTTGAACGGGTATCGCGCGGATCGGAGGTCGTGAACCCGATCTGATTGTTGATCACGATATGCACCGTGCCCCCCGTGCCATAGCCCCGGGTTTGCGCGAGGTTCAGGGTTTCCATCACCACGCCCTGACCAGCGAAGGCCGCATCGCCATGCACCAGCACAGACAGGACCTGCTTGCCCTCCACATCGCCGCGCCGATCCTGGCGCGCGCGTGTGGAACCTTCGACCACTGGGTTCACGATTTCCAGGTGCGATGGATTGAATGCGAGCGACAAATGGACCGGACCGCCGGGCGTGGAGACGTCACTGGAGAAACCCTGGTGATACTTGACGTCACCCGACGGCAAATCGTCAGCATGCTGGCCTTCGAATTCGGCGAACAGGTCGGCCGGCATCTTGCCCAGCGTGTTGACCAGCACATTGAGGCGCCCTCGATGCGCCATGCCAATCACGAACTCCTGAATGCCCTGCGTGCCGCCGT
>JBIKKG010000089.1:0-11957 GCA_044360485.1 Burkholderiaceae bacterium | reverse complement strand
CGAAGCGCTGAAGTCCGACGCGTTCTATGTGGGCGCACTGGGTTCGCGCGGCAATACGGCCAAGCGCAAGGAGCGGCTCAAGCTCTTTGACATCACCGATGCCCAACTGGCCCGTCTGCACGGCCCCATTGGTCTGGACATCGGCAGTCGCACACCGGCCGAGATTGCCGTATCGATCGTGGCTGAGATTGTGGCCGTGAAAAACGGCGTGGCGCTGCTGCAGAAAAAACCGGCGCTCGATGGCGAATCCGCTGCGGCAGTGTGTGCCACGCTCACACCGGCGCTGCCCACGGTGGCGCAGCCAAAGTCAGCCTGACCGCATGGCCGCTTGACCGCATTGGGCGAAGCCTGCCAGGACCCTCACCGCGGCTGACGGGTGAACCACTGAAACCTGGGCGTGCCCACCACTGCACTCAACTGCGCAAAGCACGCAGCCGTTGCACTACAGGATTCGGCCTGTTTTGAAGGCTCGCTGCGATACACCGTGCGCCCGTCCTTGATGGTCTCAAGCACCTTCAGATCGGCCAGCTGCGCGCGCTCGATGGCGAGCGGGTTGCGATCGAGGATGACGAAATCAGCGCGCTTGCCCGCTTCGATCGTGCCCTTGTCGCGCTCCTCGAAATGCTGATATGCCGCCCAGATGGTCATCGCCTTGAGCGCCACCCACGGATCGAGCCGGTGCTCGGAACCCAGCACCTGATTGCTGCGGGTGGTGCGATTCACGGTCGATGACAACACGCGCATGGAGTCGGGAAATGCCACCGGCGCATCATGGTGCGAGGTGAACATCATGCCGCGTTGCATGGCCCAACCCGTGGGGCTGATGTGCTGCGCACGCTCGGTGCCCAACACCGAATCACGGTGCCAGTCGCCCCAGTAGAACGTGTGCATGGGAAAAAAGCTGGGGAAAATCTGCAGCCGCTTCATGGCATCGAGTTGATCTGCACGCGCGGTTTGCGCATGAATGGCCACCGTGCGCCGATCCGCTGCAGGCAGCCGAGCCGATACGCGCTGCACCGAACCGATCAGCTGATCGATCGCCGCATCACCATTGGTGTGGACCAGCAACTGCCAACGCTTTGTGTACGCGGTCTGTATGAACTCATCGAGCTGCTGATCGGTGAACGCCGGGTAGCCCCGATAGTCTGGCTTTTGACCGTCGGGTACTTTGAAGTAAGGCTGAGTGAGCCAGGCCGTCTTGCCTTGGGGTGACCCGTCCAGCGTGACCTTCACGCCACCAATGCGCAACCCCCCGAAATACCTGCCGCCAACAAACTCACTTTGCATGAACGTGTTGTCACCGATCTGCACCAGCGTCGGATAGGACACTACGTCAAGTTTGAGCCGACCGGCTTTGGCCGCAGCCATGAGGCCTGCGACATTGTTCGGATCGGTCGAACCGCTTTGTGCGGTGGTGTAGCCATAGCGCAGATACAGCTCCTGACCCGCGGTGATGAGCGCCTGAGACTCCTTCTCCTGGGTCCGACCGAAGACCAGCTTACCGGCCACGGCAAACCATGCGGTCTCTTCCAGTACACCATCGGGCTCTTGCGAGCCTGCACGCCGACGAATCGCGCCGCCAGGCGGATCGGCCGTGGCAGCAGTGATGCCGGCCTCCTCCAGGGCTTTGCTGTTGGCCACCGCAAGATGCCCCGACTGATGGATGTACAGCACCGGAATCTCTTTGGAGACGCGGTCGAGGTCGTCGCGCGTGGGATGACGCTGCTCCTTGAGCTGCGAGTCGTCGTAGCCGAAGCCCAACGCCAACTGATAGTCCTTCGGCATTGGAGAGCGGGCCATCCAGTCGCGCATCGTCTGTTCGAGCGCGACGATGCTGTCGTTGCGGCCATCCGGTGGTGGCAGCAGATTGGCCGACACAGCCTGCAGGCCGACCCCGTCAAGATGTCCATGGCCGTCAATGAAGCCAGGCAACAGCGTGCGCCCGGCCAGATCGATCTGCGTGGCACCTGCAGGCAAGAGGGCGAGCGCCTGCGCTCGGCTGCCCGCAAACTGGATGCGCCCGCCTTGCACCACCACCGCTTCCACGGTGTGGGGCTGATCGCCGACCATGGTGAGGATCGGTCCGCCGCTATAGAGGACGGGCGGTTGCGAAGCGACCAAGGATGATGGGGATGCCGCCATCGGCCGCGCACTTGAAGGGTCAACCGCAGCGTCCACTGCAGCGCCGATCGAAGCGCAGCCGGCTGAAACAAGCAGGCCCCATGTCAGGGTGGACGCAAGCGTGGCTCGGTGCGCAATTGAATTCATCTGGCATCCAGAAAGACAGTTTTCCTGGCGCAGTATGGACCATGATCCAGGCACCCGTGCGCCGAGGCCGGTGCGCCTTCGGCGATGCTGCTGGCCGTGCGTTGGCAGGCTGACATGGCAGCCCCGGCGGCCATTCCTTGCGACAATGGGCGATGACCGCACAAGCGCCCACCGACATCCTGTCCGTCGACCTGCATTACGAGCTGGGGACGGCCCGGGGCAGCACGCTGAGCAACCCGTTTTTCGAGGTCCTCAGGACGGTGCGCGATGCAGGGTCGATTGCCGAAGGCGCGCGCAGGCTGGGCTGGTCGTACCGTCATCTGTGGGGGTTCCTGAAGCAGCAGGAGATCTCCCACGGGCGCGCACTGATCCTCTGGGACAAAGGCAAAGCGGCCCGTCTGAGCCCATTTGCCGACAAACTGCTGTGGGCGGAGACCCGCATCCAGGCGCGGCTGGCCGCCGACATTGAAAACCTCGCCACCGCAATTGGGCGCGAACTGACCGTGGCCTTTAACGACACGGTCCCGATTGCCACCTGTGTGGCCAGCCATGACCTCGCCCTGCCGATGTTGCGCCAGCTGTGCGAGACCCGACAGGGACTGTTGATGGACCTGAGGTTCTCGGGAAGCCTGGATGCGCTGGCGGCACTGCGGACGCGTCGGGTGCAATTTGCCGGGATTCACCTGCCCTGCTCACGGCGCGACCTGGCGGGACCCGGATCGCCGATGCAACGCGCCTTTGCACCCCTGCTGCGCATGGAGCACGAAAAGCTGATCCAGATGGGTCGACGCACGCAAGGGTTGATCGTTGCAAAAGGCAATCCGGCGCGACTGTGTTCCGTTGCGGATCTGGTGCGCGGGTCTTTCGTGAATCGGGAGGTCGGTACCGGCACCCGCGCTTTACTCGATGCGCTGCTGCAAGCCGATGGGGTGTCGGCGCAGAAAATTCGCGGCTATGAGCGTATCGAACCCACCCATTTAGCAGTGGCCGCAGCAGTCGCAGCCGGCGTCGCCGAGGCGGGATTTGGCATCGAAGCCGCAGCGCGTCGAATGGGCGTCGATTTTGTTCCGCTGGTCGTCGAGGACTGCTTTCTGGTGTGCGATCGGGCGACCCTCGAGGGGCCGATTGCCCGCAGCCTGCTGGAGGTGCTCAGCTCACCGGCGTGGCATGACGCCCTGACGGCCCTGCCCGGTTACGACGCGCATCAGGCAGGAAAGGTCCTCACGTTACGCCGCACGTTGCCCTGGCTTGCGCAGGCTTTGAAGCGATGAACCGCCCCGCCAACCCTGACCAGGCATCCGGTCAGCCCCATCCATTGCCCGAAAGGTCTGGTCGCGAGCTCACGGGCCCGACATCACGACATATGGCCGTCCTGAGCATACGCCTGCGGTTTAGAGAGGATGCGCGCATCGGTCCAGGCAAGATCGCACTGCTTGAGGCCATCGGCCGCGCAGGCTCGATTGCCGCTGCAGGCCGCGAGATGGGCATGTCCTATCGACGCGCCTGGCTGCTCATCGATTCGCTGAACCGCATGTTCGACGCACCGGTGGTCCATGCAAGCTCGGGTGGCGCGCATGGTGGCGGCGCCGGGCTCAGTGCGCTGGGCGAACAACTGGTGACGGCCTATCGGGCGATGGAGCGCGATACCGAGTTTGCAGTCGCCAGGCACTTCGAAGGGCTCAAAGCGCGCATGGTCGTCGACGATTCAGGCGCTTCAAGTGAGTCGGACGGGCAGCAGGCTTCATGGCCTGGGCGGCGCTCTGCCGCACCCCAAGGGGAGTGAGGCAGCAGGACCCGACCCTGCCCTTGTGCCTTCTGCTCTGACGCGGGACGTTCAAGCACCGAGCGTGGCCGCACCAACGCACGGCCTGAAGCGTCGATCAGCGAACGCGCGGCGCATAGGCCAGCGAGCGCTCATCCATGGCGGTGGCCTTGACCATCGCGAACACATCGTCGCCCACGTCCA
Organism: Burkholderiaceae bacterium; assembly: GCA_044360485.1. Taxonomy (GTDB): domain Bacteria; phylum Pseudomonadota; class Gammaproteobacteria; order Burkholderiales; family Burkholderiaceae_E; genus UBA4615. Next base: position 7,723 of record JBIKKG010000089.1, on the reverse strand, counting down.
GTGCCAGATCGTCCAGGGCTTTGCGGGTGACCAGTGCCACCAGCCGCCCCGAGCCGCGCAACGCAATCTCCACGCGAGCGATCGGACCTTCGTCCATCTCGATATCACGAATATTGCCTTGCAGCACCGTCCGAAAGCTGACGTCCCGCGGGCGCTGCACGGCCAGCGCTACGTCTGTGGCGCGAATCAGCAAACGGTGAGTAGCCCCCAACTGACCAACCATACCAGGCACGCTGATGGTGCCGGCCGGGTGCGTCAGGCTGGTCAGTCCGTAGTGCGTGTCATGAGTCTGCGCCCGCGCCTCGATGACCGAAACTGCACCAAATCGGCCCGAGGCTCCTGGTGCACCGGCAGGCGCGAGCACATCGCCAGGCAGGCCGCTCGCTGCGACCTGACCGTGGTCGATCACGACCACTTCATCGGCAATCCGGGCGACCTCATCGACGGCATGCGAGACATACACGAGCGGGATGCGCGCCTCGTCCCGCAGCCGTGCGATGTACGGCATGATCTCCAGCCGACGCTCGAAATCGAGCGCAGCCATGGGTTCATCGAGCAGCAGCAGTCTGGGCTGCGCCAGCAGGGCGCGGCCGATGGCGACCCGCTGACGCTCGCCTCCCGACAATCCACCCGGTCGGCGGTCAAGCAAGGCGGTGATGCCCAGCATCTGAACGACCGCATCAAAGCCGTGGTTTGGATGCGCCCGGGCCTCATTCGGGGTTTGCGTGTGCGACGCGCCGTACAGAAGATTGGCCCGCACGTTCAGGTGGGGAAAGAGCAGTGCATCCTGAAAGACCATGCCGATCCGACGCCGATACGGCGGCACGAACACACCGTGCTCGGTGTCGGTGAGGGTCTCGCCATCGAGCACGATGCGACCGCGATCGGGTCTGAGCAAGCCTGCGACCAGGCTCAGCACCGTGGATTTGCCCGATCCAGAACGACCGAAGAGCGCGAGCGCGCCAGTGTCCGACCGGAACCGACAGGCCAGGCGAAACGCCCCACGTGTCAGGTCAGCATCGAATTCGATCATTCGATGCCGCTCACCGTGCGGCGCACCCGGCGGGCGAGCCATTCCGAGACCGCCAGCGCGGCCACCGAAACCATGATGCACACCAGGGTGAGACGTAGCGCGACCGCGTCGCCATCGGGCGTTTGGGTGGCGCTGTAGATGGCCGACGGCAGGGTTTGCGTCTCACCCGGGATGTTGGACACGAAGGTGATGGTGGCGCCGAACTCACCGAGCGCCTTGGCAAAACAGAGCACAGCGCCCGCCAGTACCCCAGGCAGTGCAAGCGGCAAGGTGACCGTCAGGAACGCCTTCAGAGGGGTGGCGCCCAGCGTGGCGGCCGCGCGCTCCAGGCGCGGATCGACGGATTCGATCGACAGTCGGATGGCCCGCACCATCAACGGAAAGCCCATGACGGCACAAGCGAGCGCCGCCCCTGTCCAGCGAAACGAGAACACCAGGCCGAAGGAAGCCTCGAGCCAGGCACCGAGCGGCCCGCGCCGCCCGAAGCTCAGCAACAGCAGGTAGCCGACCACCACCGGCGGCAGGACCAGCGGCAGATGCACCAGGCTGTCGAGCAGTGTCTTGCCCGGGAAGCGCCCGCGTGCCAGCGCCCAGGCCACCGCCAGCGCCCACGGCAGCGCGCACACCGTGGCCACGGCAGCCACCTTCAGACTCAGGCGCACTGCCTGCCATTCGTCAGGGCTGAGCAGCATCGCGAGTTGTTTGAGCACCGCCCGCGCTAGCTGACCTGGGCTGCGTCAGACCCTGAGCGCTCAGGATCGCAAGCGCCTCGGGCGAGCGCAGCCAGACCAGAAAGGGGGCGGCGTCCGGGTGTGTGGCCTGAGCGGTCAGCGCGATCGGATAAACGATGGCCGGGTGCAGGGCTTCGTCAAAGAGGGCGACCACCCGCACGCGCGGCTCCGCGCGGGCATCGGTGACATACACGATCCCCAGAGGCGCTTCCTCGCGCGCCACCAGAGCCAGTGCGGCGCGCACGTTGTCGGTCATGGCCAGCCGATCGCTGACCTGCGCCCAGACGCCCAGCGACTCCAGCGCGCCGCGTGCATACCGGCCGGCCGGCACGGTACGCACATCGGCCACGGCCAGGCGCCCCGCCCCCAAGGCAGCACCGATGGACATACCGGGGCGTAGCGCCAGGGCTGCCGCAGAGCGTGCTGGTGCAATCAGCGCCAGCCGGTTGCCCGCCAGGACACCGCGTGTGTCGCGCCGAATGAGCCCACCCTGCTCGAGCCGATCCATCCAGGGGGTATCGGCGCTCACGATCAGGTCGGCCGGGGCGCCCTGCTCGAGCTGGCGCGCGAGCATGGGCGTGCCACCGTAGACGACCACAGGGCGGGCATGACCCCGTTGCGCCCACTGCTGCGACAGGGCATCCAGCGCATCCTTGAGGCTGGCTGCTGCCAGGATCCGCAGCCCCGAGGCCTTGGCAAGGGCGTGGCGCGTGGCGGTAGCGGCCGTGGCAACGCCGGCGAGGCCCCCCAGACAGGCGAGTCGCACAAGGCGTCGTCGCTGAAACGCAGCGGGCATCAAACGGGGGGTCAGGCGCAGGGTCATATTCGTCAGAATATTACGCCTGATGCACATTGAACGCGGGTTGCGCCGGTCGCCCGCACAGGGAACGACCGGCACCCGACCGCTGTCAGGTGTTCTGGACCACGATGGACGGAAACTTGAGCGACATATCGCGTGCACGCTCAGCCACCTTGACGGCGATGCGTCGCGCGATGGTCTTGTAGGCCTGCGCGATGGCGCCATCGGGCTCGGCGACCACGGTAGGTCGACCCGAGTCGGTCTGCTCGCGGATGCGAATGTCAAGCGGCAGGCCTCCGAGGTATTCCACGTCGTAGTCCTTCGACATGCGCTCGCCGCCACCGGCCCCGAAGATATGCTCGGAGTGGCCACACTGCGAGCAGACATGAATCGCCATGTTCTCGACGATGCCCAGAATGGGGATGCCCACCTTCTCGAACATCTTGAGGCCCTTGCGGGCGTCCAACAGCGCAATGTCCTGAGGCGTGGTGACAATCACTGCGCCGGTAACGGGAATCTTTTGCGACAGCGTGAGGTGGATGTCGCCCGTGCCCGGAGGCATGTCGACGATCAGGTAGTCCAGATCGCGCCAGTTGGTATCGCGCAGCAACTGCTCAAGTGCCTGCGTCACCATGGGACCACGCCACACCATGGGGGTATCGGTATCGATCATGAACCCGATGGAGCTGGCCTGAATGCCATGGCCCATCATCGGCTCAAGCGACTTGCCATCCAGCGTTTCGGGTTTGCCTGAGATACCCAGCATGACCGGCTGCGAGGGTCCATAGATATCGGCATCGAGCATCCCCACCGTGGCGCCTTCAGCGGCCAGCGCCAGCGCCAGATTCACGGCCGTGGTGCTCTTGCCCACCCCCCCTTTTCCGGAGGCCACCGCGATGATGTTCTTGACATTGGGCAGCAGCTTCACGCCGCGCTGCGCCGTGTGGGCCACGATCTTCTGATAGACATTGGCGCTGACATTGCCCACGCCACTGACAGACTTGAGCGCATCGATCACCGCGCGCCGGATGGGCGCAATCTGGCTGGCCGCCGGATAGCCCAGCTCGATATCCACGCTGACATCGGCGCCGTCTGCGCGCACATTCTTTGCCGACTTGGTGGACACCAGGTCCTTGCCGGTATTGGGATCGATCACCGCGGCCAATGCCGCATTCAACTGTTCGACCGTGACGGCCATGTTTACTCCGAGGACATGTGGGGACGCCCGCCGTCTGCGGGCTGAAGGGTGAGGACGCCCGCCGGGTGCGGGCTGAGCGCGCCTGAGTCTATCCGAATCGTCAGGGGGGACTAAAATGGCGGGTTCTTCGGTCTGCACCGAATCACCTGGTCCAACAAAGCACACCATGTCCCGGCGCCTTTTCGTTACAACAGCCCTGCCCTATGCGAACGGGTCCTTTCACATCGGCCACATCATGGAGTACATCCAGGCCGACATCTGGGTGCGCTTTCAGCGGATGCAGGGCCGGGAGGTGCACTTCGTGTGCGCCGATGACGCGCATGGCGCGCCGATCATGCTCAAAGCTGAATCGGAAGGCATCTCGCCCAAGCAACTGGTCGATCGCATCGCGGCCGAACGCCCGGCGTATCTCAAGGGCTTTCACATCTCCTTCGACCATTGGCATTCCACCGATTCGCCAGAAAATGTCGAGCTCTCTCAGGATGTGTACCGCAAGCTGCGCGCAGCCGGCCTGATTGCCACGCGCACGATCGAGCAGTTCTATGACCCGGTGAAGGGCATGTTCCTGCCCGACCGCTACATCAAGGGCGAGTGCCCCAAATGCGGCGCGAAGGACCAGTTCGGCGATTCGTGCGAAGTGTGCGGTGCAGTCTATGCGCCCACCGAACTGAAGCAACCCTATTCCACGCTCACCGGCGCCACGCCCGTGATGCGCGAGTCCGAACACTTCTTCTTCAAGCTCTCTGACCCGCGCTGCGTGGCGTTTCTGCGCGAATGGGCACTGGAAGGCCGACTGCAGCCAGAGGTGGCCAACAAGGCCCGCGAGTGGCTCGAGGGCTCAACCGACACAGCAGGCGAACGCTCAAGCGGGCTGGCTGACTGGGATATCTCGCGCGATGCGCCGTACTTCGGCATTCCCATTCCGGATGCGCCCGGCAAGTATTTCTACGTGTGGCTCGACGCGCCCATAGGCTATCTGGCCTCGCTCAAGGCGCACTGCGCAAGGCGCGGGCTGGATTTCAATGCGTTCATCGCCCCCGACGCCGATGTGGAGCAGGTGCATTTCATCGGCAAGGACATCATCTATTTCCACACGCTATTCTGGCCCGCCATGCTCAAGTTTGCAGGCTACAAGGTGCCGGACCGTGTCAACGTGCACGGCTTCATCACCGTCTCGGGCGAGAAGATGAGTAAGTCGCGCGGCACGGGCATCTCGCCGCTGCGCTATCTGGAACTGGGCATGAACCCCGAGTGGCTGCGCTATTACCTTGCAGCCAAGCTCAATGCACGGGTCGAAGATGTTGACTTCAACCCCGATGATTTCGTGGCACGCGTCAATGCCGACCTGGTCGGCAAGTTCGTGAATATCGCAAGCCGCTGCGCGGGCTTTCTGGTCAAGCGATTCGATGGCGCACTGGCAGGCCTGGATCACGGCGCGCACGAAGGCTTTGCCAAACCCTGGGCCGGCCCTGAGGCTGTGGCAACACTCTACGAACAACGGGAGTTCGGCAAGGCACTGCGCGAAATCATGCAGTTCGCCGATGCCGTGAATCAGTATGTCGATGCCGAGCGCCCCTGGGACCTCGCGAAAGATCCCGCGCGCACCGCCGATCTGCATCGCTGCTGCTCGACCGCGCTGCGTGCCTTTCGTGACCTGAGCCTGCTCCTGGCGCCCGTGATGCCTGAAATGGCCGAGCGCGTGCGCGGGTTCATGAATCTGCCGACTGCCGATTGGGCCACACTGGCCACTCCACTGCCGGAAGGGCATCGCATCAATGCCTACCAGCACCTCATGACGCGCGTCGATCCCAAACAGCTTGATGCGCTCTTCGAAGCTCCCGCCGCGGCCGCTGCGGCCGTCTCCAGCGCTTCGAGCAGCGCCGCAACATCGCCCCAAAGCACGAAGGCTGGCGCGGGCAGCACGTCTGCAGTGGCGCCAGGCCCTGCACCGACCAGCGCCACGGGCGGCGAGACCATCGACATCCAGACCTTTGCTCAGGTGGACTTGCGCATCGCGAAGATTGTCTCGGCCGAGCACGTGGCCGGCTCGGACAAGCTGCTCAAGCTCAGCCTCGATCTGGGCGAAGGCCGCCTGCGCACGGTGTTTTCGGGCATCCGTGCCCATTACGCGCCCGAGCAGCTGGTGGGGCGGCTCACGGTTGCAGTTGCCAACCTGGCGCCACGCAAGATGAAGTTCGGGCTGTCTGAGGGCATGGTGCTGGCCGCCTCGTTTCCAGATGACGGCGGCGGAGTGTTTCTGCTCGCGCCCGATTCAGGCGCCCAGCCCGGCATGAAAGTGCGATAGGGCCCACGCCATGAGCGCGCGCTGGTTTGCCTTTCGCCCCCGGCTGCTCGACACCTTCAGAAGCGGGTACCGCCGCGAGGACTTCTCGGCCGACGTGTCTGCGGGCATCACGGTTGGGGTGGTGGCGCTGCCCCTGGCCATGGCCTTCGGCATTGCCAGCGGCGTCAAACCCGAAGCGGGCCTGTTCACGGCGATCGTCGCCGGCTTTCTGATTTCCGCCCTGGGGGGCTCCAAGGTGCAAATTGGCGGGCCTGCAGGCGCCTTCGTGGCCCTGCTCTACGCCATTGCCGAACGCTATGGTCTGGCCAACCTGCTGCTGTCCACGATGATGGCGGGCGTGCTGCTCTTTCTCATGGGCGCATTGCGCCTGGGCCAGCTGATCCGCTTTATCCCGGTGTCGATCGTGATCGGATTCACCAACGGCATTGCGGTGATCATCGCGCTGCAGCAGGTGCGCGATGCACTGGGCCTGGCGATCGACAAGATGCCGGCGCATTTCTTTGGTCAGATCAGTGCCTTGTGGCAGCACCTGCACACAATCCATCTGGCGACTGCCGGCCTGTGCGCGGTGTCGGTGGCGCTGGTCGTCTGGTGGCCCAAGTCGTATCTGCCTCAGCATGCGGCCTGGCGCCGCTGGATGGCGCGCATTCCGGGAACGATCATCGCGCTGGTGCTGGGGGTGATCGCGGTGCGAATGGGGTTGGACGTGGAAACGATCGGCAGCCGATTCGGCGGTATTCCACAGGGTCTTCCGGCGATCGCCGTGCCGCAGGGCGACTGGGACAGTTTGCGACAACTGTTTGGCCCGACCGTCTCGATTGCCTTGTTGGGCGCCATTGAATCCTTGCTGTGCGCACGGGTGGCCGACGGCATGATTCAGGATCGGCACGACCCGAATCAGGAGCTGATGGCGCAAGGCGTGGCGAATGTGGTCGCGCCGCTGTTTGGCGGGATTGCCGCGACCGGCACCATTGCGCGCACAGTGACCAATGTGCGCAGTGGGGCCCGCTCACCGGTAGCTGGAATCGTGCACGCCATCACGCTGCTGGCGATCGTGCTGCTGCTGGCACCTCTGGCGGCCGATATTCCCATGGCCAGCCTGGCAGCCATCCTGCTGTTCGTTGCCTGGAACATGGGCGACTGGGCCGCGTTTGCCCGACTGCAACGCTTCAGCGTCAGCTATCGCACCATCTTGCTGGCCACGTTTGCGCTGACCGTGGTGTTCGACGTGACCGTCGCAGTGCAAGCCGGCCTGGTGCTCGCCTGTCTGTTCTTCATGCATCGGGTGGCCGATCTGACCCAAGTCGAGCCGATGGCGTTACCGGTTGATCAGCGCACCCTGCCCGATGGCACGCAACTGGAAGCCTGGCGGCTGTCCGGGTCGATCTTCTTCGGATCGGTGGGCAAACTCGATCTGTTGGTGGATCCGACTCGCCCCATCCCGGGCGCGATGCTGTTGCAGATGCGCCAGGTGATCAATCTGGACACCACCGGGCTGGAGGTGCTGGAGAACCTGCACAGTCGGCTCGCACGAGCAGGCGGCGTGCTCGCCATTGTGCAGGCAAGCGAGCAGCCCCTGTCGCTGATGCGCCGCTCGGGCTTTCTGGAGCGCATCGGTGCCACCCATGTCTATGACGACATGGACTCGGCGCTTGCC
>JBIKKG010000088.1:0-11988 GCA_044360485.1 Burkholderiaceae bacterium | reverse complement strand
GTACACGTGCGCCATGCAGTGTCATGTCTGCGCTGATGCCATTGAGGTTGACTGGCTGGGTCATGGATGCGGGGCGTGCCGGCATCATTGCCATCAACCCTGAACCCTCGGGCTTCACTTCCCGCCAGTCATATTCAGGCGAGCAGGCCGACAGCAGGATGCAGCACATGGCAGCGCCGGCGAGCTTCAAAACAGGATCCAGCGCCAGACGCGAGGCCCGCGCCGACAGCTCGCGCAATAGGTTCATCGCATAATGGTAACAAGCGCAGCGACGCTCACTGCGTGTTGCCCAGCCAGGAGCCAGCCCATGCTTTACGAATTCAAATCACGTGCCACCGGCACTGTCGTCATGACCGGGCCGGTGGCCGAACAGGTGCTGGCCATCGTGGGCAAAGCCCCTGGGCCTCAGGGCATCTTTACAGTAGAGCAAATGGGCTCCGCTATTGCCGCGCTGCAGGCTGCCGTCGAACGCGAACGCACCGAACGCGCGTCCGATGCGCGCGACGCAGACCGCGATGGCGCTGACGAGGACGAAGCGGACCGCACCCCATCGATCTCGCTGGCGCAGCGCGCGTGGCCGCTCATGGACATGCTGCGTGCTGCACGCGCAGCCGATCAGGTGGTGACATGGGGCATCTGAGCCTGCGCACTCAACAGGTCCCACGTTCCGGCCTGGCGGCGTCCACCTGCCCCCTGAAAAACAAAGGGCGCCTGAAGGCGCCCTGTGCATCGGACCCAAACCGCTAGGCTTGGGCCGCGATCATCCGATGATCACTTACGCAGGATCACGTTGTTACGCACCGACTTCACACCGGAAGTCTTCTGGGCGATGGCAACGGCCTTGTTGATCTCTTCTTGCGATGCGGCGAAACCCGACAGCTGAACCACGCCGCCCGAGGTTTCCACGTTCACGCTGGTTGCAGCCGACAGGCCGCCATCGGTCAGCAGATTGGTTTTGACTTTGCTGGTAACCCAGGCATCGCTGCCCCAGTTGTTGGCCGAGTCAACGGTGGAACAGCCAGCAAGGGAGAGGCCGAGAGCTGCTGCGAAAGCAACGCGCGAAAGAACTTTTTTCATGTCTGACTCCTGTGTGGTAGAGGCGGGATGACACCCACGGCTCAGCGCAATGGCTCAAAACCGCCACCCGCGGGCCGTCAGCATAGCCGATCCTGCGTATCGGCACACTTCTGAACGTGGTCGATTCACCACGGAAATGAGGGCAATTTCTGCCGGATCGGCCCACCAAGGCAAAACGGAAGCGGATTTTCCGGATTTCGACGGGGCACAAGACCTTTGCCACACAACAGTCACGCAATGGTCATGCTTCAAGCGCTGCTGGGCCTGACTAGCACTCAGGCCTCACGGATCCCACTGACAGCGAACTTTCCGCCCCTTGGCCCCGCGCCCGCTCAGTCGAAATAGCGGCTCAGCTTGCTGCCTTCGCGCTCTTCACCGATCGGCTTGACGATGCCGTCCACCCGCAGCACAGGCTCGCCTTCCACACGAAACAGCCCCTGACAGAAAATCAGGGTTCGGGTCGTGCGCAAAATATCCAACCGTCCCTCGATCCATGCCCCCTGGGGCACGGCCGCCAGGAAATCGCTCGACAAGCTCACCGTGGTCATGAACCGGTTGATGCCGGTCTGCACACTCGTGCCCATCACCACCAGCATATCGGCCAGGGTGAGCAGCATGCCGCCGTGGCAAAACCCGGACGGACTGCAGTGTCGCGGCTCGATGCGTAGGCCCATGATCAGCCGGCCGGCGCGGCCTTCTTCGCGATGCACCCACAGCGGGCCTACGGAGTCCACAAAAGGATTGCGCCCCGAATTCAAGGGAATGAACCCGGCTGGGGCTTCAAGCGTAGCGGCTGTGGCCATGGTCGCCCCTGGTGCAACCGATGCATCGGAAGCCGCAATCGGCGCGGCGGAGGCACTCACCTGTTCAGCCTCAGAACGATCGCTCATGACAGGCTCTGCGACAGGGAACGGCGCAGCTCAGCATCGCTGCGGCCTGATCGGGCTGCGATGTCCTTGAGCTGGTCTTCACCGATGCGACCCACGTTGAAATACTGCGCATCGGGGTGGGAGAAATAAAAGCCCGAAACGCTGGCCGCGGGCGTCATCGAAAACGATTCGGTCAACCCCATGCCAATGGACTCGGCCTGCAGCACCTCGAACATCGCGCGCTTGATGGTGTGCTCTGGGCAGGCCGGGTACCCCGGTGCCGGGCGGATGCCGCGATATTTCTCGGCGATCAGCGCCTCGTTACTCAGCGCCTCATGGGGCGCATAGCCCCAGAGGTCGCGACGCACCCGCTCGTGCAGACATTCGGCAAAGGCCTCGGCCAGCCGATCGGCAATGGCCTTGAACATGATCGACGAGTAGTCATCGAGCAGCGCTGCAAACTCGGCTTCTTTCTTTTCGGCACCCAAGCCAGTCGTGACAGCAAACAAGCCGATGTGATCCTTCAGACCCGACGTCTTGTCGCCCATGAGCCGCGGTGCGATGTAGTCGGACAGGCATTTGTTGTGCACGCCTTCGCGCTTGGCCTCCTGCTGGCGCAGTCCCTGCCAGGTGAAGGCCTCGCGGCTGCGGGCGGCATCGGCATACACCACGATGTCATCGCCCACCGTTTCGGCCGGCAGAAACGCCACCACGGCATTAGCCGTGAGCCATCGCCCTTCAATCACCCGCTTGAGCATCGACTGACCATCGGAGAACACGCGACGTGCCGATTCGCCCACGATCTCATCGTTGAGGATCGCCGGATACGGCCCGTGCAGATCCCAGGTCTGAAAGAAGGGCTGCCAGTCGATGTAGCGGGCAATTTCAGCCAGATCGTAGTTGCGGAATTCGCGACGGCCGATGAATTTGGGCAGCGGTGGCACGTACTGCGTCGTCGCGGTGCGAGACGCCGCGGCGTTCACATCAGACGCTGCTGTGACAGCCGCCGCCGACTGTGCGGCCGAGGCGCCAGCCTGTGTGCTCCAAAGGGGCGGCGCATTGGCACGCGCCTGCTCAAGCGTGACCAGCGCCGGTCCCTTCTTGCCCGCATGCTGCGCGCGTACACGTTCGTAGTCGGCCTGCAATTGCTCAAGGAACGGGATACGCGTGTCGTCCGACACCAGGTTTTGCGCGACTGGGACCGAGCGCGAAGCATCGGTCACGTGAATGACCGGCCCCGAATAGTGCGGTGAGATTTTCACTGCGGTGTGCACGCGCGAAGTGGTAGCGCCGCCGATGAGCAGCGGGATCTTGCGCACGCGGAACCACTCGTCGCGCTCCATCTCGGCGGCGACGTAGGCCATCTCTTCCAGCGACGGTGTAATCAGCCCCGACAGGCCGATGATGTCGGCGCCTTCAACCTTGGCACGCGCCAGGATCTCGTTGGCCGGCACCATCACGCCCATGTTCACCACATCGAAGTTATTGCACTGAAGCACGACGGTGACGATGTTCTTGCCGATGTCATGCACGTCGCCTTTCACTGTGGCGATCACAATCTTTCCGCGTGCACGCAGATCGCCTGCCGCAGCTTTCTCGGCTTCGATGAAGGGAACAAGGTGCGCCACCGCCTGCTTCATCACACGCGCAGACTTCACCACCTGCGGCAAAAACATCTTGCCTGCACCGAAGAGATCGCCCACCACGTTCATGCCGTCCATCAGCGGGCCTTCGATCACTTCGATCGGCCGCCCGCCACGCGCTTCAATCTCCTGACGTGCAAGCTCGGTGTCATCCACCACGAACTGCGTGATGCCATGAATGAGCGCATGCGCCAGCCGCTCGTTCACCGGTTGCGAGCGCCACAACTGGTCTTCTTCTTTTTTCGGTCCACCCGCCTTGAGCGTGGAGGCAAATTCGATCATGCGCTCGGTGGCGGTCTTTTCGCGCTCGGGCGAATCGGCGGGCAGGTCTGCAGGCCATGCCGGCGCACGGTCGAGCACGATGTCTTCCACCCGCTCGAGCAGCTCCTTAGGAATCTGCTCGTACACGCCCAATTGTCCGGCGTTCACAATCCCCATGGTCATGCCCGCACGGATGGCGTGATAGAGGAACACCGTATGGATGGCCTCGCGTGCCGGATCGTTGCCACGGAACGAGAACGACACGTTGGACACGCCGCCCGAGACCTTGGCATGCGGCAGATGGGTCTTGATCCAGTGAGTGGCTTCGATGAAGTCCACGCCGTAGTGATCGTGCTCGGGAATGCCGGTGGCAATGGCGAAAATGTTGGGGTCGAAGATGATGTCTTCAGCCGGAAAGCCCACCTGCTCGGTCAGGAGCTTGTAGGCGCGCGCGCAGATCTCGGTCTTGCGGGCAAGGGTGTCGGCCTGACCCTTCTCATCGAAGGCCATCACGATTACCGCTGCGCCATAGCGGCGGCACAGCGTGGCCTGACGCAAAAACTCGGCCTCGCCTTCCTTCATGGAAATACTGTTGACCACAGCCTTGCCCTGCACACAACGCAGCCCGGCCTCGATGACGCTCCACTTGGAGGAGTCGATCATGAGAGGCACACGCGCGATATCAGGCTCAGAGGCGATCAGATTCAAAAAGCGCGTCATGGCCGCGACGGAGTCCAGCATCGCCTCGTCCATGTTCACATCGATGATCTGGGCGCCGTTTTCCACCTGCTGGCGCGCCACCTGCAGCGCCTCATCGAACTGGCCGGCCAGGATCATGCGGGCGAAGGCCTTGCTGCCGGTCACGTTGGTGCGTTCACCCACGTTCACGAAGAGCGCATCGTCGGCCACGTTGAAGGCTTCCAGGCCCGCCAGGCGCAATTCACGCGGACGATCGGGCACGGTACGCGGTGCCATGCCGTCAATGGCCTGTGCAATGGCTGCAATATGTTCGGGCGTGGTGCCGCAGCAACCGCCGGCCACGTTCACAAAGCCGGCTTGCGCAAATTCCTTGAGCAGCGCCGAGGTGTCAGCAGGCGTTTCATCAAAGCCGGTGTCCGACATCGGGTTGGGCAGCCCGGCATTCGGATACACGCAGATGAAGGTGTCGGCCTTCTTCGCGAGCTCTTCGATGTACGGCCGCATGAGTGCAGCACCCAGCGCGCAGTTCAGGCCCACGGTGAGGGGGCGTGCATGGCGGATCGAATTCCAGAAGGCTTCGACCGTCTGGCCGGAAAGAATGCGGCCTGATGCATCGGTGACCGTGCCCGAGATCATCACGGGCAGTCGGTAGCCGATCTTCTCAAAGCATTCCTCGATCGCAAAGATCGCCGCCTTGGCGTTAAGCGTGTCGAAGATGGTTTCCACCAGCAGCAGGTCCACGCCACCTTCGATCAGGGCCTCGGTCTGCTCCACATACGCAACACGAAGTTCCTCGAAGGTGACGTTGCGTGCCCCCGGGTCATTCACATCAGGCGAGATCGACGCGGTCTTGGGCTGCGGACCCAGCGCACCGGCCACATAGCGCGGCTTGTCTGGGGTGGAGAAGCGGTCGGCCTGCTCGCGGGCCAGTCGCGCCGAGGCCAGGTTCATCTCGCGGGCCAGCTCGGCCATGCGGTAATCGCCCTGCGCAATGACGGTCGCACCGAAAGTGTTGGTCTCGATGATGTCTGAGCCCGCCTGCAGGTAGCCCGCATGAATCTCGGCGATCACGTCGGGGCGGGTGAGCGACAGCAGCTCGTTGTTGCCCTTCACATCGTGGGCAAAGTCTGCGAAGCGCGCGCCTCGATAGTCTTCTTCGGTCAGCTTGTAGCGCTGGATCATGGTGCCCATGGCACCGTCCAGGATAAGAATGCGCCGGGCGAGCAGCTCGCGCAGGCGGGTTTCGACAGCAGACGGCGACGATGCGGAGGCGGACGATGCGGTGGTCATGAGGGCGGTGCGGCCCCAATGGGGCTATGGCAGACAACCCTCAATCGTACCGTGGGGATCGTTAGAAGGCTGTGAAGTACCTTACGGTCGGTGGGGGGCAACGCCTCCGATCATTCGTCCAGCTTGGGCAGCTTGGAGAATCGTGCCTTTTCCGGCGTCACAACGACGAATGATTCCTGCAGCTCCGATGCACTCGACAGAATAAGACCGACCAGCTTGCCGGCAAAAGTGCCTCGATCGCCCTCCGAGCAACGCGCCAGGACCACACCCCGGGGAGGCTGATTGAGAGACATAGACGAGCCAACCGAAGTCCTTGTCCTTTGTCAGAAGGACACGCCCGCTTTCCGCAGCGAGTCGAATTACCGTTGCATCATCAGCTTCCGGTCGGGTTTCCAGCACAGACGTGACCGAATGACCCGCCGCACGTAAGGCGCGTACCAAGCGAAAATCAAAACTCTCGTCAGCGAGAAATTCCATCTAGGCTGGCGACAATCAACTCAACCGAAGAGCGCTTGATCATGCTCCAGTGACAAGGCCGCCGCAGCGTAGGCCAGCGCAGCTTGAATGGCAGCGGAGGAAAGCTGTGGATAGGCCTCGACCAGACTCGATTCCGTCGCACCTTCCGAGAGCTTGCGGAGAACCAACTCCACCGGTACACGGGTACCGCGTATCACAGGCTTACCGAGCATGACTCTCGAATCGACCTCAATGTAGTCGGCAAGTCGCATAGGGTGACTCCAGAGCGAACCTAGTGAGGGCATTCTAGCTCCAGCAGCGTGTGAATGCCGTCACGCTCGGGCACGGCCTGCGAGCCGACAACCCCCTAACTCCCTTACGATGCCGCCATGCGCGCGCTGATCGTCCACCAGAACTTCCCCGGCCAGTTTGTCCATGTGGCACGGGCCTTGGCCGATGACCCTCAAAACGAGGTGGTGGCCATCGGCGACGCCCGCACGCTGAGCAAGCGGCCTGCCGTACACCCGAAGATCAGGGTGCTGGCGTATGAAGCGCCCGAGGGCGGCTCGGCCAGTACCCACCCGTATTTGCGTGACCACGAAGGCCATGTGCGCCGCGGGCAGGTCGTGTTGCGCACGCTGATGCAACTGAAGTCCAGTGGCTGGGCGCCTGACCTGATTCTGGCTCACCCCGGCTGGGGCGAGGGGCTGTTCCTGAAAGACGCGTTTCCCGATGCGCGGGTGCTGCAGTACTTCGAGTACTACTACGACTCGCACGGTGGGGATGTGAGCTTCGACCCCGAGTTTCCCGACACGCTGGATGACTTCGCCCGCGTGCGCGTGAAGAACGCTACGCAGCTCATCAGCCTCATGGGCAGTGACTTAGGACTGTCTCCGACGCAGTGGCAGAAGTCGCGTTTTCCGGCGCTGCTGCAGGAACGGCTGCGCGTGGTCCACGAAGGTGTGGACACCGAGCGTGTGAAGCCCGACCCCCAAGCCTGGGTGAAGGTAGGCGGGCATCGATTTCAGCCGGGCGACGAAGTGGTGACCTTTGTGTCGCGCAACCTTGAGCCTTATCGCGGCTTTCATACCTTCATGCGCGCGCTGCCACCTCTGCAGGCGCTGCGCCCCAAGGCGCACGTGGTGATCGTGGGCGGCGACGATGTGAGCTACGGCCGCAGGCCACCTGCGGGCACGACCTACCGGCAACTGTATTGCGGGCAACTGGCGAAGTCGGTGGACTGGAGCCGGGTGCACTTCACCGGGCGACTGCCTTATCAGGACTATCTGCGCGTGATGCAGGTATCAGCCGCGCATGTATACCTGACCGTGCCCTTCGTGCTGTCGTGGTCGATGCTGGAAGCGATGGCCGCGGGGTGTCTGGTGGTGGGTTCGGCCACCGCACCGGTGCAGGAGGTGATCACGCACGGCGAGAATGGCCTGCTGACCAACTTCTTCGACCCGCAAGCCATTGCGCAGACCGTGGCCCAGGCCCTCGCTGAACCGCAGCCTCGCCTGCGCGAAGCGGCGCGTAGGACGGTGGTGGAGCGCTACGACTTGCGCAGCGTGTGTTTGCCGCAGTGGATGCGCTTGCTTGAAACATAACCCGGCAGGTCGAGGGCACTTGACAACACGCCATCAAGAGTTATTACATCTGTAATAACTACGGAGCGTCTACATGGTCGAACTCAAGGTGCGGAAGTTTGGAAATTCTTTAGGGGTTGTCCTGCCCAAAGAGGTCATCAATCGCCTGCACACCAGCGATGGACAACCGCTTTACCTGATCGAAGCCCCCGACGGCAGCTACCAGCTCACGCCCTACGACCCGGTTTTCGCAAAGAAGATGAACCAGGCCGACGACATCATTGACCGATACCGCAACACCTTGCACGTATTGTCGAAGTGATCGAGCCGGTCTGGATCGATGAGCGTGATGCGCTCACCCTGCATGACCGCTTGCTTGCCTTGCATGGAGGCGCACAAGGCATTCGCGACCTGAACCTATTGCAGTCGGCGCTTGCGCGCCCGCGTCATTTGCTGGCCTACGGTCACGAGCCTCAGATTCTGACCTTGGCTGCGGCCTATGCCTTTGGGATTGTCCGCAACCATCCGTTCGCCGATGGCAACAAGCGGACTGGATTTCTGGTGAGCATACTTTTTCTCGAACTCAATGGTTTCAGGTTTATTGCGACCGAAGAAAACGCCGCACAGGCAATCATTTCGCTTGCTGCGGGCACGATGACTGAAGACGCCTTCGGGCAATTTTTGCGCGACAACACCAAGCCCCAATCCTGAAGCTGTCATGAAAACCCTCTACCTGCTCCGCCACGCCAAGTCCGGCTGGCACGATGCCTCGCTCAGAGACCATGATCGGCCGCTTGAGCCCCGTGGCGAGCGCGATGCCGCAAGGATGGGACAGCGCTGGGCGCATCAGCACGTCAAGCCCGAGCTGATCATCGCAAGCTCGGCGGTACGTACACAGGCCACAGCCCGAATCGTTGCGCATGCGCTGGCATACGAGGCCCACGACATCGTCATCAACGAGCGGCTCTACGCCGCCACGCCCGACACCCTGATGGCTGTCATAGAGGCGCTTGACGATTCGCTGAGCCGAGTGATGCTGGTCGCACACAACCCTGGGCTGACCGACCTGGCGCATCACTTCGATCGCAAAGTCCATGACATGCCGACCTGCACACTGGTTGAATTCAAATTCGACACGGACTCATGGACTGGCATGGGCCAGGCGCGGCCTTTGCATACACATGTCGATTCGCCTAAGGATTAAATGCACATGGTCAAGGCCGCGCTGAAGTCCACGCCCTTGGTGCTGGACCGCAGCGTGACCGTCGAAGACGGTTTTCGGGTCATCTTCACCGACTGCTTGCGGCAGGTTCAGCACAACGCCATCAGCGTCGTTCAATCCAGCGACATTGAAAGCCTTCACCAGATGCGGGTGGGCCTGCGCCGGCTGCGCACGGCGATGCGCCTGTTTGCCCCGTGGGTGCCTTGTCCCGAGTCATTGCGAGTCGAGCTTGGCTGGCTCAACACTGAGCTAAGCGCCGCGCGTGACGCCGAAGTGCTGGCTGACAGCACCTTACTGAAGATCATCGAGGCCTGCCCACCCCAGGCAGACTTAGTCGCGCTCAGAGACGTTGCATTGACGATCGCCATGCACATGCGCCAGCAGGCCGCTGATGCGGTGTCGTCCGACCGCTATGCGCGCCTCATGCTCACCTTGGGCGAATGGTGCAAGCACGCAGGCTGGCAGGCATCGCTCGACAAGAAGGGCCTCAAGGCCCTCACCCAGCCGCTGCGCCGACATACCCCACACATCCTGATGCGTCGCCATGCACAGCTGATCAAGCGCGGAAAAAAGCTGGCGTGTGCCACACCGCAACAACTGCATCAGATGCGCATTGCGGCCAAGAAGGCGCGGTATGCAACGCTGTTTTTCCAGTCGTTTCTGGATGCTAAGCCCGCGAACCGTTATCTGAAGCGGCTTGGCGCGCTGCAGGATGCACTCGGATGGTTGAACGACGCCGCATCGGCCGACCGATTGCTGGGCGAGATCGAGACCAGTCATCCGGATGCGGCGCGCGGGGCATTGTTTGCGAGAGGGTATCTGTGCGCGGTGAGGGAGCGGGATCGGGCTGGGCTTGGCGGGCTGTGGAAGCGGTTCAGCGCGGTGGAGTTGCCAGGGATGGCGTGAGAATGCACTCGACTACCATTTCGAAAAAGTTCGAGATCAGGCCATCCTCGACAAGGTCAGCCTCGTCGTCGTTACCACCCGTACCGTTTCTCCGTTACGGGACACGCACGAAGGCGGACAAGTCGGCTCTCGCATCTCCAAGGTCTTGCAAAGCTGCTTTGACCCGACCGCGCTTCGGCCGTTTGGGCGCATGAAGCAAGAGGCCCGCAGGCTTTGCGCTTCGTTCGGCACCCGGGTCGAATCGCTCAATGCCTTTGCGATTCCGCTCGAATCCACCGATCGGCTCCTAGATGAGCTCTGCCGAATCGATTCGGAATGGCAACAACTCAGAAACGAGCTTGCCGATCAGATCGATTTCCAGGTGAGCGACTGGGCAATCAAAAACCCAGCCGAACGCGATGCCATCCTGGCACTGGCTCCCAGCAGACAGGACGTGATCGACAGCACTCGCTTCTTTTTCACATCGTTTCGACTGAGGCCGTCCGATGTCGATGACAACGGCTGCCTCGAGCAAGATCTCGCGGGACTTGCTGGCCAGGCGCTCTATGAGTTCTCAACAGCTTTGCGCGATGCCTCGGTCCACAAGATCGTCGGCACCGATTTCTCAAGGGGTGTCTTTGAAGTGTTGTCTCGACTGGCAAGAAAGGCTGAATCCCTGGCTTTTCTGGGGCCCAGCATTGCTGAAGTTGCATCTGTGCTCACGAGCACCGTTGCGATGTTGCCGCCCGATGGAAACATCAACGCAGCTCACGCGATCATGGTTCGCTCGATCATCGATCAGATGCTCGAGCCCAAAAAGCTGGCTGCAAACGGATTCCTTTCGCTTCGCGCCAACATCAACGCTGCATTGAATGTTTCAGTATCCAATGTAGTGACTCCGGCTCAAGCACCCGTTCGACAACCGGCCGGACAAACCCAGGCAGCCGCATTCGCCTGGTGAGCAACACCTTTCCCCCCAAAGCCCTTGTCCTTCGGACTTGGGCTTTTTCCTTGTGCGCAGGCAAGGCATCGCTTCATCGCCTGCGTCAGGCTAAAGCGCAGCAATGGGGTGGGACTGACGCAATGGCGCTTGCACGGTTCTATTTGCGCAATGTGGGGAAGGTACAGCTCTCTACCTGAGGTGGCACGCATCTCGGCCAGGGGACCCTCTTGCCCAAGAACCCCGGGCAGGTGTTTGGGTGCTCCTGGCTCGCGCAAGCGAGTCCCACGCCGCGCAAGCGGCTCCCCTTGGTGGCGACGCCACCTCAACCGCTGCGCAAGCAGCTCAACCGGCGCGCAAGTCGCCTCAAACGTCCCGGCCGAAGGACGGGACTGTTTCCGATGTTGTCGTTGCAGTTCGGGGTGAACGGAGTTGAGCTAAATCTATATCTCCCCTCGCGAAGAGAGAGTCCTGCAGATCTTGGGTCAATCGTTTACATGCTTACTGCATGAGTTGGCGCAAAGGGTAGGGCGATCAAATCCGGCTCCCTGTAGAAGCATCGATTTGATGCGAGACATTAGCGAACTACAGGACTGCTTGCAGTCTGATAGCTGGTCTTAGATCACGGGCCTTCAGGTTGGGCGTCGGAGCCGATCGAAATTTCGCATCGGTGCGAAAAGTCTTGCTGTGCCGCTATATAAAGGGGTCGGCGAGGCAGTTTCATGACCCAAGCTGCGCCGACTAATCCGAATGGGTTATTTCCATTGGCGGTCAAGCCTGCGACTCTCGGCGGATCTAGAGGGTGGACTAACGGTCGTGTACCGGTCCGCCCTGACTCTATCCTTCCGGGAATGCAGCATGGCGGCGAATCCGAACGTAATCACTGGTACCGAGTCTATTGATGTACTGACTGGGACGGTGGGCGATGACCTGATCTGAACCGCCCCGGGTTTTGAGGAGGCTCCTACTCTTGAGAAGATGGAGCCATGAACAAGTCGAAGAAGTTTTCACCTGAGGTTCGCGAGCGCGCGGTGCGCCTGGTGCAGGAACACCGTGGGGAGTA
>JBIKKG010000334.1:0-3322 GCA_044360485.1 Burkholderiaceae bacterium | reverse complement strand
GGTGTTGTTGCTGAACTGCCGCCCCACGAAATCCAGGGTCTGGCGGGTGGGTGTGCCGCCCGATGACGGGTTGTTGTAGAACTGACCGATCACCGCTTTGTCATTGGACGCATTGGCCGTTGCGTCAAAGTCGTACATCGTGACGTTCGTCGGGCGCACGTTGAAGCCCGTGACGCCACCGCGCACGTTGGTGATCCCCGCCAGCACATTACCCATGGCAGCGCCCAGCAGGAGCTTGCGCTTGCGGTAGTACTGGAACCAGTTCGCGAAATTCTGCATCTCGGCCGCATAGGTTCGACCTGACGGAAACGTCACCCCCGACTTGATCTCATAGCGCTTGAGGGTCGCGCCATCAGGCGCACTCACGCAGGCGGACCCATCGACCGTACACGCCTCAGGCTGGTAGTAGGTCGCGGCGTAATACGGAATCGACGCGTAATTGCAGGTGGTCAGAGATGAGCTTGGGGTCGGCCTGCAGCGGTTGGAGGAGTCCACCGTGAAGTTTTGCGTCATGGTGGTCCAGGTCCCCCCAGACGCATTGGCTGATACGCGGATCGAAGCGATGAGCGCGCCCGGGATGACCATGCCTGGCAACAGGCGAAACACCGTGTCGGCCGTGGGTGATGCCGATGAGGGAATGTCAGCGGTGAGATTGATCGAACCGGCAGAGCTGCGCACCGGATGGGACCAGACCGAGCTGGCCGTGGCGGCAGAGAATGTTCGGGTGCTGGTTGAAATGTAGCCGGGCGGCCAGGCCGAGTAGGTGGTGAGCGGGTTGTAGTACAGGGGGTTGTACGACACCGAGCGCAGGCTGGCGAACTGCGCCGTAGGCGGGATGGCGAAGTGACCCGAGTTGTCGCACAGGATGCGCTTGTCGGATGCGCATCCGTTCGGGAAGAGGTAGGACAGCTTGTACCAGGTCGAGCTGCTGGTCCCCGTACTGTTGAAGAGCGGCTTACCCGCTGCATCCCAGGCACTGCCTCCCGTACCCGAGTTCTGCCACCACAACGCCCCGTCGTTGGTGTTGAGCATCACCTCAAAATCCATGGAGCCTGAGTCGTCCATGGCAAAGATGATGTTCGGCTTGACGTTGGAGCTGCCATCGATCGGCACCTGGGCAATATCCACGGCCGCCCAGCCCCATCCCGGCAGTTGCATCCAGGTCAGCAGCACGCACAGTGCTCTTGCGACGGTCCGTTTCATGTCAGCTCCCCCATTGAGCGCACCCTGAATCAGCGCTGCGTGCCGTTCATCGCGACACCAGCGACTGGATGAATTGCTCGGTGGCTTTGGGACCGGTCACGCGCACGGTCACACGGTAGTACTTCACCGGATCATTCTGGATCGCCACGCCCCACCCACCCCGATTGGAGCCGGTCTGCTGCGTCTGGCTGACCTGACACTGACTGTAGACATCCGACACTGGCAGCGGCGCGTTGCACATGCGCTCGACTACCCATTGCACACGGTTGTTGCCAAGCGTCGACTGCGCGACAGTGTTCCAATCGATATTCGCTGGCATGCCACTGGCGTCGGTGTTTTGAGCGGTCGCGAAATACCAGGGGGCTTGGCTGATGTCTTCGCTGGTCAATGCCGTCACGGCGCTGAACGCCGCATTGATGCCCAGCTCTGCGGAGCGCACCGCAGACTCCTTGAACGTGGTGTTACCCACAATGAAGGTGGCGCTCTCGGTGGTGCGCAGCAGCATGGCGGAGCCCACCAGCAAGACGGCCAGCACGATCAGCACCAGGATAAGACTGACCCCCTGCTGAGTCCTTGCAGTGGAACGCGCCACACGCCGGCTCATAGCCGCTGTCCCCACTGCAAATTGCGCAGACCGATCACCGCGGCGTACGCACGATAGCGAAAGCACTGCCAATCGGGACGCCCCGACACATTGGCCGACTCACCAGCCCATAGCTCGGGCGCGGTACCGGTGGCGTCACATGAGCCGCCCTGCGCACGTTCGCGTTGGGTGTTGACCGTGACCAGGCCAATCCTGATTGCGCGCATGCGCGCGAGGTCGCCCGCACCGAGCGGCTGGTTTCCGGCCGCATCCTGCCAGGCGGCGATCCCCGCACTGGTCGCATCTGCCGACAAGCCATACTGCGCGCGCAGTTGCGCCACGCCTTGCGCAACCGTCACCTCGACACCGGTGAGCATGTCGGTCATGACCAGCGCATCATTGCGCACTGCGTAGCGTCGCCACACCAGCTCGCCCAGCGCTGCAATCGAGCTTGCATCAGGATAGGGCGCCAGTGCAGCAAAGGTGCCTGCCCAGCTGCCCGGTGTGAAGCCTGTGGCCGTTTCAAAGCGCAACTCCGTGCGCCCGCCAGCCTGCGCTGCGGCGGCGCCTACGGTTGCCACGGTGCAGGGCATGCCGGTCAACGGCGACGACATCAACACGACTTCGCCAGCGCGCAGATTCGAGCCCGCATCGACCGTGACCGTACCCATCGGACCGGTCATGGGCGATAGCGTGCGGGACCCGGCGCCGGCGTTGACCGATGTCCCGAAGATCACTTCCAGTCGATCGGTGCCATCGGGCATGCGGTCGACCCGTGCAGCCTGAAACACCGCGCCATTGGCTAACACAGCACCTGCAGCTTGCGCATTGATCGTGGCGCACTGGGGCGTCGCATCGGAGAAAAATCCCAGACCGGCCATCTGCAGGTCGTAGCGCAGTGCGCCCAGCGACGCCATTGCGGCAACCGCTGTCCCGCCTTGCCCGTCCTGCGATCGCCCGACCGCACCAAACGTCTGCGCAGCCGACATTGCCGCAATGACCACGAACAGCCCGACAAGCAGCGCCACCATCAACTCGACGAGCGTTGCGCCGGTCTGACGCAGGCTGCGGGATCGCCTGAGGAGGGACGTCGAACGAAACGCTTGCGTGCCAGCCATGTCGATCAACTGCCGATTTGCGTGGCCACGCGATGGTTGCGCGTCAGTCCGCTGTCTTTCTGGCGCCATTGCAGCGTGACCGTAAAGGTGCGATCAACACTCATCTCCACCACCGGCGGCAGGCTGGACGCGCCGGGCAGGCTCGCGGTCACGCGCGCAGACCAATCGGTCAGGAACTGACCGGCTGCGGGCGACGTACAGGTCGTGGTGCCCGTATTGGCAAAGCATCCGGCATTGGCCGGATCGGTCTGCGCCATCGTGATGAGCTCATCGGCCAGAAGCGATGCGGCCAGCCGCTGGTTGCCAACCGTTGCGGAGGCAATGAGAAACCCGTTCACAAAGAGCAGCCCGATCACACCCATCCCGAGCACGGCACTCGAGACCAGAGTCTCGATCAGCGCAAACCCGCCGGCACTGC
>JBIKKG010000332.1:0-3344 GCA_044360485.1 Burkholderiaceae bacterium | reverse complement strand
ATACGCATAGTGACGTGGTGTGAGCTTGATGCCCGCTGCGGGCACCAGGTCCGTGAAGGGATCATGAGGGCGCGGCAGATGCGTGTGCACATGGCCCATGACCTCTTCCATCGCATGCGGGCCGGTGATGGCCAGAACCGAAGGATGCGTCTGCGCCACGAGATTGCCGCCTTCTGCGCCCGGGCGTGCGCCCAGGCACCCGGTGACGATCACCTTGCCGTTCTCAGCGAGCGCCTCGCCAATGGCGTCAAGAGACTCCTTGACCGCATCGTCGATGAACCCACAGGTGTTCACGATCACCAGATCGGAATCCTGATAGGTGCCCGCCACCGTATAGCCCTCGGCACGCAGTTGCGTGACGATGCGCTCGGAATCCACCAGCGCCTTGGGGCAACCCAGTGACACGAAGCCCACACGCGGAGCGCGCCCAGCAGCATCGCCCGAGCTTGTCGCGGGTTGCGAGCTGGCAGGCGTGCGTGCTGCGGCCGATCGCGGCGTGAATCTCGGCCGCTTGATATTCAGAACCGGCACGGCGGGCTACTTGCGCTGACGCGTGCTGTTGCGTGCAGGAGGTGGCGCATCCGGCGCATCAGGCACTTCGTTGCGGGACTGACTTGCGGGTGCAACGGGCTGCGCAGGCGTCGGAGGCTGCGCAGCCGCACCGGAGCTGCCAGGCACGCCCGGCATGCCTGGGAACGGAAAGCCTTGGAACATGGTGCGCGCCTGCTGCTGCATCTGCTCTTGCATCTGCACAAACAGGTTCTTGGACTGATCTATGTAGTGACTCATCATGCCCTGGACCATCGGGGCCTGCACCTGCATGAACTGGGTCCAGAGCTCGGGGTTGGTCGGCAGCCCACGTCCGTCATAGAACGCCTTGGACTGCTCCTGGAACTTGCCCTGAATCTCGAGAAACGCTTGCATCGTTTTCTCGAGATAGGCACCCATCATGCCCTGCATCGCATCACCATAGAAGCGGATGATCTGCGAGAGCATTTGCGCAGAAAAGAGCGGCGAGCCACCCGCCTCTTCCTCGAGGATGATCTGCAGCAGGATGCTGCGTGTCAGATCCTCTTCAGTCTTGGCGTCGGCCACCTTGAACGCTTCGTTGTCGAGCACCAGTTGCTTCACATCAGCAAGCGTGATGTAGGCGCTGGTGCGCGTGTCGTAGAGGCGACGATTGGGATACTTCTTGATCAGACGAATACTGCTGGAAGCCATCAGGGAACGCTCCGGATACGTCTTTGGGCATCAGCCCATGTGCAGGCCGCCGTTGCAGGAAATCTCGGCCCCGGTCGTGAAGCCGGCGTCGTCGCTCGAAAGCCAGCCGCAAATCGACCCGATCTCTTCGGCCCGACCGAGCCTGCGCACGGGAATGGTGGAAATAATCTTTTCGCGGACATCTTCGCGCACGGCCATGACCATGTCGGTAGCAATGTAGCCCGGCGCCACGGTGTTGACCGTCACACCCTTGCTGGCCACCTCTTGAGCCAGCGCCATGCTGAAACCGTGCATGCCGGCTTTGGCTGCTGAGTAGTTGGTCTGCCCGAATTGGCCTTTCTCGCCATTCACGGAAGAAATGTTGATGATGCGACCCCAGCCCTTGTCCATCATGCCGTCGATGACCTGCTTGGTAACGCAAAAGAGGCTGTTGAGATTGGTGTCGATCACCGCACGCCAATCGTCCAGCGACATCTTGCGAAAGACGCCGTCGCGCGTAATGCCGGCATTGTTCACCAGGATGTCGGGGTTGCCGAAATCGGCCTTGATCCGGTCGAAAGCCGCTTTGGTCGAGTCCCAATCGGAAACATTACCGACCGAGGTGTGGAAGTTGTAGCCCTGTGCCCGCTGTTCGGCGATCCATTTGTTGAAGTCGCGCGTCGGGCCACAGCCGGCGATCACGGTATAGCCCATGTCGTGAAACCGCCTGCAGATCGCCGTACCGATACCACCCATACCACCCGTCACGTAAGCGAGCTTAGTCATGTCCCGGACTCCTTATGCCCCGCGGGGCGGTTTCAGTGGCCTTCAGCCTTCACTTTGACATAGGAACCCGGTGCAGCCTCGATCACCGGGTGCGACGCATCACCAAGGCGCTTGGGCGCAGCACGCTGGACGCCCTGATGGGGCCGCAGCCAGTTGGCCCAGTCGGTCCACCAGCTTCCAGGGTGCTCCTGCGCCTGTTCAAGCCAGGCCTCGGGTTCGGCAGACAGTTGCTCGCTCGCCCAATAACTGCGCTTGTTCTTGGACGGCGGATTGATCGCCCCGGCGATATGCCCACTGGCGCCCAGCACGAAACGCACCCGATTGGAGAGCAGGCGGGTCGAGGCAAAGGCGGCACGCCAAGGCACGATATGGTCCTCGCGGGCGGCAAAAATGAAGGTCGGCACGTCGATGCGGCGCAAATCGATCGGTTGGCCGATGCATGTCAGCGCATCAGGAATCCGCAATTCATTTTGCAGATACATGTGCCGCAGATACCAGCAGTAGAGCGGGCCTGGAAGATTGGTTCCGTCCGCATTCCAGAACAGCAGGTCGAACGCCGGCGGCGCCTCGCCCTTGAGATAATTGGTCACCACATAGTTCCAGACCAGATCGTTCGGTCGCAGAAACGAGAAGGTGGTCCCCAGATCCTGAGCAGTCATCAGTCCACCTGCGCCAATGGTCTGCTCGCGCCAGGCGACCTGCATCGGGTCGATGAACACGCCCAGTGAGCCCGGCTCCTCGAAATCGAGCAGCGAGGTCATGAGCGTGAGGGACTCCACCGGCTTGCGCCCACGAGCGGCCAGCGCGGCCAATGCCGTGGCCAGAATGGTGCCGCCCACGCAAAAGCCCAGCGCATTCACCGTATCCTGACCGGTGATGGCCAGCACGGCATCGATCTGATCGACCACCCCGCGTTCGATGTAATCGTCCCAGGTGAGCGCGGCGTGCTCAGCCTGCGCATTGACCCACGACACGAGAAACACGGTATGACCCTGAGCGACCGCATGCGCCACAAATGAATTGTCCGGCTGCAGGTCGAGGATGTAGTACTTGTTGATAAATGGCGGTACCAGCAGCAGTGCTCGTGAGCCTACGGTGGGCGTGCTGGGGGCGTATTGGATCAGTTCGGCGACATCGTTACGAAAGACCACCGCACCTGTCGAGGTGCCGACATTGCGGCCCACATCAAAGGCCTGCTCGTCGGTGATCGAGATATGGCCCTTGCCCAAATCGGCCATCAGATTTTCCATACCCTTGACCAGGCTCTCGCCCTTGGTATCGAAGAGCTTGCGCTGCGCCTCTGGATTGGTAGGCAGGAAATTGGCGGGAGAAGCGGCATCGAGCCACTGACGCGTGAA
>JBIKKG010000087.1:0-12093 GCA_044360485.1 Burkholderiaceae bacterium | reverse complement strand
AAACTGGTTGGCATAGTCGACCAGCGCGCGCCAACGCTCAGGCTGTGGTGCTGCACCCAGCAGCTCGGCACGCAACAACAATGAAGCCGAATCGGTCAGCAGGTTAAGCGGCGGACCCCAGGCACCACCGGGCCGAATTTTTTCATCGAAGAGCGCCCACGCCGCGCGGTGATCACCCAGCTCCAACGCCCAAAGCGCCATGTGCCAGGCCAGATGCCCGTGCATGAACCCTTCGCGCGCATACCCCGCATACCAGGTCTGCAGCCAGGACAAACCAGCCGCATCCTCGCCCGCCTCGTAGTGCACATGGGCCTGAATATGCGCGGCATTGGCGTTGTCCGGGCGCTGCGTCAGCGAACGTTCGATGGTGCGGCGCGCGGCATCGATCTGACCCACCTCGCATTGCGCAAAGCCGAACGCATACTGGAACCACCAGTCGTCGCCACACTGCGCTGCAAACGGCTCAAGAAAACGCATCAGCGCCTGCTCGCGGCCCGCCTTGCCGGAAAAGCCGAACAATCCGAATACGCCCGAGGCCGGCACCATCACCATCACATCGCGTGGCCACAGTGCCAGGTGCACCTGAATCTGATCGAGCGCGCCTGCGCCATCGCCCATCACCACGCGCTCCAGTGCCCGCACATGGCTGCGCTCGCGTTCATTGGCCGCGTCCAGGCACGCCAGCGCCTGCGCCGCGCAAGCACGGGCCTGGGCGGCACGGGCATGCACCTGATGCGCACGCGCCAGTGCGATATGCGCGACCGCCATGTTCGGGTCCGCAGCCAATGCGGCCTCGAGGCGGGCCTCAATGCCGGGTTGTGCGCACAGCAGCAAGCGCACCCCGTCCCCGTACGCCTCACGCGCCGCAGGCACGGTCGTGCTGAGC
Source organism: Burkholderiaceae bacterium (assembly GCA_044360485.1). GTDB lineage: Bacteria > Pseudomonadota > Gammaproteobacteria > Burkholderiales > Burkholderiaceae_E > UBA4615. Next base: position 11,207 of record JBIKKG010000087.1, on the reverse strand, counting down.
GGCAAGCCGCGATCATCGAAGAGTGCGGTCATCACATGTTCCCCTGGTGCGCACGCAAGCGCTGCGTACAGCCCGATTCTAGAACGACGGCCCCCCAGCCCGGTGCCACACACGAACCAGACCTTGTACCGCTCGATGTGCCCGCTGATCGGCCCGCTGAAGCGCCCACTGATTGGCCCACTGATGCGCCCACTGATGCGCAGACAACATGGTGCGCAGGCACCGGAAACCCGACGCGGTACGATCGCCTCTCGCCCCACCTGCGCCCCGCGTTTCCGAGACCTGCCATGAGCACTGCCACGCCATCCGCACGCCCCCATGCCACCGCCCATCCCTCGGGTGCCACTGCGAGCGGGGAGGGACACCGCCTTGCGCAGCAGCCCTGGTATCTGCCGGTGGGCGATGAGATCGAGATTTTCGAAGCCGCCTATGCTGCGCGCCTGCCTGTCCTGCTCAAGGGCCCCACAGGCTGCGGCAAGACACGGTTTGTTGAGCACATGGCCTGGCGTCTGTTTCGTCACGCCGAGTCGCATCGGCGCGCACTGGACACGCCGCTCATCACCGTGGCCTGTCACGAAGACCTCACCGCGACTGATCTGGTGGGCCGTTATCTGCTGTCGGGCGACGAGACTGTCTGGATGGACGGACCGCTCACCCGCGCCGTGCGCAGCGGCGCCATCTGTTACCTCGATGAAGTGGTCGAGGCCCGCAAGGACACCACGGTGGTGGTGCATTCGCTCACCGATCATCGCCGCATCCTGCCCATCGAAAAAACCGGCGAAATGCTCGATGCGCATCGGGACTTTCTGCTGGTGATTTCGTACAACCCCGGCTACCAGAGTGTGCTCAAGGATCTGAAGCCCTCCACCCGTCAGCGCTTTGTGAGCCTGGAATTCGACTACCCCGATGTAGAGCGCGAGTCCGCCGTCATTGCGCATGAAAGCGGCGTGGACCAAGCCACAGCGCAGCGCCTGGCCACCATCGGCCAGAAGGTACGCAACCTGCGTGAGCATGGCTTTGAGGAAGGCGTGAGCACCCGATTGCTGATCTACACCGCGCAACTGGTGGTGGGCGGTATCGCGCCGCGTCGCGCGTGCGATGTCGCCATCTCGCGTGCGGTGAGCGATGAAGCACAGGTGCAGGAGGCGGTTGCCGCGATCATCGATGTGATCCTGCCCTGATGACACCGGTGACACCGGTGACACCGCACACAGCACAGTCGGGCACCACCACTGCGCCCATGAGAGCCACTGCAGCGTCCTTGCAGGCGGACACTGCACATGCAGCCCCAGGCGCCGTGTCTTTGGCCGATGCGCAGCGCCTGCTGACTCTTTTTACGCAGGGTCTGTCTGGCCGCTATCTGCACTTGCGCCCCACCGACGCGCTGACCGGTCAGTTCCGCCCTGAAGTGGCCACCACCGATGGCATGGCCATTTATCTGCCGGCCGAAGTGGCGCTGTTTGATACATCCGCTCACAACCTCGGGCTGTACAAGATTGCGGTGCTGCATCAGTTGGGCCTGTATGAATGCGGCACGTTCACGTTTTCGATGCGCCAGGCCCGCGCACGCATCCCGGATCTGCCCGCCGATCGACCGGGCGCCGCGGAGCATCCCAGCGAACTCGAGCGTTTCTTCAACCTGTGGCGCAGGCCCGCGCTGATGCGCCGCCTCTTCATGACCCTTGAAGACTTGCGCATCGATGCGGCCATGACACGGCGTTATCCGGGCGCACGACACGACCTGGAGCGAGTGTTGGCGCGTGCGCGCGCAGATCGCCCCACACCGCCCGATGCACACCTGCAACCCGCAGCAGCGCTGCTCGAATCTCTGGTGCGGTTCACGCTGGGCGAGGATGCCTCCACGTTGCTGGCACACGATGCCACCGGCTGGCTCGCGCCCATGCTCGAAGCCGCAGCGCCCATCACGCTGCCACAGGCGAGCGTCTACGACACCGCGTATGCAGCGGCAGTGTGCCTGCGCACGCTGGCTGCCGCCGTGCGCGCAGAGCCTGACCACGAAACCGATGATGCCGAGGCAGCCGCTGCTGCACCCGGGCCAGAGCTTCGGGCGCAAGGCACAGGTGGCCTGGAAGGCTCGCCCGATGAGTTCATCGATGACACCGAGTGGCTGACCGATGACCTGGTCGATGGCATGCCCGTCGATTTTCGGGGCGAGGTACGTCCCGAGCTCGTGCAGCGGCAATTGCGCGGTGGCCATACCGGGACGCTGCTGGAGGCCACCGAGACCGCGCCCGGTGCGATGCACGACGATGACGACCTTCAGGGCACCGACCTGATCCGACGCGACCTGTCTGACCAGTCGATGCTGCGCCGTGCCTTCGGTGAAGTGGGGCGCGATGCCCGCAGCTTTCTGTACGACGAATGGGATTACACCCGCCAGACCTACATGAAAGGCTGGTGCCGACTCTTCGAGATGCGCCTGGCCGGCGATGACTATGGTTTGCCGCAGCGTGTGCGCGAGCGCCACGGCGCGCTGGTGCAGCAGGTCAAGCGTCAGTTCCGCATGATCAAGCCCGAGGCGTATCACCGCGTGCGCCGGGTCAGCGATGGCGAGGAGATTGAACTGGATGGTGTGATCGAAGCCGCTGTGGACAGGCGTGCAGGCCATGCCACCGATGAGCATGTCTACCGCCGCCGCGCTCGGGCACTGCGCGAGGTGTCGGCTGCGTTCCTGCTGGACATGAGCGCCTCGACCGACTTTGCCGTGCCCGACCCGCTGGATCCGCCGCCACCCGAGCCCGCCGAGCCGCTCGCTCCTTTGGCCGATACCACGTTTGACTATGCGTTCTACAACGACCGCGAACCCCCACCGGCACGAGCCAAGCGCCGCGTGATCGATGTGGGTCGCGAATCGCTCGCACTCATGGCGCAGGCACTCGAGACGCTGGGCGACTCCTACGCGCTCTATGGGTTTTCAGGTTACGGACATGACAACGTTGAGTTTCATGTCGCCAAGGACTTTGGCGAAGCACTCAGCCCACGCGCCTGGGCAGCCATGGCCGCGATGCAGCCGCGCAGTTCCACGCGCATGGGCACGGCCATTCGTCATGCCCTCACCCGACTGGCTGCGCAGCCGGCGCGCATGAAGGTGCTGATCGTGGTGTCGGACGGCTATCCGCAAGACCGCGACTACGGCCCGGATCCACGCGATGACGAGTACGGCATCCAGGACACCGCTCGCGCCCTGATGGAAGCTGAACGTGCCGGGGTGCAGACCTTTTGCATGACCATTGACCCGGCCGGGCATGACTATCTGCGCCGCATGTGCCCGGACGCCCGCTACATGGTGATTGACGAAGTCAACGACCTGCCACGTGAACTCACCAAGGTCTATCGGGCACTGACCGCCTGAACCGGCCGGCGCCACTGGATCGGCGGTTTACCCCGCTGGGAACTGTGCCAGGGCCTGCCCCAGGTCTTCACGCAAATCTTCCTGGTCTTCGATCCCCACAGACAGGCGAATCAAGCCTTCGGCAATGCCCATTTGTGCACGGCGCTCGGCACCCATTTCGTAGAAGATCGTGTGCGACACGGGAATGGCCAAAGTGCGATTGTCCGACAGATGACTGGACAGGATCACGAGCTTGAGCGCATCCAGGAACGCAAAGCAATCCACGTCCGGGCGCAACTCGAACCCGATCAGACTGCCGTAGCGCCCACCAAAAAGCGCCGTGGCCCGTTCGTGCTGGGCATGGCTCTTGAGGCCGGGATAATGCACACGACCCACTTGGGGCTGCTGCTCCAGCCACTGTGCCAGCGCCAGAGCATTGGCGCAGGTGCGCTCTACCCGCAGCCCAAGGGTTTCGGCGCCCACCGCAATCCGGTGCGCGTCCTCGGCACGCAGGGTGGCGCCCAGATCGCGCAGGCCCTTCTTGCGAATCTGCTGCAGCCCCCAGACCTTCGGGTCCAGATGGCGGTACGAGTCGGCGATATTCGGAAAGCGCCGCCAGTCGTATAAACCGGTATCGGTGACCGAGCCGCCCAGCGCATTGCCATGGCCCCCGATACCCTTGGTGAGCGAATGCACCACCAGCCCGGCCTGCACGCTGCGCGCCTGAAACAGCAGCGGTGTGGTGAGCGTGCCATCGACCACGAACAGCAACCCCTGCTGGGCGCACCATTGGCCGATGCCGGTCAGATCGGCCACCTGCGTGCGTGGGTTGGCAATGGTCTCGACAAACACCATGCGGGTGTTGGCGCAGGTGGCCTCGCGCACGGCCTGCGCGTCCGTGGCGTCGACAAAACTCATCTGCACGCCCATACCGATCAGGGTGTGAAAGAGCGAGCTGGTGTTGCCGAACAGGAACTGGCTGCTGACGAGATGGTCGCCCGCCTTGAGCAGCGCCACCATCATCGAAGCAATGGCCGACATGCCGGTGGCAAACACGGCCGTGCCTGCGCCCCCTTCCATCAGGGTGACCTTCGCTTCCAGCGCGGCACCGGTGGGGTTGCCTTGGCGCGAATACACATAGCCTGACTGTCTCCCCTGAAACACCGCCGCCAGGTCGGCCGCGCTGGGGTAGGCATACGTGGCGGCCACATGCAGGGGCTTATGGACGGCGTCGTGTTCGCTGCCGGACAAGCGGTCGGCATGCAGGATTCGGGTGTGCAGACTGGGCTTCACGTGTGCGGCGGGGCTGAAGATAGGCGGGCTTGGATGATACCTGCCGCCTGAGGGCCGCCCCACAACCCCCATGACCGCCCGCAAGGACACGGTAGCCCTCTACCCGGGCGACGAAGTGGAGTACTGGGTCACCGCCACCGATTACCACGGCGTGTACCCCATGCACTGCCACAACGTGGTCCACGAAGACTACGGAATGATGATCCTGTTCCGCGTCAACGACATCGGCGACACAAAAAGAGAACCCTGATCGCCAGCACCCTGGCCATGCCTACGCACTCATGCGCAGGCATGGCCCCTTCGGGTAGTCAACAGTCCATTCGTTTATCGCCTGTGACCCACCGCACACGCGACACACCAATTTGTTCACTCCCACTTTTGTTACGGACCAAGCCGCCTGAAGACAGCGCTGCAGGGCTGCAGACCATCAGTCGGCAGAAAACACCCGTGAACGCTTGACTGGCACGGTCCTCGCTTTATCCGAGGTGTTAATCACAAATATTGATGAGCACTTTCAACTCCTCGGATGAATGCCATGACCGACAAGCCGCAAGCCCGCCATAGCGCCGATCGCCCCTCACACGAGCAAGGTGCCCCCTCACGCCCCCAGCGCCGTTCTATGCTCAAGGCCGGCGCCTCCTCCGTCGCATTGGCAGGCGTCGCTTCCCAGGCCGGCGCAGTCCTGCTGCCCAGCCCGCCCACCACGCCGTTCCTGGAGGCCATGCCGATCACGCCCGAGCTGCCCGCATCGCCGGCGCCGGGGGCCGTAGGCGCAAACCCATCGTTCGCAGCCAACCGCCCCACACTGACACCGAACCGCGCCATCAACCCCGCCACCGGCATGCCCTTCGAAGGCCGCGGCGACCCTCACCAGTACCGCTCCATCACCGGTGAGCCGGTCAAGTACTACGTCCAGCGCTACGGCGCCGTGCCCCCCGTCTCCATCCACCCCCAGCTGCCCCTGCAGGTCAACTTCTGGGGCGCCAACCTGGGCGGCGCTGACCTCACCGTCGACAAGCCCATGTCGCCCACGCCCACCATCGTGAGCCGCTACGACCAGCCCATCCTGGTTCGCCGTATCAACAACATCCCCACAGGCGTGCCCAGCGGCGGCTTCGGCAAGAACTCCATCAGCATGCACTTGCACAACTTCCACACCGCCCCAGACAGCGACGGTGGACCGTGCGACCCCGCCCTCGGCGCCCTCGCTGAAAACCCTCTCACCCAGGGCCGCTTCTTCTTCCCCGGCCAGTACTACGACCACTACTACTCCATGCGCCGTGCCGGCTTCACCACTGACCCGCTGCGCAAGGGTGACATTCGCGAGTCCCTGGGCACCCTCTGGTACCACGACCACCGCGAAGCCCACACCGCCGAGAACGTCTACAAGGGGCTCGCCGGGATGCACATTATCTTCAACGAGTACGATACCGGCGACGAGAACACCGGCTTCAAGCTCCCCAGCTACCCCAATTACGACATCCCCATCAGCTTCATCGATCTGGCCATCGACCCCGCCAGCGGCCAGGCCACCCTCGATTTGCTCAACACCGATGGCCACCTGGGCGACAAGTACCTGGTCAACGGCAAGATCCAGCCCTTCTTCAATGTGGAAAAGCGCCGCTATCGCTTCCGTCTGCTCGACAAGGGCCCGTCGCGCGTCTACCAGATCTACCTGACCAACCCCGACAACCCCGCGCAGTCGATTCCTTACTGGCGCATCAGCAACGACGGCAACCTCTACGAAAAGCCCCAGCTCACCACCAACGTGAAGCTGTCGCCGGCCGAGCGCGCCGACATCATCGTCGACTTCAACAAGCTCACCGCCCCCGGCGGCCCCGCCGCAGGCGCCACCCGGCTGTGGCTGGAAAACCGTCTGGTGCAAACCGACCCGCGCAAGCCCACCACCAAGGTCGCGCCTGCCGGCAACCGTACCAACGTGCTGGTCGAGTTCCGTCTGGGTGCGGTGACGCCTGACAACAGCCGCGACCCGGCCTTGATCACCAGCTTCGCACCGATCACCCTGCCCCCGCTCAAGGTTCCTACCGTCACCCGCACCTTCAAGTTCGGCAGGGGCCAGGGCGGCTGGAACGTCAACGGCAAGATGATCGACTGCTCGGCCGTGAACTTCACCATGAAGCGCGGGCGCCCCGAGCGCTGGATCTTCGAGACCGGTGGCGGCTGGGCCCACCCCATCCATAACCACTTTGTGGAAGGTCGCATCGTGCGGCGCAACGGCGTGGCTATCGGACCCGGCCACTACGAGTACTGCCGCAAGGACGTCGTCGCACTCTACCCAGGTGACGTCGTTGAGTACTGGGTCACCGCCACCGACTACGTCGGCGTCTATCCGATCCACTGTCACAACGTCGTCCACGAAGACGCCGGAATGATGGTGATGTTCCGGGTCGACGACATCGGCGACACCAACCCCCTGCCCTGATCGTCAGGTGTTGAATCGGCCCGACCGCCTGATGCGCTCCTTAATTGGGGACATCAGGCGGATGTGCTGTCAGGCAGCCTTTCGTCGTCTCACTTCGACCGCAGACGCATCGCAAACTTGTATTTTTTTTGCAAAAGGTTTGCGGCGTAACGTGTCAATAACATCGTGTACGGACATACCAATCATTACGCAGTGCAACATAGGCCAGGAACAAGCGGTCGCGATAACAGGACAATAGGTCGCTGTGTATCGACTGAGACTTTATTGTTAATAAACATGCGCTTAAAGATGATGTGTTTGTAAGTAACCTGTGTCTGATCTCTACTTTGACTGCACGGTCACTTTTTGCACTTACGGTCATGTTGGGTTGCAATAACTCCGACTTAGTCTTTTCGGATAAGCCTCGGAGCGTGTCAAGTGATCGAACAACAGCAAGACCGGCAGAACCCGGAAAACCATTGTCCTAACCAGGAAGCCCTGGCACGGCCGCACCGACGCACAGTCCTGAAGGTAGGGGCTTCTTCTTTGGCTTTGGCCACCAGCGCCGCGCATGTCAGCGCCAACCTGCTGCCCAGCCCGCCCACCACGCCGTTCCTGGAGGCCATGCCGATCACCCCGGAGCTGCCCGCATCGGCAGCGCCCGGCGCCGTCGGCGCCAATCCGTCTTTCGCAGCCAACCACCCCACGCCGACGCCGAACCGCGCCACCAACCGCGCCACCGGCATGCCCTTTGAGGGCCGCGGCGACCCTCACCAGTACCGCTCCATCACCGGTGAGCCGGTCAGGTACTACGTGCAGCGCTACGGCGCCGTGCCCCCCGTCTCCATCCACCCCCAGTTGCCCCTGCAGGTCAACTTCTGGGGCGCCAACCTGGGCGGCGCAGACCTCACCGTCGACAAGCCCATGTCGCCCACGCCCACCATCGTGAGCCGCTACGACCAGCCCATCCTGGTTCGCCGTATCAACAACATCCCCACAGGCGTGCCCAGCGGCGGATTCGGCAAGAACTCCATCAGCATGCACCTGCACAACTTCCACACCGCTCCCGACAGCGACGGTGGACCGTGCGACCCCGCCCTGGGCGGTCTGGCCGAGAACCCCCTGACCCAAGGCCGTTTCTTTTTCCCGGGCCAGTACTACGACCATTACTACTCCATGCGCCGTGCCGGCTTCACCACCGACCCGCTGCGCAAGGGCGACATCCGTGAGTCACTGGGTACCCTCTGGTACCACGACCACCGCGAAGCACACACCGCCGAGAACGTCTACAAAGGTCTGGCCGGCTTTCACATCGTCTTCAATGAGTTCGACACCGGCGACGAGAACACCGGCTTCAAGCTGCCCAGCTACCCCAAATACGACATCCCGATCGGCTTCATCGACCTGGCCATCGACCCCGCCAGTGGACAGGCCACCGTCGATCTGCTCAACACCGATGGGCACCTGGGCGACAAGTACCTGGTCAACGGCAAGATCCAGCCCTTCTTCCATGTCGAAAAGCGCCGCTACCGCTTCCGTCTGCTAGACAAAGGGCCGTCACGCTTCTACCAGCTCTTTCTGACCAACCCCGACAACCCTGCACAGTCGATCCCGTACTGGCGCATCAGCAACGACGGCAACCTCTACGAAAAGCCCCAGCTCACCACCAGCGTGAAGCTCGCTCCGGCCGAGCGCGCCGACATCATTGTTGACTTCAACAAACTCACTGCCCGAGGGGGCCCGGCAGCCGGCGCCACCCGCTTGTGGCTGGAAAACCGACTGGTTCAAGATAACCCGAACAAACCTGATGAAAAGCTGCACCCAGCAGGCAGACCCGCGAACGTGCTGGTCGAGTTTCGCCTGGGCGCAGTCACCCCCGACAACAGCCGCGACCCGGCCCTGATCACCAGCTTCGCTCCCATCACCCTGCCTCCGCTCACAGTGCCCACCGTCACCCGCCGCTTCAAGTTCGGCAAGGGCCAAGGCGGCTGGGTGGTCAACGGCAAGCTCATCGACTGCACCAGGGTGAACTTCACCATGAAGCGCGGGCGCCCCGAGCGCTGGATCTTCGAGACCGGTGGCGGCTGGGCCCACCCCATCCACAACCACTTCGTGGAAGGTCGCATCATGCGTCGCAACGGCGTGGCCATACGCCCAGGCCACTACGAGTGGTGCCGCAAGGACGTCGTTCCACTCTACCCAGGTGACACCGTTGAGTACTGGGTCACAGCCACCGACTACGTAGGCGTCTACCCAATTCACTGCCACAACGTGATCCACGAAGACGCAGGAATGATGGTGCTCTTCAGGGTGGACGACATCGGCGACACCATCGCTGAGCCTTGATCAGACTCTCTCCCGAGCTGTGCCCACGCACCCGCGAGCGTCGGTGCAGCCTGGAAAAAAAAGTCGTTGCGTTCTACTCAAGTGCCGCCGTTGAGTATTGGGTCACAGCCAACGGCGGCATGGGTATCTATTCTGAGAGGAGTGATGATGATCTCAGGTAGGGAAAGTTCATGAGCAATGTGATTGGCACGACCGGCAAGTGGGCGCCCAGCACACCCGAAGCGGTGAACGCCCGAATTCGCCAGGCACGCATGCCCAATGAAACCCTGGTGGACCACACCGGCCGCTCGGTGCGCTTCTACGACGACGTCATGAAAGGCAACCGCGTCGTCATCAACGTCATGTACACCGTGTGCAGCGAATCATGCACCCCGGCCATGCGCAACCTGGTCGAGGCACGCCGAATGCTGGGCGCAGAAGGGCGCAATTTGAAGTTCGTATCGCTGACTCTCACCCCGCTGACGGATACGCCCGAAGTCCTGCGCGAGTACATCAAGAAAAATGAGATGCCCGCGGACTGGACCTTCCTCACCGGCAAGCAGGAACCCATTGAGCGGGTGCAGCGCGGCCTGGGTTTCCTGGGCACACGTGAAAGCGATATCGACCCGCTCGCACATTCGACCATGGCCCGCTACTGCGAAGAAGCCCTGATCAAGTGGACTCACGTCAACACCCTGCTGCCCCCGCGCACCATCGCCCGCATGATCCGTTTCGAGATGGTCTGAGACATCAACAGTCTAAGCTGAATGCGGCCCTGAGCGCACGGGACATCAGGCGTCTCTGGCCAATCACTGACGCCTTGTCACAGGCCTGCTGCAGCTTCCAGACGATGATGCGCGCCGGCATACCGACCAAGCGTGCGAACCAGCACTGGTAGCGTTAAACGCAGCTGCTCATGCAAGGTGTGCGGCGGGTTGATGACGAAGAGTCCACTGCCCAACAAGCCAAAACCGCGATCGTTAGGCTCGGCCACCGTAAGCCGTGCATGCAGCCAACCTTTGCTGGCCTGTGCATCGGCAATGGGCTTGAGGCGCTGCGGCAATTGCGCCGACTCGCGCGTGTCCAGGTGCGGATACCACACCATCACCACGCACTGCGCAAAGCGGGTCAGCGCCTCCGCGACCGCCTCAGTCACCGCTGCGTAATCGGTCTTGATCTCATAGCTGGGATCGATCAGCAGCACGCCGCGCCGGCTTGGTGGTGGCAGATGCGCACGCAGGCCAGCAAAGCCGTCTGCATGCTCCACGATCACCTGCCGATCGCCTTCGAATAATGCGGCCAATAAAGCGTGGTCGGTCGGATGGCGCTCATAGAGGCGCAATTGGTCCTGGGGGCGCATCAATTGCCGCGCCAGCCAGGGCGAACCCGGGTAGCGGAGCAGGTCCCCTTCGGAGTTGAATGCGCGCACCTGCTCCACATAATCCGCCAGCATCGGCGGCAGCGTGGGCAACGTCCATAGCCGTTCAATGCCCTGGCGATACTCCGCATGTTTTTGCGCGTACTCGGCATCCAGCGCATACGCGCCGGCGCCCGCATGGGTATCGACCATGCGCCAGGCTTTGTCCTTGGCATTCATGTGCCCTAGCACGGCCACGAGCACGGCATGCTTGAGCACATCGGCATGGTTGCCGGCATGAAATGCGTGGCGATAAGCGAGCACCGGATGCTCGCCTTAGCGTGATTCGGTGGCGTGGGGCCATCCCACAAAGGCCGGCACACAACTGACCAGGCCACCCGCGCCGGATGCGGCGCACCGCCGCAGGATCATGCGGGCTGAGCCGGCGCGGGTGGCCT
>JBIKKG010000331.1:0-3388 GCA_044360485.1 Burkholderiaceae bacterium | reverse complement strand
ATGCGGCGGCGCCAGCCATGTCCGCCCAGCGTGCATCAGGTGTGTCAGGTCGCCTCGACCCGCATATCGACTGCATCGTCCAGATCCGTCTGCCGGCACCGGTGGCGCCCGAGCGCCTGGTGCCAGCCGCCGCCGGTTTGCGCCGTGCGGGCAGCAAGCCGGTGCTGGTGGAGGCCGATGGTGGAGCCGCCGGTTGGCTGGGGCTGCGTGAGGCGGGCGGCCCCATCGACAGGCTGCGGGTCGGTCTGTTGCTGGCCAATCGCCATGGTCCGCTCAATGCCGCCGAATTCGGTGAGTTTTCCGAGGCGGTGCGCAAGTTTTCCGATGCGATCCACGCGCTCGAAACCCGCCTGCCCGACATGGCCCCGGTACTGGAACATGCCCGGCAAGTCGACGAGTTCTGTGCCCAGCTCGACACCATGATCGGTGTCAATGTACAGACGCCCCAGCCCATGAACGAGGCGGGTCTGGCCGAACTGGCTGATGCGCTCGGGCTGGTGTCGCAGTTGGGGCAACGTTATGTGCGCCTGAGCGACGATAACGAAGTCTTGTATGCGATGTCGGCCGGCGATCGGGCTGAGCAGATCACCTTCCTGCTCGATGTCCCGCGTGCGCCCCAGGCCTGCCAGCCCTGGTCGAACATGGTCGAATGCGCCAGGCGCTGTGCGCGTGCCACGCAGGGTGTTCTGGTCGACGATGCCCAGCATCCTCTGACCGATGCTGCGGTCGCTGCGGTCACCCGACAACTCGAATCCCATTACAAGGCGCTCGACGCAGCCGGTCTTGCTGCAGGCTCGCCGGCTGCGGTGCGGGTCTTCAACTGAGCTGATTGAGTCGCGTTGAACACCGGTCACGCCTTTCGCGCGGTGCGCACCCGACTGACACCCTCCTGGCGGCGTCCATGAACCGTGCGCATGATGCGGTTCAGGCGCACATGACCCATTTGCGCGACGAACTTGAGCGGCACAATCACGCCTACTATGTGCTCGATGCGCCGAGCATCCCCGACGCCGAATACGATCGGCTGTTTGCCGAACTCCAGGCGCTGGAGGCTGCGCATCCCCAATTCGATGTGTCGGATTCGCCCACCCGCCGCGTGGGCGGTGCGCCGGTGCAGGCCTTCGGCCAGGTCCGCCACGCCACGCCGATGCTGTCGCTGCAAAACGCCTTTGAAGACGCAGAAGTCCTGGCCTTTGATCGGCGCGTGCGCGAAGCGGCTGCCGCAGCGGGTTTGCCGGCAGACACTTTGCGCTACTGCGCCGAGCTGAAATTCGACGGACTGGCGATCAGCCTGCGTTACGAGGACGGGCGCTTCGTGCAGGGTGCCACGCGCGGCGATGGCGCGGTGGGCGAAGACGTCACTGCCAACCTGCGGACCGTGCGCAGCATTCCCCTGAAGCTCGCACCCGGTGCGCCACGCCTGTTGGAGGTGCGCGGCGAGGTGCTCATGTTTCGCGCTGATTTCGACCGGCTCAATGCCGATCAGGCGGCCCGCGGCGACAAGCCCTTCGTCAATCCGCGCAACGCTGCGGCCGGCGGGTTGCGCCAGCTCGATCCAACCCTGACCGCGAAACGCCGGCTGCGTTTTTTCGCCTATGGGCTGGGCGAGGTGTCGGATGACCTGACGCTGAGTGCATCGCATGCCGGTGTGCTCGAATGGCTGGCCGGCTTGGGGTTTCCGGTGGGTCCGCTTCGGGCGGTGTGTGCCGATGCCCAGGCGCTGCTGGCGTTTTATCGCGATATCGCAAGCCGTCGGGCCGCATTGCCGTACGACATCGACGGGGTGGTCTACAAGGTCGATCAGCGGCGCTGGCACGACGCCATCGGATTTGTCGCGCGCGCGCCGCGATTTGCCATCGCGCACAAGTTTCCCGCCGAGGAAGCGGTCACCGAGCTGCTCGACATCGACATCCAGGTGGGGCGCACAGGGGTGCTGACGCCGGTGGCCAGATTGCGGCCGGTGTTCGTGGGTGGGGTCACGGTAACCAACGCCACCTTGCATAACCAGGATGAGCTCGAGCGCAAGGATCTGCTGATTGGAGACACGGTCGTCGTCCGACGCGCCGGTGACGTCATCCCGGAAGTCGTGCGGGCGGTGCCTGAACGCAGGCCTGCCGGTGCGCGCCGTTTCCTGATGCCAACGCACTGCCCAGTGTGTGGCTCGACCGCGGTGCGCGAAGCCGGGGAAGCCGCCTGGCGGTGCGTGGGCGGTCTGTATTGCAAGGCCCAGCGTGGTCAGGCGATTTTGCATTTTGCGCAGCGCCGCGCCATGGATATCGAAGGACTGGGCGAGCGCATCGTCGAACAACTGGTCGCGCGCGATCTGGTCCGTACGCCCGCCGATCTGTACGGACTCACCGTGTCCGCGCTGGCGGGTCTGGAGCGCATGGGCGAGAAGTCGGCCGCCAATCTGGTGACGGCGATCGCGGCGTCACGGCAGGTGAGCCTGGAGCGCTTCCTCTTTGCGCTGGGCATTCGCCATGTCGGCGAGGAGGTGGCGCGGGTGCTGGCCCAGTGGTTTGGCAGTCTGGAAGGTCTGTTGGCTGCCGACTGGGAGCAGATTCTGGTCGCCAAGGCTGCTGCGCAAAAGACCAATGCGCGGGCGCGGCCCCGCGGGGAAGCGCTGGTTGAAGTGCCCCTCGAAGGGGTGGGGCACGAGATCGTGGCCGCCCTGCAAGCTTTCTTGGGCGAGTCACACAACCGTGATGTGATGAATCAACTGCTGGCAGCCGGCGTTGAACCCGGTCTGCCGCATCGTACCCGCGCCTCTGTGGCTTTTGCGGGTATCGGGTCTCCCGGTCATCCGTCGGAGCCCGCCGCTCAAGGTGCGCTGGCGGGCCGCACGATCGTGGTCACCGGTACTCTTGCAGGGATCAGCCGCCCCGAGGCCGAGGACCTGATTCGACAGCATGGCGGAACCGCGTCGGGCTCGGTGTCGCGACGCACCCATTTCGTGCTGGCCGGGGCCGATGCCGGCAGCAAGCTGACGAAGGCGACCGAACTGGGTATTCCGGTGATTGATCTCGAGACATTGAAAAGGATGATCCAGACCCATGACGACACGCAAAGTTAGGAAGGCTGTTTTCCCGGTGGCAGGCCTGGGCACCCGCTTTTTGCCGGCCACCAAGGCGTCGCCCAAAGAGATGCTGCCGGTGGTCGACAAGCCGCTGATCCAGTACGCCGTCGAAGAGGCCGCAGCCGCCGGCATCACCGAAATGATCTTCATCACCGGCCGTGGCAAGCGCAGCATCGAAGACCATTTCGACAAGGCCTATGAACTGGAAGCCGAGTTGTCGGCGCGCGGCAAGACGGCGCTCCTCGAGGCCGTCAAGGACGCAGTCCCCAAAGGCATCAATTGCGTGTATATCCGACAGGCCGAGCCGCTTGG
>JBIKKG010000086.1:0-12247 GCA_044360485.1 Burkholderiaceae bacterium | reverse complement strand
GCGGCCGAGCTGCGGCTGTGGCGTGAGGCGGGTATCGAGCCCGATCGACTGCGCGCGGCCTGGTACAAGGAAACCGGCTCAGGGATGGGGCCGGCATTGAACACCGCCGCCGCCATGGGCGCCTATTTGCTGACAGACCGTGGCACCTGGCTGAGCTTTCGCAACCGGGGCGATCTGCAGGTGCTGGTCGAAGGGGACAAGCGTCTGTTCAACCCCTACGGCGTGATGGCGGTGGACGCGGCCCGCCACCCCCATGTCAAGCGCGAGGCGGCACAGCGTTTCATTGACTGGCTGATCTCTGCGGCTGGCCAGCAGGCCATTGCGGACTTTCGCATTGGCGGGGAGCCGCTCTTTTTTCCCAACGCGGCGCGCTTGTAGCAAGCACGCAAGCGTTGCGGTCCAAGCGGTGCGCGCGCTGCGTCTACCGCGGATGCGGCAAGGACTGATGCGGCCGCTGATGTAACCATCGATGAAGCCGGTGATGCAACCGGTGATGCAACCGGTGATGCAACCGTCCCGGCTCAGACCTGCTGGTTTTCTGCGAGGCGCGCAGTGGACTCGGACGGCCCCGATGCTCGCACCCGCGCAGGCGGCAAAGTGATGCTGAAGGTGCTGCCCAGGCCCGGGCGACTTTCGATATCCAGTCGAGCCTGATGGCGCTGGGCCACGTGCTTCACAATCGCCAGACCCAGACCCGTGCCGCCGGTGTCGCGTGAGCGTCCCCGATCAACCCGGTAGAAGCGTTCTGTCAGTCGCGGCAGATGCTCGCGTGCAATGCCGATACCAGAGTCCCGCACCGCGATCACGCCTTCGCCATCGCGCAAGCTGAAGTGCAGCGTGATCTTGCCGCCGTCGGGGGTGTAGCGCACAGCGTTCGAGAGCAGGTTGCGGATGGCGCTGTCCAACTCGCTGGGCGCACCCAAAACGGTGGCCGGGGTCGCGATCATCACGTCGATGGTGTGCCGCCCGGCCGAGACCACACGCAAGTCGGCGGCCAGGGTCTGCAACATCGGTGTGATGTCGATCGGCGTCAGTTCAGCCAGATCGCTGGAATGCTCAAGCGAGGCGAGCGTGAGCAGGTCGCTGACCAGTTGTTGCATGGTGCCGGTCTGGCGCAGCACTGTCTCAAGGTAGCGGCGTCGATCTTCGGCGGGCAGATCGGCATCGATCAGCGTTTCAATGAACCCGGCTACGACAGTGAGCGGGGTGCGAATTTCGTGGGAGATATTGGCCACGAAGTCCCGGCGTATTTGCTCGACCCGATTGGATTCGGTCACGTCACGGCTCACCAGCAAGCGGTACGCGTCGGCCGTGGGCACCACTTTCAGGTCCACCATGCGGTGCAGGGCCCCCGAAGGCGCCAGGGTGATCGAGTGAGTGAAGTCGCCCTGCCGCAAGTAGTCCACAAACTCCGGATTGCGGATGAAATGGTCGATGGGGCGTCGCGTGCCGAAGATGCCATGCAGCGCCTGGGCGGCCCGATTGCTCCACTGCACATGGTCGAAGCGATCGAGTACGACCAGCCCGTCAGGCAGCAGGTCGACCGCCGCATGCAGCCGCTCCAGCTCTGCGCTGGTCTCGGTACGTTCGATGGCTTCCTGGCGCATGTACCGCCCGATGCGGTCGTAGACCTGGCCCCAGCTGCCAAATGCAATCGGCAGTTCGCGTTGCCTGGGCAGTGCCGCCCAGTGGTGCAGGCGGCCTAAGAACACCGCATGGTAGGTGGCCAGGGCGCCCAGCCCGACGACCAGCACCCAGGCGGCCGTCCCTCCGTTTATCCAGAAGCCGGCTGCGGCGGCAGCAGCCAGCAAGAGCACAACGAAGATCAGGGTACGCAGGACGATCATGCCGCAGACCTCCTGCAGTCAAAACCTATTGTGGCAGGAACCGATAACCGCCGCCACGTACCGTTTCGATCAGTCGATCATGTCCCGAGGGCTGCAACGCCAGCCTCAGGC
Source organism: Burkholderiaceae bacterium (assembly GCA_044360485.1). Taxonomy (GTDB): domain Bacteria; phylum Pseudomonadota; class Gammaproteobacteria; order Burkholderiales; family Burkholderiaceae_E; genus UBA4615. Next base: position 10,289 of record JBIKKG010000086.1, on the reverse strand, counting down.
GCCGAATGTGCACGTCGACCGTGCGTTCTTCGATGAACACATGGTCGCCCCAGACGCCGTCCAGCAGTCTCGTGCGAGAGAGCACGCGATCAAGGTGCTTCATCAGGTAATGCAGCAGCCGGAATTCGGTCGGCCCCATACGCACCTGGGCGCCATTGGCCAACACCCGGAAGGTGTGCGGCTCCAGGCGCAGGCCGGCCACTTCGACCGGGTCGTCCGTGGCTTCGGGGGCACTGCGTCGCAACAGGGCGCGTACGCGGGCGATCAGTTCGCGCGGGGAGAACGGCTTGGTGATGTAGTCGTCAGCCCCGGCATCGAAGCCGCCCAGCTTGTCGGCTTCAGCGGCCCGTGCCGTGATCATGATGATCGGCAGGTCGCGGGTGCGGGCATCGGCGCGCAGTCGGCGGGCGAGCTCCACACCCGACTGATCGGGCAGCATCCAGTCGAGCAGGATCAGGTCGGGCAGTGCGGCGTCGATCTGGGCACGGGCCGAGTTCGCGTCACCGGCATGGTGTGGTTCGAACCCCCCCAGTCGCAGGTTCAGCGAAATGAGTTCGCTGATGGAGGGCTCGTCTTCGACGATCAGGATACGGGCACTCAAGGGCAATCTCGCAGCATTGGACAGTCGGCGCGAAGCGTATGACGACTGTGTGACCGCAGCATGACACGGCCCTCTTCAGCCTGACCGCACTCTCAGAGGCGGGCCCGGCGCGCCGCGCCCCTGCAGTGGGCATGGCGCGTCTGCTCACCCTCGCTTGCGACTCAACCAGCCCGGCCGTACTTGTCCTCGAAGCGCACGATGTCGTCTTCACCGAGGTAGTCGCCGCACTGCACCTCGATCATGACCAGCGGCATGACCCCGGGGTTTTCCAGACGATGGCGCCCGCCGATCGGGATGTAGGTGGACTCGTTGGCCGCCACCAGAAAGACGCGGTCATCGCAGGTGACCTTGGCGGTACCCGAGACCACGATCCAGTGTTCGCTGCGGTGATGGTGCATCTGCAGTGACAAGGTCTGCCCGGACTTCACCTCGATGCGCTTGATCTTGAAGCGCGCACCTTCCTGCAACACGGTGTAGGTGCCCCAGGGGCGGGCCACGGTGCGGTGCAGGCGTGCAGCATCGTGGCCGCGGGACTTCAAGCGCGAGACGATTTCCTTCACCTGCTGGCTGGCGTCCTTGCTGGCCACCAGCAAGGCATCGGGCGTGTCCACCACCAGCAGATTGTCCACCCCCACGGCTGCCACGAGCCGATCCTCGCTTTGGACGTGCGTGTTGTGGGCATCGACGAACATCGCTTCACCCATGTTGGTGTTGCCCTGCGCATCGGGCTCGAATTGCTCAGCCACCGCCTTCCATGAGCCGATATCGCTCCAGCCGAAGGACGATGGCATGACCACCACCTGTTCGGCCTTTTCCATGACGGCATAGTCGATCGAGACATCGCGGCAGGCGCCAAAGCTGGCGGCATCCAGCATCACGCGCTCATCATTGGCTTCGGCGCGGCTGGCGGCCCAGGCGGTGCGCGCCTGCGCGAGCACCTCGGGCGCGTGGGTGGCCAAGGCGGCGAGAATACTGGGCACCGTGAAGCAGAACATGCCGCTGTTCCAGACAAAGTTGCCGGCGGCGAGGAACTGCGCCGCACGGGCGGCATCGGGCTTTTCAACGAAGCGCTTGACACGGCGCGCCACGCCGCCGGCCACCGCCTCACCGGTTTCGATATAGCCGAATCCGGTTTCGGGTGCGGTGGGTTGTATGCCGAAGAGCACCAGTGAGCCGTCCTGGGCCTGTCGCGCCGCCGCACGGGCAGCGTCCTGAAAGGCGGTTTCATCCGGGATCAGATGATCGGCCGGCAAGATCAGCAGGGTGGCGTCCGGCCGGATGGATTCGGCCCACAGGGCCGCCATGGCGATGGCAGGGGCGGTATTGCGGCCCATCGGTTCGAGCAATTGGGTGCACTGCAGACCGCCCGCGCCCGGCAGCGTGCTGAATTCCTCTTGGGTCTTGAACTGGTATTCGCGGTTGGTGACCACACCGACGCGCTGCAGGTCGGCCAAGGGCAGACAGCGTGAGAGGGTGCGCTGCAAAAGGCTGAGCGAGCCGCCCAGCTTCATGAAGGGCTTGGGGAACGCCTCACGCGAGACTGGCCACAGACGGGTACCTGAACCACCGGAGAGGACGATCGGAATCAGCATGGAACGCAAGCCTCGTACGCAAAAGAGTGACGGAATTGTAGGCGCGCTGCGCAGCGCCCATGCGAACATGGTCACGGTTGAGGGCTGAAAGACAGGTCAATCCTACGTGAGCGCAAAGATTCTGGTGACAGGCGGTGCGGGCTACATCGGCTCGCACACCGTTGTGGAGTTACTTCAGTCGGGTTTCGAGGTCGTGGTCCTCGACAGCCTGGTCAATTCCAGCGCCGAGGCACTGGTTCGTGTGGCCTCCATCGCCGGGCGCGAAGCGCCGCTGGTGGTGGGCGACTTGCGCGACACCGCGCTGCTGCAGCGCCTGCTGAGCGAACACCGCTTTGATGCAGTCATGCATTTCGCGGGTTTGAAAGCGGTGGGTGAGTCAGTCGCGCAGCCCCTGAATTACTACGATGCCAACGTGGCCGGCACAGTGAACCTGCTGCGCTGCCTGGACGCAGCCGGCGTGCGCAGGCTGGTGTTCAGTTCGTCGGCGACGGTCTACGGCGATCCGCAGTCGGTGCCCATTCGCGAAGACGCCGCCACCGGGCCCACTAACCCGTATGGCCGCACGAAGTGGATGATCGAATTCATCCTGCAGGACCTGGCTGCAGCCGATGCGCGCTGGTCGATCGGCAATCTGCGCTATTTCAATCCGGTGGGTGCGCATGCGAGCGGGCGCATTGGTGAAGACCCACAGGGCATCCCCAACAATCTGATGCCGTTCATTGCCCAGGTGGCGGTGGGGCGGCGCGACAAGCTCAGCGTGTTTGGCGGCGACTGGCCGACCGTCGACGGCACCGGCGTGCGCGACTATATCCATGTGGTCGATCTGGCCCAGGGGCATCTGGCGGCGCTGCGGCGCGTCTTCGATCATCCCGGGGCGTGGACCGTGAACCTGGGCACCGGCACCGGCTATTCGGTGCTGCAGATGGTGCGGGCCTTTGAGCAGGCCAGCGGCCGACCAGTGCCGTATGCCATCGTCGATCGTCGCCCGGGCGATATCGCCACCTGTTATGCCGACCCGGCTCAAGCGCAGGCGCTGTTGGGCTGGCGTGCCCAGCTGGGCGTTGAGGCTATGTGCGCAGACGGTTGGCGCTGGCAGAGCGCCAACCCTCGGGGGTATCAAGCGAGTTGACCGTTCAGAGCCGTTGATTGCGACGATCCGGCTGCATCGAACACTGAACGGGCCGTACTGCAGCGCTAACCGGCTGGTCGCAACGCGCTTCCAACCAGCAGCGCTACTCGACCTTGGCGCCCGATTCGCGCACGGCGCGCTCGAGTGAACCCGCACCGTCGCGCAATGCGGTCGCAAAGGCCTCGGGCGAGGCGTTGGTGGCCACGTCCATGCCCTGGCTCGCCACACGCTCCTTCACGCCCGGGCGAGCCATGGCGCGCGCGGTGGCCGCATGCAGCGCCCGCACCACATTGGGCGGCGTGCCGGCCGGTACATACAGACCGAAAGAAAAACTGGAGTCGTAGCCCGGCAGGCCGGCTTCGGCTGCACCCGGGATGCCGGGAATTGAGGGCGTTGACTGCGGCACCGTGAGCGACAGGGCGCGCATCCGTCCGCCCTTGATGAAACCGATCACCGTGGGCGGCGTGGCGAACATCACTTGCGTGTCGCCCGCGATGGTGGAGGTGGCGGCAGCGCCACCACCCTTGAACTGGATGGTCGTGAACTGCACGCCCGCAGCGGACTCGAACAGGGCCGAGGCGAGGTGAGGGGTGGATCCATTGCCGGAGGCCGCGCTGTTGAGCTTGCCGGGGTTGGCCTTGGCATAGGCGATCAGCTCGCGCAGGGTGCGCACCGGCAGATCGTTGTTGACGCAGATGATCATCGGGCCCACGGCCAGCTGGCACACCGGGATGAAGTCGCGCCGGCCGTCGTAGCCGAGCTTGCGATACAGGGCGCTCGTCAGGGCCATGGGGCCAGCGTTCAACACGGTGTAGCCGTCGGGCGCGGCCTTCGAGACGGCTTCGTTGGCGATGGTGCCGCCCGCGCCCGGCCGGTTTTCCACGACGACCGAGACGCCGAGTTCCTTGGAGAGTTCCTCGGCAGCCACCCGCGTGATGAAGTCACCCGAGCCGCCCGGGGGATAGCCGACGATCAACCGCACAGGTTTGGCCGGCCAGTCGGCGCCTTGCGCGCGTGCGGAGCCTGCCGCAGCAGCCAGGGCTACCGCCGCACCCACACCTAAGCCTGCGCGCAGCGCCTGTCGGCGAGCAGAGGGGCTGCTCTGTGCCTGGGATGCATGATCGAAGGACGTCATCGGGGATTCCGACGGCTGCGTTGCGCAGTCCAGCGGGGCGTGATGTCGAGAAAGAGATGTCGTACGCATGTCTGTTCGTCCTTTCAGCGGCCCTGGAATTGCGGCACGCGTTTTTCCATGAAAGCCGTGCGCCCTTCCCGATAGTCCTGGCTGTCGAAACAGGCTTTGACCATGTTCACGGCGCGCTCGGTATCGCGATCAGCAGGGTCCTTGAGCGCCTCGCGGATCGCGAACTTGGCGGCAGCCAGCGTGAGTGGCGCGTTCTCAGCCACCATTTGCACATACTCGGCCACGGCGGCATCGATCCGATCGGGAGCGTGGACCTGCGACACGAAGCCAATCCGCTGGGCCTCTGCAGCCCCGAACTTGCGCGCCGACATGAACAGATCGGTGGTGTTGGCCGCCCCGATCATGGCCACGAAGCGGCGCACACCTGAAGGGCCGTAACCCAGTCCCATGCGACCAGCCGGCATGCGAAAGATGGTGTCGTCGGAACAGATGCGCACATCACAGGCGGCCGCCAGCCCTAGCCCGCCGCCGATGCAGATGCCGCGGATAGCCGCCACCACCGGCTTGCTGCAATGGACGGGAGCGTTGTAGCCGTCGTTGACGGCCTTCTCGTATTCGGCTTGCGCATCGGCACTGCCGCGCATCTTCTCAAACTGCGAGATGTCGGCGCCCGAGACGAATGACTTCTCGCCCTCGCCGCGCAGCACGATCACGCGCACCGCAGGGTCTGCATCGGCCGCACGGATGCCTTCGGCTAGTTGCATCCACATGTCGCGACTCATGGCGTTCATGCGCGCAGGATTGGAGATGAGCAACGTGGTGACGGGGCCGTTACGTTGGGTGAGGATCTCGGGCACGACTGTCTCCTTGATGGGGTGATGACGGGCGGGTCGTGCTCAGAGCACGACGCCGGCACCGCGCAGTGTGGTGATCTGCGCATCGCTCAGACCGAGCTCACGCAGGACTTCGTCGGTGTGTTCGCCGCGCTCTGGCGTGGCGGTGACCAGTGCCGCGGGGGTGCGCGACAGCGTGATCGGCTGATTGAGCAGATTCAGCGTGCCCAGCGTGGGGTGCTCGACCGCGACGCTGGCCTTCAGGTGCTGCACCTGCGGATCGGCAAACACATCGTCCATGGCATGGATCGGTCCGCAAGGTACGCCCGCGTCGTTTAATTGCTCGACCCATTGCGCACTGGACGCCTTGGAGAGGGCCGCGTTCAGCTCGTCGGCAAGCGCTGCCCGGTGCGTGGCACGGTCTTCGGCCCGAGCAAAGCGCGGATCAGTGATCAGTTCCGGGCGCCCCACGGCTTCGCACAGACGTTTCCAGATCGCGGTGCCCGAGGCCGCCACGTTGATGTAGCCGTCCGCAGTGCGGTAGGCCGACGTGGGCATGCTGGTGGGATGGTCGTTGCCCACCTGCGGCGGCACTTCGCCGCTCATCGTGTATCGGGCCGCCTGAAAGTCCAGCAGGGTGATGCCGGCTTGCAGTAGGTTGGATTGCACCCACTGACCTTCGCCGGTGACATCGCGTTCCTGCAGGGCGGTCATGATGCCCAGCGCTGCGAGCAGCCCCGCGGTGACATCGGCCACGGCAGCGCCCGCACGCAACGGCCCTTGCCCGGCAAAGCCGGTCACCGACATCAGGCCGCACAGGCCCTGAGCGATCTGGTCGAAGCCCGGGCGGGCGCGATAGGGGCCGTCCTGACCGAAGCCCGAGATGCTGGCCAGCACGATGCGCGGGTTGATGGCGCGCAGCGAGGCGTAGTCGATGCCCAGCCGGTCCTTCACGTCAGGGCGATAATTTTCGATGACCACGTCGGCGGTCTTCACCAGTTCGCGAAACAGCGCAATGCCCTGATCGGCCTTGAGATCGAGCGTGATCGAGCGCTTGTTGCGATGCAGGTTCTGAAAGTCCGGGCCGTGGCGGGCGCCGCCCAGGTCCTCTTCGCCCGTGGTTTCGATTTTGATCACGTCGGCGCCAAAATCGGCAAAATGCCTGGCACAGACCGGGCCCGCCCGCACGCGCGTGAGATCGAGCACCCGCAGGCGCGACAGGGCCGTAGAGGCCTGGATTTTCGGCATGATCTCTTCCCGATCGGTGTTCAGCGGGCGACGCTGAGAAATTCGCGTCGTCCCTTCATGACCGACACATGATGCACCAGCAGATCGAAATCCGCGTCCCGCTCGACCGGGTTCAGATGTTCGGTGTTGATGATCAGGACGGGCGCTGCATCGTAATGGTGAAAAAAGCGGCTATAGGCATCGGCCAGCGCCCGCAGGTAGTCCTCGGAAACTGCAGCCTCCATGGCCAGACCGCGTCGGCGCACACGCTCCACGAGGGAATCGGGCTCGGCTTGCAGGTAGATCACCAGGTCCGGTGTCGGCGCCTGGGGGTGCAGGTTGTCAAAAATTTGCCGGTATAGCGCCAGCTCGTCTTCGGCCAGAGTCAGACGGGCAAAGATCCGGTCTTTCTCGAGCAGAAAGTCGCCCACCGATGCCTGCTCGAAGGCGCAAGACTGGGTCATGTCGCGCAGGCGGTCCATGCGCTGAAAGAGGAACGACAACTGCGTGGGCAGCGCATACCGTGCGCTGTCGCGGTAGAAGCGCTCCAGAAACGGATTGGCTTGCGGGTCCTCGAGCACGGCGGGCACCCCGAATCGCTCCGACAGGCGTCGGGTCAGGGTGGTCTTGCCGGCCCCGATCGGTCCTTCGATGACGATGTGCCGCCAACGTTCAAACGGGTTGTTGTTCACGTCGTTCATGTGAGCAAGTAATTCATGGACGACACCATACCGTGCAGTCCTGCAGGGCCACAGGGGGCAGGCACGCCGCGACCGTTCCCCGCCCGGGGATGGGCAGGTCTGGGGCGAGTTCGGCCAATGGGCGCAGCACGAAGGCGCGTTCATGCAGCCGCGGATGGGGCAAGGTGAGTTCGGGTGTGTGCAGCACGCGGTCGCGCATCAGCAGCAGGTCCAGATCGAGCGTGCGTGGCGCGCCGGGATACGGACGCAGGCGGCCAAAGCGGGTTTCGATGTTTTGCAGCGCGTGCAGCAGATCGTGAGGCGTGAGGCTGGTGCTCAAACAGGCTACGGCGTTGAGGTATTCCGGCCCATTTGCCTGCCAGGCCGGGCTGCGGTAGGTGCGCGAGCGTGCGATCAGGCGCGTGTGCGGCAGCCCGCGCAGGGCGTCGATGGCCGATTCAAGTGTGGCATGTCGGTCGCCCAGGTTGGCGCCCAAGCCGATCCAGGCATCTTCGGTCATGGACTCAGGATGCAGACTAAGACGATCCGCCCGCTGGGCTGTCCGATCCCGCAGCCGAGCTGCTCTCCTGCTCAGGCGCGCTGGTTTCGCCCTCTGCAGCGGCGCGCGAGCGCCGCGCACCACCGCGTCGTCTGCGCTTGCGCCCGGTGCCGGTGCCGGCACGCGATTCCGTGGCGGCGTCATTGAGCAGCGCTTCGCGTCCGATCGGGTCGGCTTCCACGAAGGCAGTCCACCATTCGCCCAGTTCCTGTGGCAACTCACCCGCCTCGACGCGCAAGAGCATGAAGTCATAGCCCGCACGAAACCGCAGATGCTCCAGCACACGCACCGCGGAGCGTCCGGTGCGCTCAAAGCGCGGCTGCAGGCCCCAGATTTCGCGCATGTCGGCGATGTGGCGACGTTGGATGGCCAGTTTGGCGGCCTGTTCATCGAGCACCCGATCCATCGCCTCCATCAGCGCAGGGATGGAGTGCTCGCCGGCTGCCTTGCGCGCCTGCCAGCGATCGGACACGCGCTGCCACAGCAGCGTGGCAAACAGAAAGCCCGGAGAGATGGATTTGCCTGCGCGCACCCGCGCATCGGTCTGGCCCAAGGCCAGCTCGACGAAGCGTGCCCCATGCGGTTGCTCGAGAATCAGATCGAGCATGGGCAGCACGCCGTGGTGCAGCCCTTCATCGCGCAGCTTGTGCAGGCACGCCAGTGCATGGCCTGATTCCAGCAGCTTGAGCATCTCGTCGAAGAGCCGCGCGGACGGCACGTTCTCGATCAGGCCGGCCATCGAACGGATCGGTGCCAGGGTGGCCGCATCGACATCGAACTGCAGCTTGGCGGCAAAGCGTACCGTGCGCAGCATGCGCACCGGGTCTTCACGATAGCGTGTGGCTGGGTCCCCGATCATGCGCAGCACACGTGCCTTCAGGTCGGCCACGCCGCCCAGATAATCGAGCACCTGGTCGCCGATCGGGTCGTAGTACAGCGCATTGACGGTGAAGTCGCGGCGCAGCGCATCTTCATGCTGTGTGCCAAACACGTTATCCCGCAGCACGCGGCCGTGCTCATCGGTCTCGGCGTCGGTCTGTAGCGCCCGGAATGTCGAGGTCTCGATGGTTTCGCGACCGAACATCACATGCACGATCTTGAACCGACGCCCGATGATGCGCGCACGACGAAACAGGGCCTGCACATCCTCGGGGGTGGCGTCGGTCGCCACATCGAAGTCCTTGGGCTGCAGGCCGAGCAGCGAGTCACGCACGCCCCCGCCGACCACGAAGGCTTTGTAGCCTGCACGTTGCAAGGTGTCGCAGGTGCGCATGGCGGCCTGCGAGATCTGTTCGCGTCGGATACCCAGTTCGCTGCCGCGGTAGACCTGAAGCCCTGATGGCTCGGAAGACCCGGCTCGCCCGGTGGTGTGCGGGCTGGCGTGGCCCTGCTGCATCTGCGTCCGCGCAGGAGACGCGGGGTGCGGCGCACGTGGCGCACCGAACACACGCTTGAACCAGGCAAGGATCATCGTTTGCGCCCGACGGCCTGGGCGCGCACTCAGGTCGCGCCTTCGAAGAGGTTCAGTACGGGCCAGCCGCGCTCGATGGCTGTGGCCTTGAGGACTGCATCGGGGTTGGTCGCCACCGGGTGCGTGACCTGCTCGAGCAGCGGCAGGTCGTTGCGCGAATCACTGTAGAACCAGGATCGGTCAAAGTCGCTCCAGGTCCGGCCGATCGATCCGAGCCATTCGTGGGTGCGCGCGATCTTGCCTTCGCGAAAGGCGGGCGTGCCATGCGGCTTGCCCGTGAACTGGCCGTCACGCTCCTCGATACCGGTGGCCACCAGATGTTCGATCCCGAAAACCCGGGCGATCGGTGCGGTCACGAATGCGTTGGTGGCGGTGACCAGGGCGATCAGGTCGCCCTGCAGACGATGCCGATCGACCAGCTCGCGGGCGGCCGGTGTGATGCGTGGCAGGATCACTTCGTCCATGTAGGCCTGGTGCCAGGCGTCCAGCGTGGCCCGCGGGTGACTGGCCAGCGGCGCGAGCTGGAAGGCCAGAAACTCGAAGATATCGAGCGAGCCGTCCTTGTATTGCCGGAAGAACCGGTCGTTTTCACGCTCGTAGTGTTCGCCGTCCAGTACGCCGCGGCGCACCAGGAAGCGGGCCCATTCATAGTCGCTGTCGATGGGCAGTAGCGTGTAGTCGAGGTCGAAGAGCGCAAGTTGCATTTGCGCGCGATTCTACGGCAAGTTGGGCGCGCCGGCCTGACGGACAAACTCGCGCAGCAAGGGCAAGGTGAGCGCACGCTTGCGCGACAGGGCATACACATCCAGCGCATCGATCAGTGCCCGAAGACGGCCCAGATGGCGCGGGGCATGGGTCATGAGCCAGGGCACCAGGTCTGCGCTGGCGGTCACGCCGCGCGTGGCGAGGCTCTCGCTGAGGGCCTGAGCGGTCTCGGCGTCCGACAGTGGACGCAGCTCGAACACCAGTCCCCAGGCCAGCCGGCTGGCCAGTTCAGGCATCACGGACAGTGCTGCGGGAGGTCGGTCTCCGCAGGCGACAAAGACCGTGTCG
>JBIKKG010000085.1:0-12261 GCA_044360485.1 Burkholderiaceae bacterium | reverse complement strand
GCAGCGCTCTATGTGGATATCGAACTGGCGCGCGCGGCGACCATGGGCGCGCTGCAGGCGCTGGACAAGGACCCGGCGAGCGCGTCACGCGCGGTGTCGGTGGCCAAGGCACGTGCCGGCACCAGCGCCACGCTGGCCGTGCAGGAAGGCGTGCAGATGCACGGCGGCATGGGCATGACCGATGCGTTCGACATCGGCTTTTTCATGAAGCGGGTACGCGCGCTGCAGGAATACCTGGGCGACAGCCACTTTCATACCGAGATGCTGGCGCGGGGGCGGGGGTATTGAGGGGCGCAGGTAGGCGTTTGCGCAATCGGCGCGAACGCCAAAACGACGCCAAATAGGGTAACCAACCCAATAATAAGGGTAACTGAGACTCAATATACCCCTATTATGGATGACCCTACCCGATTTTTGACGTTTTAGTGCATCGATGCACTCACTCCTGCCCGACTACCTCATCAAGCTGCGCTTTGATGCCCGGCAAGCGGCAGCGCTGCGCGCTTTGGGCGAGCACCGTGGCAAGCAGCAGCTCCACATCGCCCAGTCGCCTGAGGTTCTGAGCGACTTGCGGCAGGTGGCAGTGGTGGAGTCCACTGAGTCGTCCAATCGCCTGGAAGGTGTGGTGGTCGCAGCGCACCGCCTGAAGTCACTGGTGCTCAAGAACGCCACGCCACAGAGCCGCTCAGAGCAAGAGGTCGCGGGCTACCGTGACGCGTTGGCCCTGATCCACGAAAGCGGCGGGCAGATGCCGTTCTCAGAGGGCGTTGTCTCGCAGCTCCACGGCATCCTGTACCGATACATGCCGCAGCCGGGTGGGCATTGGAAAGCCGCCAACAACGACATTGTTGAGCGCCACCCCGACGGCAGCTCGCGCATTCGATTCCGTCCGGTGGCGGCGCATCTCACACCCATGGCGATGGCCGAGCTGATTGCGCGCTACCGCACCGCGTTGGACCAACATCTGGCAGATCCGCTGGTTCTGGTGCCGCTGGTCATCCTCGATTTTCTCTGCATTCACCCCTTCCCGGATGGCAATGGCCGAATGGCTCGGCTTCTCACACTGCAGTTGCTCTATCACTTCGACTACGCAGTGGGCCGCTTCATCAGCTTGGAGCGCATCTTCGAAGAGTCAAAGGAGAGCTACTACGAAACGCTGGAAGCCAGCTCAAAGGGCTGGCACGAGGGCGAGCACAACATCGCCCCGTGGCTGGACTATTTCTGGGGCGCACTGCTGCGCGCCTACAAAGAGTTCGAGGAACGCGTTGGCAAGATCGAACGCGGGCGAGGCGCCAAAGGCGACCGTGTACGCGCGGAAATCCTCAAGAGAAACTTGCCGTTCTCAATCTCGGAAATCGAAGAGGCTTGCCCCGGCATCAGCCGCGACATGGTGCGGGTCATCCTGCGAGCCATGAAAGCCGAAGGGCTGATTCAGCCAACTGGAAAAGGCCGTACCGCCAAATGGGTGCAGATACAACAAGGCTCCTGACGCCTTCCAGGCATCGATCCAGTGGCTACAGGCTAAGGGTAAGGGCAAGGGCAAGGGCAAGCCTGCGCGCGCGTTGAAATGCCACGATGTACTCGAGGATTCAGGGTTGTTGGCGTGCCGGGATCTGTCGCCGAACCTGAGTCGTTGCCGCCGCATGCGGTCAAAGAGGATGTTGAGTCAATCAGCGCGCCAATGAGCAATGCCGTTCTGGTGAACCCCAACAAAAAAGGGGGCTTGCGCCCCCTTTGTTTGACTGCGGTACAACTCGCCGCAGATCAGTACACCTCGAACAGACCTGCTGCACCCATGCCGCCGCCGATGCACATGGACACCACGACACGCTTGGCGCCGCGGCGCTTGCCTTCCATGAGGGCGTGGCCGGCCAGACGGGCGCCGGTCATGCCGAAGGGGTGGCCGATGGCGATCGAGCCGCCGTTGACGTTGTACTTCTCGGGGTCGATGCCCAGCTTGTCGCGCGAGTACAGGCACTGGCTGGCGAAGGCTTCGTTCAGCTCCCACAGATCGATGTCATCGATCTTCAGGCCATGGCGCTTGAGCAGCTTGGGGATGGCGAACACCGGGCCAATGCCCATTTCGTCAGGCTCGCAACCGGCCACGGCCCAGCCGCGGAATGCGCCCATCGGCTGCAGGCCGCGACGCTCGGCTTCCTTGGCTTCCATCAGCACCAGTGCTGCTGCACCGTCGGAGAGCTGGCTGGCGTTGCCGGCCGTGATGAACTTGCCCGGGCCTTTGACCGGCTCAAGCTTGGCCAGACCTTCCAGGGTGGTCTCGGGACGGTTGCACTCGTCCTTGTCGACCACGTAATCCACGAAGGACTCGGCCTTGGTGACCTTGTCGACGACCTTCATCTTGGTTTTCACAGGGATGATTTCGTCTTTGAACTTGCCGGCGGCCTGCGCTGCAGCCATGAGCTTTTGTGAGCGCAGCGAGTATTCGTCCTGGTATTCGCGGCTCAGGTTGTAGCGGGCAGCCACAACGTCAGCGGTGTCGATCATGGGCATCCAGAAGTCCGGAGAGATCTGGGTGAGGGTGTCGTCTTTGCCACCGCCGCCACCACCCTGGTAGGTGATGGAGTCGACGCCGGAGCCGACCATGATGTCCATGCCGTCTTCGACGATGTTGCGCGCGGCGACAGCGATGGCGTTCAGGCCCGACGAGCAGGCGCGGTGCAGCGTCATGCCCGAGGTGGTGACCGGCAGGCCGGCCAGCAGGGCGGCTGCGCGGGCGACGTTACCCGAGGCTGCGACGCAACCCGAGATCACGTCTTCAACTTCGGCGGGGGCGACGCCGGAGCGCTGCACGGCATGCTTGATCGCATGGCCGAGCATGGTCATGTTCGAGGTGTTGTTGAATCCGCCGCGGGCGGCCTTCGCCAGGCCGGTACGCGCGTATGAAACGATGACTGCTTCACGCATGGTGTCTCCCTTCGTGTCGGTGTGGTCAAACCCTAACCTTACACCTTCGGCGGGCACCGCGTCTTGGCGGGGTGCGGATTCCGGGACGCAGTGCATCCGGTGGCACGCGCGGTGGACAGATCGCCCGCGCGCAGCAAGGATGCGGGTCGGCGAATGAATTCACCCACCAGGAGACCCCGATGAGACCCAATACCGCACTTGCCAAATGGCGCGCAGGCCAACAGACCGTTGGCGGCTGGCTGTCACTGTCCAACGCGCACAGCGCCGAATCGATGGCCCATGCAGGCTTTGACTGGGTGGTGGTCGATCTGCAGCACGGACTGCTCGATTACTCGGACCTGCGCACCATGCTGCCGGCCATCTCCACCAGTGGGACCACGCCCCTGGTGCGGGTGTCGGCGAACAATCCGGCCGAGATCATGAAGGCGTTGGATGCCGGCGCCCTGGGCGTGATCGTGCCCATGGTGAACAACCGGGCCGAGGCCGAAGCGGCCGTGGCAGCCACGAAATATCCGCCGGCCGGCTCGCGCTCGTTCGGGCCGATCCGCGCAGCGCTTTATGGCGGTGTGGGCTATGCGGCCGAGGCCAACGACCAGATCGCCTGCATCGTGATGGTGGAAACCCGCGAAGGCATTGAAAAAGTCGAGGAAATCGCCGCCACGCCCGGGCTGGGAGGCATCTACATCGGCCCGTCCGACCTCGCCCTGGCGCTGGGCCTGCCGCCCAAGGGCGACACCGATCAGGCCCTGCACCTGGAAACCGTGGGCAAGATCCTCGCCGCATGCAGGAAACACAAGGTGCCGGCCGGCATTCACACCAGCGGTCTGGCCTGGACCCAGAAACGCCTGGCGGCGGGCTTTGACTTCGTGACCCTGGGCTCGGACATCGGCTTCATGATGCAGGCCGCCACGGCCGATCTGGCGGCCGCACGCGGCACGATCGGGCCGAAGCGGGAGTCGACCGGGTATTGAGGCGAGTGGCCCGGAATTGGCGCGCGCTGGCTGGCGCTAATCGGCCAGCTTCATGGTGCGCGCCATCTCGCGGTATCGGGCCGTTTCGGCCGCGATGAGCGCGCGCAACTGTTCGCCGCTGCCGGCCACCAGTTCGCCCCCGCTTTGCTTTTCGTTGTAGGCCGCGTACTCGGGCGACTTGAGGATCCCAAGAAGCGTCTCTTCGACTTTTCGGGCAATCGGCTCGGGCGTTTTGCCGTGCACCGCAAAGCCGGTCCAGACCTGCAGGTCGTAATTCAGGCCCAGCTCCTTGGTGCCAGGCACTGAGGGCAGCAGCGGATGACGGTTTGGGCTGGTGACGGCCAGCGGGCGGAGTCGACCGGCCTCGATCAGCGGCACCGCCCCGCCGATATCGGTGATGGCCACATCGATATCACCGGCGATGACGTCGTTATTGGCCTGGGCCGCGCCCTTGTAGGGCACATGAATGAACTCAGTGCCAGTGGCCCGCTGCAACGACAAGCCACCAATCCGATAATGGTGGCCATAGTTGGACATCTTCAGCATGCCGGGTTTGGCACGCGCCTCGGTCACGAGGTCCTGAAACGTGCGAAAACGCGAGTTGGGCCCAGTCACGATGACTGCGTAGCCGCGGGAAATGAAGACCACCGGACGGATGTCGCGCTGTGGGTCGTAGGGCACCTCTCGCAGCAGCGGCGTCAGCACAACCGGCGAGGGCGAGATGTACATGATCGTGTGGCCGTCGGGTGGGGCGGCCAGCAGCGTCTGCACTGCAATGATCTGGTCGGCCCCGGTGCGGTTCTCAACCACGGCCGGCTGACCGCTGATCTTGCCCAGACGCTCGGCAACCACCCGCGTGCCGGTATCGGCACCGCTGCCCGGACCGAGGCCAACGATGAAGCGCACGGTCTTGGTGGGAAAGAGCGGGGCGCTCTGTGCGCGGGCGATTGAGGGTGCGATCAGGCTGCCCAGGCCGGCACTCAGGCCGGCCAGAATGGAACGACGCATGCGGAAGTCTCCCTGTGTGGTGTGTGGATCGGCGCCTTCGTGATCGGCGCTTCGATGGACTGCAGTGTAGCGGTAGCGAGGAGAGGCTTGGCCGCTCAGGCGTCTGCGACACGCCATCAGCGCCCGAACCAGATCCGCTTCAGGGTGGTGTCATGCAGCACCCAGCCGTGCAGGCACGCGCAGCACAGTGAAGATGAGCAGCAGCACGCCGAAAGAGAAATGTCCAAGCTGCGCCGTGTTGCGCCAGTCGCCGCGCGGCAGTTCATCCAACGCAACGCCAGTCGCAAGGGCAAAAACGAGCAGCACCACGGACAACCAATGGATGGCAATGACTGCAAAGGAATGACGATGCACGGTCATGCAGATGGCTCTTCTGTTGGCGGCGTGGCGCCGAGAATCCAACCCTCCAGGGGGTCAAACGCGACAGGCAAACCCCAGTTGGCTGCGCGACGCTGCCAGGCCCAGCCTGCCTGCACCAGGCACAGCACCGCATCCAGACGGTCTGCGCCTGGATCGGCGACGCACGAATCGCGCCCGTGTGCGAAGTCGACCGGGAGAGCGAACGAATGTGCGCCGCCTTCCAGCGCCTGCACGAGGCGCTCGCGTGCGGCGCGTCGCTCAGGGTCATGGCGCCTGGCAGGCAGATCACTCTTGTAGGACATACGGCCCAGCACGCCGCGCGCAAGCAGGCCGGGATAGCCTTCGAGTGCAATGCGCGTGCGATCCGTGCCCGCTTCATGCAGACCGGGCAGCGTCGCCCCTGCATGCAGGAGGGCTGGAGCGCCCGCGTGCAACATCAGCACGACCGGCGGGTTGACCCATTTCATGGACGGGCTGCTGCCGGCTGGCAAGTCGGTGGCACGGTGTGCGAACTTGGCGCCCGGTGGGCGGGCATCGCACCAGGCTTTGCAATGCGCGATGAGTTCGGGGCGACTCAGCGCAGCCAGGCGGCGCGTGATGTCGGGCCAGGGTGCTAGCGGTGCGATGGGCCAGCCCAGGCCGTCGCGCACAAACGCGCGCGGCAAGCCGAACGGAAAGTCGAAGGCGCCGACCCACTCGCCGCTGGTGATCAGCCAGTCTTGCCAGTCAGGCAAGGTGTGGAAGCTGAGCAGAGCCTGCAGACGCAGCACGCATGCGCCATTCGGCTCGAGTGCCTGATGCAGATCAGATCCCTGTGGCACATCGGATTGGACGCGCGAGGCTGCATGCCAATCCGGCGCAACGCGTGTACCGGAGTCGGCGGGGTCTGCGCCTTGCGGCGACACCACCTGCCCGACGGCCACCGTGATCGGCTTGCGCCGCGTGGGCGCGCTCGTGAAATCGACGCCGATCAGGCGGGTCATCAGACAGGCCGTCTACGCATCAGAACGGATCGCTTGTGTAGATCGTGTTCGAGACTGCATCAACCGTGTAGAGCTGGCGCTGGTTGCGGCAGCTGTTGACCGGGGTGTAAGCGCTGGGCGAGTCCGTCGTCCAGCCTTCGGTATTCAGGACGGCCAGCGTCCGCGCCTCCAGGTTGGCGGCATTGCAGGTACCGGCACGCAGATTGAACCAGCACATGGCATTAACACCCACGATACCCAGGCGCGTGCTGCCGATCAGACACTTCTCGCCCGACTCGGTGACCGTGACCGGCTGTCCGGTGATGGCTCCAGCACCGAAATTCAGGGCGATCAGGCCAGGTCCCGTGGCGGCATTCAGACCCGAACCATTTTGGGCGCTGTTCAGGAACGTGGTGATCCCGTTCCTGAATGCGGTGGTCTCACTTCCCAGGGTATTGGCTGCGATCTTGCTGGCGAAGTCGATCAGGACCGTGTCCAGCGTGGCGCTGTTGCCCTTGTTGGCGATGTAACCGGAAAACCCTGCAAGCGCGAGACCATAGGCCCGCTCAGGAAACCCCAGTGAGAGCCCCGGTGTGTTCATCAGATCGGCTGGTGTGGTGTCGTACAGATCGAAGCCGCCAAACCGCTGAGACACGTCGCGGGTGGCCTGCGTGATGCGCTCGATGCTGAAGCTGCCCAGTGCGGTGGCCCGCTGCACCGCCAACTCGGTCAGTGGCGTGATGTGAACCGTGTTCTGATTGAAGGCCAGCAGATTGCCGGGGCGAATCGCCCGCAGCGTGGTGAGCGTGCGGCTGGCGCCCGTGGCTTCATCCCGATACGTGCCGCCCTTGGCCTGCACCATGGCCTCACCGGCATAGTCCTGAAAGCCGATCGTGAAGTTGCCGTCTGTGTCCGTCGTGGTGCAACTGCCCAGCTGCACCCCTTGCTTGCCATCGGTGATGCGGTAGGCGCACACGCTGGCACCCGCCACGCGGCCCTTGGCCAGCACCCCCACGATCGTTGTGTTGGGCGGCACGACCGGTTCGGGTGGGGGTCCGAAACTGCTGCCGCCGCCGCAAGCTGTCAGTAGCGTCGCGATACTCAGGACCGCCACCATTCGCAGGCGGCGCGTGCGTCGATGGCCGAACGACGTTGACGGGATGGACTGCAGTGGCATGGTCAATCGCATGGCGAGGTCGGTGGGATGGAAGGCTGCTTGAACGATACCAGCAAGGCACGCAGGGCTTCGAGCGAGTCGGCCTGCTGCGGCGTCTTGTCAGTGCGCCAGCGCAGCATGCGCGGAAAGCGCACGGCGATGCCTGACTTGTGTCGGGGTGACTGCGCCACCCCTTCAAAGCCCAGCTCGAACACCAGCGTGGGGGTGAGGCTGCGCACCGGCCCGAAGCGCTCGATCGTGGTCTTGCGCACGATGGCGTCCACCCGCCGGATCTCTTCATCCGTCAGCCCCGAATAAGCCTTGGCAAAGGGGACCAGCACTGGTGCAGCGGGATTGGTGCGGTCCCACACCGCAAAGGTGTAATCGGTGTACAGGCTGGCGCGTCGGCCGTGGCCACGCTGGGCATACATCAGCACTGCATCGATGCTGAACGGGTCGACCTTCCACTTCCACCACATGCCAGCGCTGTCGCTGCGTGTACGCCCCACGCCGTAGCGGGAGTCGCGCCGCTTGATCATGAATCCTTCGACGCCCAACGCACGCGAGGCAGCACGCTGCTCGGCCAGCGCACCCCAGCTCACGCCTTCAGTGGGAACCCATGGCGAGACACCCAATTGGCCCGGGCTGCGCGCTGCAGTGCCCTGACCCAAATGGCGCTCCAGTTGCGCACGGCGCTCGGTGAGCGGTCGTTCGCGCCAGTCGCAGCCCGACCACTGCAGCAGATCGTAGGCCACGAAGACCACGGGTACCTCCCGCAGCAGACGCGGTGTCAACTGGCGCCTGTGCAGGCGTCGCTGCAGGGCTGCGAATGGCATGGGGCGATCAGCAGCGGTATCCCAGGCCAGGATTTCGCCGTCCAGCACAACGCCCTGCGCACGTTGCGGATCCTGATCCACCCAGTGGCGCGCCGCGTGAATCAGCTCGGGAAAGCGCTCGGTGACGAGCTCCTCTCCACGCGACCAGATCCAGCAACGCTCGCCCTCCAACACCACTTGCGCTCGGATGCCGTCCCACTTCCATTCGATCAGCCAGTCATCGGGCGACCCCAGGTGCGCAGGCGGCTCACTGAGCGCATGCGCCAGAAAAAACGGATACGGCTGACCTGCAGGGGATGCGCCCGTGTGCTCAGCCGCCAGCGGTGCGATGAGTGCGAGATAGGACTGCGCATCGGGTTGCGCGTTGGCATCGGTGTAGCCCATCAGGCGTTGCGCCACGAGCGGGTGTTCCAGTCCGCCGACGCGCGCGATCGCCCGGGTCACCGTGAGCTTGGACACGCCGACCCGAAGCCCGCCGGTGATCAGCTTGTTGAAGATCAATCGGCTCGATGAATCAAGCTCGGACCAGGCCGTCTTGAGCGCAGCCTGTACCTCCTCGGGCGGGCGCCCTCGCAGCGCTAGCAGCCGCGCCATCCATTCGGCAAGACTGGCGTCATGGCACGGGGGTGCATCGGGCAGCAGACGCGCGATGGTCTCAGCCAGGTCGCCGACCGTGTCGTAGCAGGCATCGAAGAGCCAATCCGGCAGGCACGCCACTTCAGCGGCCGTGGTGCGCAGCACCCGCGTGGGCACGATCTGGCGAGGCTTGCCGCCGGCCAGCATATACACCGCCCAGGCCGCATCGGCGGGCGGTGCATGGCGCAGGTAGTACTCGAGCGCCTCGAGTTTGCGTGTCGTGGCGGTCGAGGCATCGAGCTCGGCATACAGCGCCGCAAAGGCTTTCATGCGGCAGGGTCCTCGGTCTGTGCCGCGCCCTCTTCGCCCTCGAACTCAGTCTGGAACGCACCGGCCTGCAGGCCCTGCTCGCACAGGAAGCGGACCATGGGCTGCACCTGTCCGTGGGTCACAATGATTTGCTTCGCCCCTGTCGCGGCGATGGCCTGATGCAGTCCCGGCCAGTCGGCATGATCAGACAACACGAAACCGCGATCGGTACCCCGCCGGCGACGCGCGCCCCGCAGCAGCATCCAGCCTGACGCAAAGGCATCGGACGGATCGGGAAAGCGGCGCATCCAGGGCGTGCCGGCGGCCGACGGCGGCGCAAGGACCAGGGCACGGCTCAGCTGTGCGCGATCAGGCATGTCGCTCACCATGCAGGTCGAGGGCAACGCCACACCGGCCTCGCGATAGACGCGGTTGAGCGGCTCAACGGCACCATGACAGACGATCGGGCCGATCGTGGCATCAACCCCCGAGAGAATGCGCTGCGCCTTGCCGAAGGCATAGCAGTAGAGGACGCTGGCGCAGCCACTGGCGGCGTTGGCGCGCCACCATGCGTTGATCTCTGCAAAGGTCTGGTGCTGCGGTGCCCATCGATAGATCGGCAACCCAAAGGTGGACTCGGTAACAAACGTATGACACCGCACGGGTTCAAAGGGTGTGCAGGTGGCGTCGGGCTCGACCTTGTAGTCGCCGCTCACGACCCAGACTTCGCCGCGATGTTCAATGCGCACTTGCGCTGACCCCAGCACATGGCCCGCCGGATGCAGCGAGAGCGTCACGCCGTTCATCGCCACCGCCTCGCCAAACTGCGCGGTCTGCAGGCTGATGGCTCCCAGCCGCGCACGCAAGGGCCCTGCGCCCTGCGCACTCGCCAGATAACGTCGATGCCCGCTGCGCGCATGGTCTGAATGCGCATGCGTGATCACCGCCCGATCGACCGGACGCCATGGATCGATAAAAAAGCCGCCAGCCTCGCAATAGAGGCCCTCAGGGCGCAGAACAAGCAGGGCTGGCACAACACTAAGCACTTAGGCAAGGGCGGGACAAGGGGGCCCGAATGTCCCTCAGGGAAGCGGACTGGCTTGCGGGCAGTCTGGCGCGGTGTGCGCTGATTCGCCAGTTTGCCCGACAGGGCAAGAAAGACGCGGTTTTCGAGCAAGCGTGTCAGGATAGTGTAGAGCGGCGCTCAACAGACACCTGTGACATCCAAGCGAGTCCGTCGCTGGGGCATACTCGCGACGGCGTGCGGCTACCGGGGATGCCCGTAGGGCGTTGTCGCTGCGCCGCATGCTCGCCTGCAACGATCCGCATGGCACTCACGCGCCATTTGTTCACATCACATCGTTCACGTCCTCCAGGAGAAGACTCTTGAAACGCATCGCCGCTTCGTTCGCCATTGCCGCATTCATGACCGCCTGCGCCATGCCGGCGCACACGCCCAAGCCCGTGTCCCTGTCGGATACCGTCGAAGTGACCGCGCTGATCGATGCCATCGACCCGGCCAACCGACTGGTTCGCCTGCGTACCGCGGATGGTCGCGCACGCGTGATGCAAATCGGTCCGGCCGTGCAGAACTTTAATCAGCTGAAAACGGGTGACCGCGTGAGCGTGCGCTTCACCGAAGGGTTGGCGGCAGAAGTCGTGAAGCCTGGGACAGGCGTGACCAGCGCACGGCCCACGTATGAAGCCGGTCGTGCCTTGCCTGGTGCCATGCCTGGTGCCTCCGGCACCCTGACGGCCCGGGGCGTGGTCAAGGTGGTTGCGGTGGATGCAGCCACCAACACGGTGGAAGTCTTGGGCGGCGACGGTGCCATACGGAAGGTCCGCGTGCAGGACCCGCAGGCCCAGGCCTTTGCGCGGGGACTGAAGGCCGGCGACGAAGTGCAGCTCACCTTCACGGAAGCCCTGGCGGTATCGATCAGCCCGGCACCCTGAGCGTTGCGCTCAGCGACCTCACGCTGAGCGGCAGTCCATTGACAGCAGAACATCGGGCTGCCGAGCATTGGGTGGACGTACGGACTGCAGTCGGTACGTCAGAAGGTCGCCCGATCGCTCGGGCGACCGCTGCCGCCCTGCCCTCTGCGTCTTGGCTCAGTATCGCTGGCGCTCGCCCGAGACCAGCACACCCAGCCTGAGCAATCCGTAGGCGATCCAACCCCAGGCGCGCTGCCACCAGCCGCGCCTGCGGTGCTCGTCGACCGCGATCGGTTGACTGCCCTCTTGCATCGCCGCCAGCAGGCGTGCGCGCAGGTTGGCGGCAAACGGCCCATCACGAATCACCAGATTGGCTTCCCGCGCCAGCAGCAACGAGAACGGGTCGATATTGGACGAACCGACCGTGGCCCAATCGTCGATGACAGCCACCTTGGCATGCAGAAAGCTGCGGTGGTACTCGACGATCTCAATCCCATGCCCCAGCAGTGAGTCGTACAACGCTTGCGCCGCCCGGTGCGGCAAGATGTACTCAGCGCGCCCCTGCAGCAGCAGCCGCACGCGCACCCCTCTGGCGGCCGCTTCACGCAAGGCGCGCCGAAAACGCCTGCCAGGAAAAAAATAGGCGGTAGCGATCAGCACTTCGTGGCGTGCCTGACCAATTGCACGAAGGTACGCACGTTCAATGCTGCGCCGGTTGGCGAGGTTGTCTCGCAGCAGCAGCTGCACGCGCGAGGCCTTGCGGGACGCGTCATGCCGAGTGAGCTCACGCACGGACCGCTTGATCCCATGCGGCGCGACCAACTGCTCCCAGAGCCTGGACATGCAATGCGCCACGGCATCGACCTGCGTGCCCTGCAGGCGCACGGCATAGTCGAGCCGGGGATGGGTCAATGGTCCGTGATTAGGATCAACGAGATCGTCCAGAATATTGATGCCGCCGATGAAGGCGATCGAGCCGTCGATGCAGGCCAGTTTTCGGTGCAGACGCCGCAGCCTGTCCCGATTCAATGAAAGCCAGTTGACCGTGGGCGAATAAATCCGAACCTGTACGCCAGCGTCGCTCAAGGCCCGGGCGATCGGGGCAGGCAAAGGGCCGGTTCCGAAGCCATCCACCACCAGATGCACGCTCACGCCGCGACGGGCAGCGCCCGCCAGCGCCTCAGTCACCCGCCGTCCGGTCGGGTCGTCCGAGAAGATGTAGGTCT
>JBIKKG010000248.1:0-5290 GCA_044360485.1 Burkholderiaceae bacterium | reverse complement strand
GGCGAACGCCATCAAGATCAGCGCTAAAACTAGCTCGACGGGCGGCGCGGTATCCGGCCCTGCCAGCGCGAACAGCAGCAAGGCGAGCGAGGCAGGCGCGACGAGCGAGCGTCGCAGGTTGTCGAGCATCTTCCAGCGGTTGATCGCTCGCAGACGCAGGTGACTGCCCACAAGAAAGGGCAATAGCTGCCAGTCACCGCGGATCCAGCGGTGCGCGCGCGAGGCCGCCACGTCGGCGTGCGACGGTGCCTCCTCAATCACGGTGATGTCGGAGACCGCCGCGCAGCGAACCAGTGAGCCTTCGAGCAGGTCATGGCTGAGAACCCGGTCCTGTGGAAATCGGCCGCACAACACCGCGTGCACCGCATGCACGTCGAGCAGGCCCTTGCCGCAGAAGCTGCCTTCCCCAAAGACGTCCTGGTAGACCTCCGAGCTCGCGGCACTGTAGGGATCGATGCCGCACTGCCCGGAAAACATCCAGTGAAAAGGCGTCAGCTCTCCGGCGGCTGGCAGCGGCGTCGCCACGCGCGGCTGAAAAATGCCGTAGCCGCTGACCACTCTGCGCGCGTCCACATCCAGGCGCGGCTGGTTCCGGGGGTGCGCGGCCACGCCGACCAGTGCGCGCAGGCGCCCGGGCGGCAGGCGGGTGTCGCTATCGAGCGTGAGGACGTGCCGGGTATTGGCGGCGAGGCGCGACTCGGCGCCGAGGTCCAGGAAGGCGTCGGGTCGGCCTTCGGCCAGCGCGACGACCAGCTGCTCGAGCTTGCCTCGCTTGCGCTCCCAACCGATCCATCGTTGCTCGGATTCGGAGAAGCGCCGTGCGCGATGCAGCAAGATGAAGCGGTGGGCGTCGCCAGGCGTCGCCGAGCCGCCATGGTCCAGGTTCAGCGCTCGGATCTGCTGGACTGCATGCGCCAGCAGTGCGGCATCGGAAGCGAGCGTCGGCCGCTCGGCGTCGGTGAAGTCGGTCAGCAATGCGAACTGCGTGTGCTCTTCGACATTGGCGAGATGGTGCAGTAATAACCGGCGCGCCAGGCGCTCGGTCGAGGCCGGGTCGGTGAGCATCGCGGGGATGACGACGATGACGCGGTGCTCCGGTGGAACCCCCTGCGCCAGCGCGAGGCGCGGCAGCGGTTGGGGATGCACCGACTCGCTGATCAGTCGATTGATGACTGCGACCACCGCCTCGGAGGCCGGGAACAGTGCCAGCGCAGACGGCAGCAGCAGCCACGCCGAGAGCGGGGCGCCACTGCCCCGGGCGTGCCACATGACCCAGGCGACCAGGCCGAGGGTGCCCGTCAGTAGCGCGCCGAGATAGATCGGCAGGGCCATGCGACGCACAAGCGCGCGCCCGCGGGCGAGTGCCCCCTCGCGCAAACCCAGCGTGTGCAGCAGGTCCGGCCGACCCGTACCGCTGAGCCAGTGCCCGGCGACGGCAGCGTCGGGGTCGGACGCGCTGCCCATGCAGGCGAGGAGCGCCTGCGCGACGTCGAGTTCACCGCGGCCGCTGTGACGTGCCAGCCGTTCGATACCGTGCAGTGTCTGGTCGCGCGTCGCCGTGTCCTCGGCCTCGAAGAGCGGCGAGCCAAGCATCAGATGCATCAGAGGGCTGGTGCGAGACACGATATCGGGCCAGTCGGCGGCGTCGATGACGCGCAGCGAGCCGACTGCGTTGCCAACACTCAGATTGTCAGCGGCCTGGTCTGCGATCTGCTGCAGGCGTGCTGCGGCCGGGTCGGGGAGTTCGCGTTGCAGCCATTGCCTATGCGAGCTCAGCGGGTCATCCGGATCGGCATTGTCCTGAAGCCGCTGAGCCATCTGGCCCAGGAAAACGCGTGCTACGCCGCGGCGCTCGAGCAGGCGGAGCATGGCGGCGAGGTTCTCTATCGGGATGGTGCTTAGTCGGTCGCAGCACAGGTTCGCCAGCTCGCGCGCGGCCTTGTTCGCGGCAACGCGCTCGGCGAGACGGCGCAGCTGCTCAACGAGCACGATACGCAGCGTGGTGGGCAGCGCCCAGGACTCGCCGAGGTCGAGGGGACATACCTGCTGGTAGGCAATCAGAAACGCCGTGAGGAGGTCATCGTCGAACGCGCCGTCGGTGTGCGCGACAAAGGCCCAGGCAACGCCGTAGATGCGGGGCAGACCTTCGAGGGGCGGCTCGGTCAGCAGCGGCAGCGATCGGAAGTAACGCCGTGGCAGGCCTTCTCGAATTGGCCGCAGCTGTGCTTCGATCAGGTGAAAATTATCCAGCAGCCACTCGGCGGCGGGGCTGATGTCATAGCCCATCGCAGCCTGTGCGCCGATGTATCGGTGGGCATCGCGCAGCACGTCGATGTTGGCATGCAGACGCGGGTAGAAGTTTGCGGCGCGCCAAATCGACTTCGCAGACAGGTGCGTCGCACCGAGGCTCTCACCGTGCTGTTCGAAGCGCTCACGGCCGAAGATCTCGGCGCGGATCGGAGGCTCGAGCGGGCCGCGCGCATCGTCGAGTATGTCGCGCAGCGACGGCGACGCCTCCGGCACCCAACGCGAGAGGCTGGTTCGTCTCACCCTGCCGGCAGCGCCATGACCACCGCGCCGATCACCACAGCCAAGATAACGAGTGTGGTGACGACACGTGCAGCCAGGAAGCCGTGAAGCGCTTCGCCGCCGCACCTGAGCGCGAACAGGTGTCCACTCGCGCAGGAGCAGCGTCGCAGGTGCGCACCGAGTTCGGACAGTTCAGCTGTCGAGGCGATGGCGGCGTGTCCCAAAGAGGACGTACGCCACCCAAGTGACGCTGGACTCGACTCAATGTAGGGATCGGGGGAATGTGTATTCATGGCATGGACGCTACAGGGCGCAGGGTCAACCGTCCGTGCGATGGCATACATAGCGGCCCGTTCCTGCAGGCGCGGCAGTTGGGCGGGCACAGATCTCGCTGCGTGCGTGAACGCCCGCATCAATGAACGCCTGCATCAAGCGCCTCAGTGCATCAGGTACGGGCACTCAGCGCATGTACGCGGCCTGCGCCGCGATGCCCCAGACCGGAGTCGACCGATGGCAGCAGCGTCACACCCGCAAGAGAACCATCTACTGGCCGCCTTCGTGCCAGAGGCGTGGCGGCGCTGGGAGCCGCTTCTTGAGTGGACGGACTTGCCCCTGGGCAAGGTGCTCTGCGAGTCGGGCTGCACGATGAGCCACGCGTATTTCCCGACCACCGCGATCGTGTCGCTGCTCCATGTGATGGAGAACGGCTCTTCGGCCGAGATTGCGGTGGTGGGCAACGAGGGCATCGTCGGTATCGCGCTCCTGATGGGTGGCGAGTCGACTCCCAGCCGGGCAGTGGTACAGAGCGCCGGCAGCGGCTATCGGATGCGTGCCGAAGCGATCCGCAAAGAGTGCGAGCGCTCATCAGGCGTGCTGCCCCTCATGCTGCGCTACACACAGGCGTTGATGACGCAGATGGCCCAGACGGCCGCATGCAACCGACACCATGCACTCGACCAGCAGCTGTGCCGCTGGCTGCTGATGAGCCTGGACCGGCTGCAAAGCGACGAGCTCGTGATGACGCAGGAACTGATCGCGAACATGCTCGGCGTGCGCCGTGAAGGCGTGACCGAGGCCGCCCTGAAACTGCAGGCCGCTGGCCTGATCCGCTATGCGCGTGGACACATCAAGGTGCTCGACCGTGCCGGGCTCGAGAAGCGCACCTGCGAGTGTTACGCGGTCGTCAGAGGCGAATACGACCGGCTGCTGCCGGACGTAGCGGTGGCACCGTGTCACCGCATTCGCGTCCCGATTGCGCTGGGCGCGGTCCGGTTCGCCCCAGGCTTCGTGAACAAGCGTGGCGACTCGACGAGGGGCGCAACGGGAGGTGCACGTCCCAATGTCTGACACTCAACAAGGAGTTTTCATGAAACCGTACTTCAGCTTGAAGGCATCGATCGTCATGGCTGCCGCCCTGGTGCTGCCAATGACGCAGGCAGGCACAATGACCAAGAACGAATAGGCCGCCACCAAGGCACGCTGAACCGCCCCGGGGCGGTTCACTACCCTGGTGCGAGATGCCTTGGCGGGAATCCGCATGCCGCGCGACCTGCTCAACATCTGCCACGGTCTGCTACAATCAGTACTTTCCCGCTTTAAGTCGTTTGGAGTCCTTGGCTTACCAAGGTTGAGGTCAAGAGTTCGAGACTCAGCTCGAGACTCTTCTCCCACTCCAGACTCCCGAAGGGAAGCTCCACTCAGCTTCCCTTTGTTGTTTCCGGGTGTTGCGTCAGCATCAGGTGCTTGTTCCCACAGCGCCTGCATCGGCACCCAGCCCTCCATGGCGCGATGGCAGAGTGGTTATGCAGCGGCCTGCAAAGCCGTGTACGTCGGTTCGATTCCGGCTCGCGCCTCCAGTGTTTCACCTTCCATCACGGTCATGCCCATTCGGCGCTCCCCCGTCGGTGTTTCCGGGTGACACCCTTCGGACGGCAACTGACCATCGGTGCATGAGCACCGTGCACACAATGATCTGATGCATGTGCATCAGATCTGTTGAGAAAGAGATTGAAAGCACTAGAACTCCAATTCGGCCTGCGCGATCGCCCTAATCTATGGGTCACCCTGGGCAGCGCCATTCAGCATGTCCTGCTGGGGCTGGTCACCCTGACCTTTCCGTTGATGCTCATCAACGAGATTTACCCCGCGTCTTTATTGCCGCCTGATCAGGTCTACACCCTGATGGCAGCGTCGTTCGTTGCGCTGGGCATTGCAACCCTGCTTCAGGCAGGGCTGGTCAGAGGGATCGGATCAGGTTTCCTGGCGCCGGCGGTGTTTACCGCCGCCTACCTTCCAGCGAGCATCGAGGCAGCTCATGTGGGCGGCCTGGGCCTTGTGTTCGGCATGACGATGTTTGCCGGTTGTCTTGAGATTGCTCTGGCTTTTGTCATTCGCCGATTCCCGCAATTGTTTCCACCGGAAGTGGCCGGATTCGTGGTCATGTTCGTCGGCTTGGTACTCGCCACGTTGTCCATGAGGATGATTTTCGGCCTGTCGAGTTCAGGCATGTTCGACCCCATGAGTGAATCATCGTTACCGCTTGCGGCGATCGTCTGCATCGTCACGATCGTCACCTCCATCTGGTTTACCGGATCGATTCGTGCGTTTGGCGTCATGATCAGCCTGGTGATTGCGCTGCTGGTCGGATATCTGGGTGACTTTCTCCCGCCTGCAACCCTGCACAATCCTGCGCTCGAAGGCTCATTGAACTGGCCGATCGCTGTGCCTCAATTCGATGCTGAATTCATTCCGTCGTTCGCCG
>JBIKKG010000182.1:0-6963 GCA_044360485.1 Burkholderiaceae bacterium | reverse complement strand
TCGCCGCCTGTGCGCTGGCGTCTGCCTTGCGCTCGATGGCCGATATCACCACTTGCCAGCGCATCAACGACACGCAGTGGCGACGCCCGGAGCGGGTTTCCATTCACCGAGGTGTGATCGCTGGTGGAATGGGCAATCTCATTGCCGGTATCGTCGGCACTGCGGGTCTCAACACCTATTCCGGCTCGATTGGTCTGTCCGCTGCAACCGGCATCACCTCACAGCGGGTGGCGTATGCGGTCGGGGTCCTGTGGATCGTGCTGGCGCTGATCCCTGGCGTGCCTCAGTCGATCGCCCTGATTCCGCGTTCGATTCTGGGTGGTGCCCTGCTGTTTACTTCGTGCTTCATCGTGTTCAACGGCATCCAGATCATTGCCGACAGAATGCTCGACAATCGCAAGGTGATCGCGCTGGGGATGGGCCTGTTTGTCGGGATGAGTCACATGGTCTATCCGGAAATCTTCAACAATGTCCCCGATTCGCTGTCGTCGCTGGTGCGCTCTGACTTGACCCTGGCAACGCTGGCTGTGTTGTTGCTGAATACGATTTTTCGGTTTGGCGCGACCCGAAACGCAACCATCACCATTCCCACGGACGCAGATCGGTACGAGGCAGTTGCTCGGTTTTTGGAGGTGAGCGGTGCAGCCTGGGGTGCACGTCAGGAGCCGATCTGGCGTTCGGTGTCTGCCATGACAGAGTTTCTCGAGTTGGCGCCCGGTCTGGTGTCGCCCGGTACGCCGATTGGTTTGTCGATGTCATGCGACGATCAATTGCTGCGAATCAGAATCAGCTATGCAGGCTTGCCCATGGATCCGACGGCGGTTGACGTCGATCTGAATGATCTGGAAGCCGGAGATACCGAGCAAAGGCGCTTTGCCACAGCTTTACTGATCCGTTTGTGCGACGACGTGAAGTTTTCAAGACACCACGACCATTGCGTCTGCCAGCTCACCTTCCGTCAGTAGCCAGGATGTCAGCAACAGCGCTCTTCTGACGTTGACGCATGCCCCGATGATGAAATCACTCAATGTGCCTACCCCCCTTCAACCAGCCGTTCAAGCAGTTGAAGGAGGTGCACACGCAGTTGCTAAACGATGCTCACTTCTGATTGCTGCGCTGAATCGCCCATGTGTGTGACCCGTACCTCCCGCTAGGTTGCTGTGCACTGCCCTCGGGAAAGCCACGTGAGCGGGCCCCGGGTGCCGGGGAGCACAGGCAGGCAGGGCGCCTGACAGTTCGCCTGAACCCATATCGAAGCAACGAAGATCGAAGTGACTAAGCAGATTGTTGCGCGCAGGTCAAAGCTGGATGCGCATTGAGCCAGCACTATGCGGCGTCAAGTCAGGACGATTAAAATTGTGAATGCAAGCGGCTTTCGCTGGTTTTATCCGAGTCCCTGTGAGCGCCATGTATTTGGTCTGCAGTGATTCCCTTAATTCTTTGGAGTGAGCGATGAACAGGGCATGGTTTCGGTGGCATCTCTCGGCACTGTCGGTGTCGCTTTTGATGGCGGGGTGTGCGGGCAATATGACCCCCACCCAGAGTGGCGCGCTCCAGGGCGCCGGCCTCGGGGCGATTGGTGGGGCGGCTATCGGGGCCTTGGTGGATGGCAGTCGCGGTGCGCGCACAGGGGCTGCGTTAGGCGCGGCTGCAGGAGGCACCGGCGGTTATGTGTGGTCCAAGAAAATGGAGGATCAGAAGCGCGCCATGGAAGCGGCCACCAAAGGCACGGGTGTGGCTGTCGTACAAACGCCGGATAACCAACTCAAACTGGAAATTCCAAGCGATATTTCATTCGCGGTGGGTCGGGCTGATATCCAGCCGGGCTTTCGCACCATTCTTGACCAGTTTGCCGCTTCGCTGAATTCAAATCCGACGACCAATATCCGGATCATCGGGCACACCGATTCCACCGGCAGCGACGCTATCAATAATCCCTTGTCTGTCAATAGGGCAACGAGCGTGCGCGATTATCTGGGCAGTCGGGGGGTCGCTGCGCAGCGGGTGATGGTGGACGGACGCGGATCGCGCGAGCCGGTGGCAGACAATGGCAGCGACCAGGGGCGGGCACGCAATCGGCGAGTGGAAATATTCGTGGCCGAACCTCAGGCTGCAGGCTGATGCATGCAGTGGGTTCAAGCCTGTGATTGATCGAAGACTGGTGCGAGAGGCGGGGATCGAACCCGCACGCCGCCTTTCAGCTGGCGGCAGATTTTAAGTCTGCTGTGTCTACCGGTTTCACCACTCTCGCGTCGGCGCAGGCTTCCTGAGCCAACGTCATTCTAGCCCTGCGGCCACTCCCAGCCGAGCAATTCGGCCAGCCGGCGTACCACCCATTGCGATTCCGGACCGCTCAGGCCGGTGTCAGAAGCCAGCAGGCCCTGTTCTGTGCGTTGCAGGACGTCTGATTCGGTAATACCCAGATCCCACATGGATTCCCGGCAGGGCTCCATCAGCATGTTCGCCATGTCCTCACACAGGTCGTAGCGTTGTGCAATGACCTGACGGCTTTCGCTGGGTTTAATCCGACCCGGTTCGATGAACAGATTCATAAATGAGGTCGGGATCAGGATCTGGTTATCGTCAGACATGGATGGAGTCATCAAATAATTGATTGCGGTAAACTCTCGTGCTTGCATATAATCCGTCTCCCCATAATAGGCATTGAATCATGAGCAAACTTCAGGAACTGATGGCGCAGCGCGAAGCCCTCGATAAACAGATTGCCGAAACCCGTAAAAATGAGCTGCGTGAAGCCATTCGTACGGTTCAGTCCTTGGTCGCCGAATTCGATCTGACGTCTGCAGACGTCTTCGGCAGCGCCCGCATGGATAAAAAAGCCGATAAGCGCACTGGCCGAAAAGTGGCCCCGAAATATCGTGATCCCGCCACCGGTAAAACCTGGACGGGCCGTGGCCGCGCTCCCACCTGGCTCGAAGGCAAAGACAAGGTAAAGTTTTTGATTTCGGCGTGATTCATCGCGGCGCCATGCCGCGTTGAATCAAACCACAGGCCTGAGAGCGGCAAAGCTCCATCACAGAGCGCGTCGATGGACGCCTCTGTTCGCCTGATTGTCTCGGTTACACAGGGCCGACGTATTCAAACGACGTCGGTTTGGTGCTTGCGCGGGTCGCGGGTGAAGCGGCGCCCAGTCTTTACCTCCAGATTTCCCACCATGATCGCTCGTTGAGGTTCAAGCCCCGATCAAAGAGCGTTGTTTTGGGGAAATTCGTGCGCAGCACGCGTTCGGCGTCTGATCGTTGAGTTTCAAGGCCGAGCTTTTCGTAGCCTTTCATGGCAATAAAAAGCGCCTCCTCCACGGCCGGAGAAGTCTGATATTGCTTGACCACGCCTTGTGCCCGATTGATGGCAGCCACGTACGCACCGCGGATGTAGTAGTAGCGGGCAACGTGCACTTCGCTGCCGGCCATGGCATTGACCAGATAGCGCATACGGTCGCGTGAATCCTGAGCATATTTGCTCTCAGGGTAGCGGGTGACGACCTGTCGAAAGGCCTCGAAGGCTTCGCGTGCCGAGCGCTGATCGCGCTCTGACAGGTCTTGGCCACCCAGGCGCGAGATCAGTCCGTCCTGCTCGTTGAAATTGATCAGACCCTTGAGGTAATACGCATAGTCGAGTTGATCGCTCGTGGGATACAGGCGAATGAAGCGCTCAATTCCGGCCAGTGCCTGCACCCGATCGGCGGCCTTGTAATAGGCGTAGGCCGAATCGAGCTGAGCCTGCTGCGCCCAGGCGCCAAACGGGTAGCGCGATTCCAGCTTGCCGAAGAGCTTGGCTGCATCGAGGTAGCGGCCTGAATCGAGGTCGGACTTGCCCTGGTTGTAGATCTCGCGCGGCGACATCTTGGCCGTGGGATCGATCTCGCCCTTGCCGAAGATGCCGCATCCGGACAGACTGGCGACCCAGACGATCGCGAGGCTGGCCGCCACGGCTCGCCAGTTGGAGCCCCGGCGCGCTGGTGTCCCAGAGGAAGCCATGGACCCCGTGCGTGCGGTTGATGTATTTGCGAATGACGTGTGATGAGCCATCCGATCGATTATAGCCAGCCGGCCGCCTTGCAGGTCGACGCCCTCACGCCGCAGGGGCCAACCCATGAGACTGAGGCGGCCCAGCCGCTGGTGCTGCAGGCCCGCGGTGCGCTGGGTCAGAGGCTCGACCGGTTTTTGGCCGATCAGCTCGCGAATGTTTCGCGCACCCGAGTGCAGAAGTGGATTGCGCTGGGCGCCGTGAAGGTGGACGGGCTGCAGGTTCTCGCCCGCCACAAGTTGCGCGGGCTCGAATCGATCGAGGTGGTGGCGCTGCCCTCGGAGGCCGAGCGTGCCTTTGAGCCGGATCCGGTCGAGTTTCATGTGGTGTACGAAGACGCGGATCTGATGGTGATCGACAAGCCAGTCGGTCTGGTGGTGCATCCTGCGCCGGGTCACTGGCGCGGCACGCTCATGAACGGTTTGCTTTATGCACGGCCCGATGCGGCGCGTTTGCCTCGAGCAGGTATCGTGCATCGCCTGGACAAGGACACCAGCGGACTGATGATGGTGGCGCGGTCCGAGCGGGCGTTCGAGCGCCTCACGCTCGCCGTGGCCGCCCGCTCCGTGCATCGCCGCTATGTGGCGGTGGTGCATGGCGAGACCCCCGTCCGATTCAGCATCGATGCCCCGATCGGTCGAGATCCGCGCGATCGGCTGCGCATGGCGGTCGTCGATCTGCAGCGCGGCAAAGCGGCCTGCACGCATGTGGCGCGCCTGGCCAGCGCGGGGGGCCTGTCCTTGTTGTGTTGCGACCTGGAGACTGGTCGGACCCATCAGATTCGGGTGCATTTGAGCAACCGCGGTTTTGCCCTGGTGGGTGACACGCTTTATGGCGGTCATCCGTTGCGCGGGTGCGTGCGCCAGGCCTTGCATGCCTGGCGGCTCGCGCTGGACCATCCGGTGAGCGGCAGGCCCTTGGCCTTCGAGAGTCCGCTGCCTGAGGATCTGGCGGGGCTGTTGGCTCAGTCCGGGCTACCCGCCCCGGTGGCGCCGGATGAGGGCAAACGCTGATGAAGCCGGTTTGGGAGCAGGACAAGGTGAGGCAGGACAAGGTCTGGCAGGGGACGGGGGATCAGGGCAGCGTTGCTCGTTTGCGCGAGTCGTTGCCGGGCATCGTTCCGGACTGGCCCGCTCCTGCTCGGGTCGGCGCCTTCGTCACCACCCGCCTGGGCGGATGCAGTGCAGGCCCCTATGGCGACGCCAGTGGGGGGGCCGTGGGTCTGAATCTGGGCGAGCATGTCGGAGACGATCCGGCGCATGTGGCCGCCAACCGGGCGCGTCTGCAGGCCTTGCTGCCGGCACCGATTTGCTGGATGGAGCAGGTCCACGGCGTAACCGTGTATGAGGCTGATCGCCTGAACGGTGCAGCAGGCGTGCCGCGTGCCGATGCGGCGGTCACCTCGACGCCAGGCGCGGTGCTGTCGATCATGACCGCGGATTGCCTGCCGATCCTGCTGACCGACGAGCAGGGCGCTGCGATTGCCTGCGCGCATGCCGGATGGAGGGGCCTGGCCAGTGGCGTCATTGAAGCCAGTGTGACTGCGCTGCGCAGCCGACTGGGCGCTGAAGCCCGGCTGATGGCCTGGCTGGGGCCTGCGATCGGGCCCAGGGCATTCGAGGTGGGGGATGAAGTGCGTGCGGCGTTTGGCGATCAAGATGCCGACGCGTTGAGCGCCTTTGCGCCCGGACCGATCGCTGGGAAATGGTGGGCTGATCTGTATGCGCTGGCACATCGCAGGCTGCAAGCCTGCGGTGTGGAGCAGGTGAGCGGCGGGGTGTGCTGCACGGTGTCAGACCCGCAGCGTTTTTATTCTCATCGACGCGACCGGGTGAGCGGGCGCATGGTGTCACTGCTCTGGATCGATCCGTGAGCGTCTGCGACGGCGTTCTGGCGTGCCCAGAAGCCAGAGCAGCAGAGCCAGCGGCAGCAACCCATAAAACACAAACGTCGCGACGCCTGCCGTGAATGTCGGCTCGGTCAGAGCCATCAGCATGACGACGTACACCCAGGCGATGGCAACGATATACATGCGGTTGGGGTCAGGTTGATTGGACAAGACCGCGCTGGCACTGCACCATTGCGACCATACGGGGCGGACCTCCCATCCTAACCCGCCTCTCCCACGATACTCCTCCATGCCTGCAACAAAGACATCCCGAGCCGTACCGGCCTCGACCCCGAAGCGCGCGGCCGCCGTCAAGCGGTCTGCCGCGCCTGAGCCGCGGCGCGCCACCATCAGCACGTCCAGGGCTGCCCAGGCCAGCACCGCTGCCACGAGGTCACCTCAGCGTACGGTGTCTAAGTCAAGCGCGCCTAAGGCGAGGGCGCCTCATGCCGGAACTCGGGACACAACTCAGATCGAACCTCAGTTCGAACCTCAGGCAGGCACTAAGGCAGGCACTAAGGCAGGCACTAAGGCAGGCACTAAGGCAGGCACTAAGGCAGGCACTAAGGCAGGCACTAAGGCAGGCACTAAGGCAGGCGCTAAGGCAGGCACGAAAGCAGGCACGAAAGCAGGCACGAAAGCAGGCGCGAAAGCAGGCGCTCAGGCCGGATCGGATCGTGCAGGGGGAACCGGTGGCACCGTAGACAACGCCCCCATCGGGCCTTCAGCGCGCCAGCGTTCGGCCCCGGCTCCGACCAGTCCGTTTCAAGACCTGGCGCTGGCGTCTGCGGCTCAGATGCCAGCCTGGACGATTGATCCCACCCGGTTGATGGCCTTGCAGTCGGAGTACGCCTCCCAGTTGCAAGAGCTCTGGACCGACATGCTCTCGGCCACTGCTGGAAAGGCCCCCGTGTTGACCGACAAGCGTTTCAGCGCGCCGGCATGGCAGGAGCAGGCCCCATTCGCCTGGAACGCTGCGCTGTATTTGCTCAACGCAAGTTTTCTGCAGCGTATGGCCGACGCGGTCG
>JBIKKG010000084.1:0-12337 GCA_044360485.1 Burkholderiaceae bacterium | reverse complement strand
GGTGACGGGTCGTGTGGAGCGCGGGATTGTGAAGGTGGGCGAAGAGATCGAGATCGTGGGGATCAAGGACACGGTCAAGACCACCTGCACGGGCGTGGAGATGTTCCGCAAGCTGCTGGACCAGGGTCAGGCGGGCGACAACGTTGGGGTGCTGCTGCGCGGCACCAAGCGTGAGGACGTCGAGCGTGGCCAGGTGCTGGCCAAGCCGGGCTCGATCAAGCCGCACACGGAGTTTGAGTGCGAGGTGTATGTGCTGTCCAAGGATGAGGGCGGTCGTCACACGCCGTTCTTCAACAACTATCGGCCGCAGTTTTATTTCCGCACGACGGACGTGACCGGCTCGGTGCAGTTGCCTGAGGGCACCGAGATGGTGATGCCTGGCGACAACGTGAAGATGGTGGTGACGCTGATTGCGCCGATCGCCATGGAGCAGGGCCTGCGCTTTGCCATCCGTGAGGGTGGCCGCACCGTGGGCGCCGGCGTCGTGGCCAAGATCGTTAAGTAAGACGTGAATGCCCGGGCGGGTTGATTCCCGTCCGGTGTGGTGGCAGCACAGGGTTTCTCCAGGGGTATAGCTCAATTGGCAGAGCGGCGGTCTCCAAAACCGCAGGTTGGGGGTTCGATTCCCTCTGCCCCTGCCAGGTTCCAACATGACCAATCAGAACATTGAAACGGTGAGCAGCGGCGCGGACCGCGCAAAAGTCGCAGCGGCAGCGCTGGTGGCGGCTGCGGGCATTGCGGGCTATTACCTGCTCGGACAGCAGCCGTTCGTCGTCAGGTTGGCCTCCATCCTGGTCGGGCTGGCGGTGGCGCTTGCCATCGCCTGGTTCTCTGGTCCGGGGCAGCGCTTCATTGCGTTTGCCCGCGACGCCTGGTCCGAGACCAAGCGTGTCATCTGGCCCGAGAAAAAAGAAACCTGGATGATCACTGCGTACGTCTTTGCCTTTGTGCTCGTGATGGCCATTTTTCTGTGGGCGGTCGACAAGAGCCTCGAATGGCTTCTGTATGACCTGATCCTTGGCTGGAAGCGTTGATGAGCAAGCGTTGGTACGTCGTACATGCCTATTCGGGCATGGAAAAAAGCGTGGCGCGAGCGCTGCAGGACCGCGTTGAGCGGGCTGGCATGCAAGACCGCTTCGGCAAGATTCTCGTTCCGACCGAAGAAGTGGTCGAGATGAAGAACGGGCAGCGCACGATTTCCGAGCGCCGCTTCTTCCCGGGCTATGTGCTGGTCGAGATGGCCATGGACGACGACACCTGGCACCTGGTCAAGAACACGGCCAAGGTCACCGGATTCGTGGGCGGCTCGGGTCATCGGCCCACGCCGATCTCCGAAAAGGAGGTCGACAAGATCATGAGCCAGATGCAGGAGGGTGTTGAAAAGCCCCGGCCCAAGACGCTGTTCGAGGTGGGCGAGATGGTCCGTGTCAAAGAGGGCCCCTTCACCGACTTCAACGGCAATGTCGAAGAGGTCAACTACGAAAAGAGCCGGTTGCGCGTATCGGTCACGATTTTCGGGCGCGCCACACCGGTTGAACTGGAATTCGGGCAAGTCGAGAAACTCTGACGGCTCAAGTGATCAGGGGTGATGCACACGCCCCGGGCAGCTGGCTTGCCGGCCGCCTGAAACTGCGACGACACCCGGTGTCGGGCAGGTGCAGCGAGGAGCTTCAGTAGGGCAGTCCGACCCATCGTCAGACCGCCTCGAACCAGCGCTAGTACTCAACTTAGTTTGGAGCACAGCCAGTCATGGCAAAGAAGATCATCGGCTTCATCAAGCTGCAGGTCCCTGCAGGCAAGGCCAACCCGTCGCCCCCTATTGGTCCGGCGCTCGGTCAGCGTGGCCTGAACATCATGGAGTTCTGCAAGGCGTTCAACGCGCAAACGCAGGGCGTCGAGCCGGGACTGCCGATTCCGGTCGTCATCACCGCCTTCGCCGACAAGAGCTTCACCTTCGTGATGAAGACGCCGCCGGCGACCATTCTCATCAAGAAGGCGGCCAAGATCGACAAGGGTTCCAAGACCCCGCATACCGACAAGGTCGGCAAAATCACCCGTGCGCAGGCTGAGGACATCGCCAAGACCAAGGCGCCTGACCTCACCGCCTCCGATCTGGAAGCGGCCGTTCGCACGATCGCAGGAACCGCCCGCAGCATGGGCATCACGGTGGAGGGCCTGTAAATGGCACACCTCTCCAAGCGCGCCAAGGCCATCGCGGCCAAGGTCGATGCGCAAAAGCTTTATCCGGTGGCCGACGCCCTGAATCTCGTCAGGGAATGTGCCGTCGCCAAGTTCGATGAATCCATCGACGTGGCGGTGCAGTTGGGTGTTGACGCCAAGAAATCCGACCAGGTCGTGCGCGGCTCGGTGGTGCTGCCTTCGGGCACCGGCAAGTCGGTGCGCGTGGCCGTGTTCACTCAAGGCGCCAAGGCTGACGAAGCCCGTGCGGCTGGTGCCGATATCGTCGGCATGGAAGACCTGGCTGAAAAAGTGAAGGCCGGTCAGATGGACTTCGACATCGTGGTCGCATCGCCCGACGCCATGCGCGTCGTGGGCACCCTGGGTCAGATCCTCGGCCCGCGCGGCCTGATGCCGAACCCGAAGGTCGGGACGGTCACCGCCGATGTCGCCACGGCGGTCAAGAATGCCAAGGCCGGTCAGGTCCAGTACCGGACCGACAAGGCCGGCATCATTCACGCCACCATCGGCCGTGCGTCGTTCCAGCCCGAGGCGCTGCGCGCCAATCTGACGGCACTCATCGAGGCCCTCAACCGAGCGAAACCCTCGAGCTCCAAAGGCATCTACCTGCGCAAGGTGGCGGTCTCGAGCACGATGGGTGTCGGGGTCAAGGTCGATACCTCGAGCGTGCTGGCGCCCTCGGCCTGAACGCACGAATCATGCGGGTCGGGTGCGCGCAGGCGCATCCCCGGCCTTTTTTGAACTTTGGGCTGTCCGTCGCAAGGCGGGCAGGTTGTCAAAGACCGCAGGGAGCAAGGCAGGAAGGTTCTGCCGCGCTTTAAACGCATCAGCACCCGGCGCAGATGGCGGTCCCGAAGCGGATTTCAGCAGCACCAGAAGGATTCCAGCCATGGATTCCGTCGAAGGCAGGTTGAGATCACGATCGGTCGCCGTAACCGATGCAAAGCCCTCGGGCCGAGCATCTTTTCCTGGTAGCAAAGGAGCGAAGGACCGTGGCTCTCAATCGTGAAGAAAAGGCTGCCGTGATTGCCGAAGTGGGTGCGCAAGTGGCATCTGCTCAGGCGATCATCGTTGCCGAGTACCGTGGTCTGGAAGTGGGTGAAATCACCGCACTGCGCAAGCAGGCGCGGGAGTCGGGTGTGTATCTGCGCGTGTTGAAAAACACGCTCGCGCGTCGCGCGGTCAGTGGTACGCCGTTTGAAGGGTTGTCCGACAAGTTGGTCGGGCCGCTCATCTACGGCATGTCCAAAGATCCCGTGCAATGCGCCAAGGTGCTCGCCGACTTCGCCAAGAGCAACGACAAGCTGGCCTTGAAGGCCGGTGCCATGCCGAATTCCGTGCTCGACACGAATGCGGTCAAGGCGCTGGCATCCATGCCCAGCCGCGAAGTGCTGCTCTCCCAACTGATGGGCACCATGCAGGCGCCCATCGCGAAATTCGTTCAGACGCTCAACGAAGTGCCGGGCAAGTTTGTCCGCACCGTTGCCGCACTGCGCGACGAACGCGAAAAGGCCGGCGCGTAAGCGCGGGTCTTGCAGTTTGGCCCCAGTTTTCCGGATCCCGTTTCAACCAACAAGCAATCGACAGGAACACACATCATGGCACTGAGCAAAGCAGACATTCTTGACGCAATCGCCGGCATGACCGTGCTCGAGCTCTCCGAGCTCATCAAGGACATGGAAGAGAAATTCGGCGTATCGGCTGCAGCCGCCGCCGTCGCGGTCGCCGCACCGGCAGCAGGCGGTGCAGCAGCCCCGGCTGCTGAAGAGCAGACCGAATT
This sequence comes from Burkholderiaceae bacterium, assembly GCA_044360485.1. Classification (GTDB taxonomy): domain Bacteria; phylum Pseudomonadota; class Gammaproteobacteria; order Burkholderiales; family Burkholderiaceae_E; genus UBA4615. The sequence goes on along the minus strand of JBIKKG010000084.1, from coordinate 8,358 downwards.
CACCGTGACCCTGGTCGCCGCCGGCGAGAAGAAGGTCGAGGCGATCAAGGTGGTGCGTGCAGCCACTGGCCTGGGCCTGAAAGAAGCCAAGGACCTGGTGGACGGCGCACCGAAGCCCGTCAAGGAAGGCATCTCCAAGGCCGACGCAGAAGCCCTCAAGAAGCAGCTCGAGGACGCCGGCGCCAAGGTCGAAGTCAAGTAATCGCCGTCACGACACGCGATTATCCGTTGTCACCGACACCACGAGCACCCGGTCTCCGACCCCGAACAGGGTCGGGCCGGGGCGTTCGTGCTTCATCGTTGCACCGGGGCTCGAGTCCCGCGCCGTTGCACTCTGTGCCGACGACGCGGGCCCCGATCCCTGCCTGAAGCCTCACCGGAGCGTCCATGGCCCTCGCCTATTCGTTCACCGAGAAAAAGCGCATTCGCAAGTCCTTCGCCAAGCGGCGAGTCGTGCAAGATGTGCCTTACCTCCTCTCGACCCAGCTGGCCTCCTACACCCAGTTTCTTCAGCTCGACCGTGCCATGGCCGACCGACAGGACGAAGGCCTGCAGGCTGCGTTCACCTCGATCTTTCCGATCGTGTCGCACAACCAGATGGCGCGCCTGGAGTTCGTCAATTACGCACTTGGCAATCCGGCCTTCGATGTCAAGGAATGCCAGCAGCGTGGCCTGACCTTCTGCGCGCCGCTGCGCGCCCGGGTGCGCCTGGTGATCATGGACCGCGAGGCGCCCAAGCCCACGGTCAAGGAGATCAAGGAGCAGGAGGTGTACATGGGCGAGATTCCGCTCATGACCACCAATGGCTCGTTCATTGTCAACGGCACCGAGCGGGTCATCGTGTCGCAGCTGCACCGTTCGCCGGGCGTGTTTTTCGAGCACGACCGCGGCAAGACGCACAGCTCAGGCAAGCTGCTGTTCTCGGCACGCATCATTCCTTATCGCGGCTCCTGGCTCGACTTCGAATTCGACCCGAAAGACGTCCTGTATTTCCGCGTCGACCGCCGTCGCAAGATGCCGGTCACCATCCTGCTGAAATCGATCGGGCTCACCCCCGAACAGATCCTGGCGCACTTCTTTGAAAACGACAGCTTCCAGCTCATGCCCGAAGGCGGGCTGATGGAACTGGTGCCCGACCGTCTGCGCGGCGAAATCGCCCGCTTCGACATCTCCGACAAGGAGGGCCGGGTGATCGTTGCCAAGGACAAACGGATCAACGCCAAGCACATCCGTGAGATCGACGCAGCCGGCCTCAAGCGCATCTCGGTGCCGGAAGACTATCTGCTCGGGCGCATGTTGGCGCTCAATGTGGTCGACACTGAAACCGGTGAGATCGTGGCCCGCGCCAACGATGAGATCACCGAAGAGTTGCTCAAGAAAATGCGTACGGCGGCAGTGCAGGAGTTCAAGGCCCTGTACACCAACGACCTCGATCGCGGGCCGTTCATGTCGCAGACCTTGCGTGTGGACGACACGGCCGATCAGGCTGCAGCCCGCATCGCCATCTATCGCATGATGCGTCCCGGCGAGCCGCCCACCGAAGACGCGGTCGAGGCGCTCTTCAACCGCCTGTTCTACAGCGCCGATGCCTACGATCTGTCCAAGGTCGGGCGCATGAAATTCAACCGTCGGGTCGGTCGCGATGAGCTGACCGGTCCTATGACCCTGACCGACGAGGACATCCTCGGTGTCATCAAGATCCTGGTCGATCTGCGTAATGGCAAGGGCGAGGTCGACGATATCGACCACCTGGGCAACCGCCGCGTGCGTTGCGTGGGTGAGCTGGCCGAGAACCAGTTCCGTGCCGGCCTGGTGCGCGTGGAGCGCGCGGTCAAGGAGCGTCTGGGTCAGGCCGAGACCGAAAATCTCATGCCGCATGACCTGATCAACAGCAAGCCGATCAGCGCTGCCATTCGTGAGTTCTTTGGCTCATCCCAGCTGTCGCAGTTCATGGACCAGACCAACCCGCTGTCCGAGATCACGCACAAGCGTCGTGTCTCGGCCCTGGGCCCGGGCGGTCTGACCCGCGAACGCGCAGGCTTCGAGGTGCGCGACGTGCACCCGACCCACTACGGGCGCGTGTGCCCCATCGAGACACCGGAAGGCCCGAACATTGGCCTGATCAACTCGCTGTCGCTCTATGCCCAGCTCAACGAGTACGGCTTCCTCGAGACGCCTTACCGCAAGGTGATCGATCAGTCCGTCACCGACGAAATCCATTACCTGTCCGCGATCGAAGAAGGCCGCTATGTCATCGCGCAGGCCAACGCCTCGATCGACGCAGCCGGCAAGCTCACCGATGAGCTGGTGTCGGTGCGGATCAACGGCGAAACGCTGCTGACCTCGCCCTCCAAGGTCGAGTACATGGACGTGGCGCCGAGCCAGATCGTCTCGGTCGCGGCCTCGCTGATTCCGTTCCTGGAGCATGACGACGCCAACCGCGCGCTGATGGGCTCCAACATGCAGCGCCAGGCGGTGCCCTGCCTGCGCCCTGAAAAGCCCGTCGTGGGCACCGGTATCGAGCGCACCTGTGCGGTCGACTCGGGCACGGTGGTCACGGCGCTGCGTGGCGGCAAGGTCGATTATGTCGATGCCAACCGGGTCGTGATTCGGGTCAATGACGACGAAGCCACGGCAGGCGAAGTCGGCGTCGATATCTACAACCTGATCAAGTACACCCGCTCCAACCAGAACACCAACATCAACCAGCGTCCGATCGTCACCAAGGGCGACCGGATTGCACGCGGCGACGTGATCGCCGACGGTGCGTCCACCGACCTGGGCGAGTTGGCGCTGGGCCAGAACATGCTGGTCGCGTTCATGCCCTGGAACGGCTACAACTTCGAGGACTCCATTCTCATTTCAGAGAAGGTGGTCTCCGACGACCGGTACACCTCGATCCACATCGAGGAACTGTCGGTACTGGCCCGCGATACCAAGCTCGGCTCCGAAGAGATCACCCGCGACATCTCCAATCTGTCCGAAAACCAGCTCGGCCGACTGGATGATTCCGGCATCGTCTACATTGGTGCCGAGGTGCAGGCCGGCGACACCCTGGTCGGCAAAGTCACGCCCAAAGGCGAGACCCAGCTCACCCCCGAAGAAAAGCTGTTGCGCGCGATCTTCGGCGAGAAAGCGTCCGATGTGAAAGACACCTCGCTGCGCGTGCCCTCGGGCATGAACGGCACGGTCATCGACGTGCAGGTGTTCACCCGCGAAGGCATTCAGCGCGACAAGCGCGCCCAGTCGATCATCGACGACGAGCTCAAGCGTTACCGCCTGGACCTCAATGACCAGCTGCGTATTGTCGAAAACGACAGCTTTGAGCGTCTGGAGCGCCTGCTGATCGGCAAGATCGCCAACGGCGGTCCCAAGAAGCTCAACAAGGGGCAGGCGATCGACGCCGCCTACCTGGCCGACCTCGATCGCTGGCACTGGTTTGAAATTCGTCTGGCCGACGAAACCGCAGCCGGCCAGCTCGAAGGGGCCAAGGAGTCGATCGAGCAAAAGCGTCACAGCTTCGATCTGGCCTTCGAAGAAAAGCGCAAGAAGCTCACGCAGGGCGATGAGCTGCCTCCGGGTGTGCTCAAGATGGTCAAGGTCTATCTGGCCGTCAAGCGCCGCCTGCAGCCGGGCGACAAGATGGCCGGCCGCCACGGCAACAAGGGCGTGGTCTCGCGCATCGTGCCGGTCGAAGACATGCCCTACATGGCCGACGGCCGTCCCGTGGACATCGTGCTCAACCCGCTGGGCGTGCCGTCTCGGATGAACGTGGGTCAGATCCTGGAAACCCACCTGGGCTGGGCCGCCAAGGGCATTGGTCTGCGGATCGGTGAAATGCTCGACCGTCATGCCAAGGTGGCCGAACTGCGCAAGATGCTCGATAGCGTCTACAACCGCAACGGCCAGAAAGCCGACCTCGACGCCCTCTCCGATGAAGAGATCGCCGAGCTCGCGCGCAACCTCACCAACGGCGTGCCGTTTGCCACTCCGGTGTTCGACGGCGCCTCCGAGGCTGAGATTCGCGACGCACTCGACATCGCTTTCCCGGATGCCGACCCGAACACCGCCAAGCTCGGCTTCAACGAAGCCAAGACTCAGTTGCGTCTGCACGATGGTCGCACCGGCGAGGCGTTCGATCGCCATGTCACGGTGGGCTACATGCATGTGCTCAAGCTGCACCACCTGGTCGACGACAAGATGCATGCCCGTTCGACCGGACCGTACTCGCTCGTGACTCAGCAGCCGCTGGGTGGCAAGGCACAGTTTGGCGGCCAGCGTTTCGGTGAGATGGAGGTCTGGGCCCTTGAAGCCTACGGCGCGTCGTATACGCTGCAGGAAATGCTGACCGTGAAGTCCGACGACGTGAACGGGCGCACCAAGGTCTACGAGAATCTCGTCAAAGGCGAACACACGATCGAAGCCGGCATGCCGGAATCGTTCAACGTGCTGGTCAAGGAAATCCGCTCGCTCGGGATCGACATCGATCTCGAACGTAACTGATCAGGGCACAGGAGCCGCACATGAAAGCACTGCTCGATCTTTTCAAACAGGTCCAGGAAGACGAAAACTTCGACGCGATCAAAATCGGGATCGCGTCGCCGGAGAAGATCCGGTCCTGGTCCTTCGGTGAAGTCAAGAAGCCCGAAACCATCAACTACCGCACGTTCAAGCCCGAGCGCGACGGTCTGTTCTGCGCCAAGATCTTCGGGCCGATCAAGGACTATGAGTGCCTGTGCGGCAAGTACAAGCGCTTGAAGCACCGCGGCGTCATCTGCGAAAAATGCGGCGTGGAAGTCACGCTGGCCAAGGTCCGGCGCGAGCGCATGGGCCACATCGAGCTGGCGAGCCCCACGGCCCATATCTGGTTCCTGAAGTCCTTGCCCAGCCGCCTGGGCATGGTGCTCGACATGACGCTGCGCGACATCGAGCGCGTGCTCTATTTCGAAGCCTATGTGGTGATCGAGCCGGGCATGACGCCCCTCAAGCGGTGCCAGCTGCTCACCGAAGACGACTACCTCGCCAAGCTGGAAGAGCATGGCGACGAATTCCGTGCCCTCATGGGTGCAGAAGGCGTGCGCGATCTGCTGCGCTCCATCGATGTCGATGCCGAAGTCACCAAGCTGCGCGATGAGCTGGGCGCCACCTCGTCCGAAGCCAAGATCAAGAAGATCGCCAAGCGCCTGAAGGTGCTTGAAGGCTTCCAGCGCTCGGGCATCAAGCCCGAGTGGATGGTGCTTGAGGTGCTGCCGGTGCTGCCGCCCGAGCTGCGTCCGCTCGTGCCGCTGGATGGCGGGCGTTTCGCCACCTCCGATCTGAATGACCTGTACCGTCGGGTCATCAACCGTAACAACCGTCTGAAGCGTCTGCTGGAGCTGAAGGCGCCCGAGATCATCGTGCGCAACGAAAAGCGCATGCTGCAGGAAGCGGTCGACTCTCTGCTCGACAACGGTCGTCGCGGCAAGGCCATGACCGGTGCCAACAAGCGCGCGCTGAAGTCCCTGGCCGACATGATCAAGGGCAAGGGTGGCCGGTTCCGTCAGAACCTGCTGGGCAAGCGCGTCGACTACTCCGGCCGTTCGGTCATCGTGGTCGGCCCGCAGCTCAAGCTGCACCAGTGCGGTCTGCCCAAGCTGATGGCGCTGGAACTCTTCAAGCCCTTCATCTTCAACAAGCTCGAAACGATGGGGGTGGCCACCACCATCAAGCAGGCCAAGAAATTCGTGGAGAACCAGGAGCCCATCGTCTGGGACATCCTGGAAGAAGTGATCCGCGAGCACCCGGTCATGCTCAACCGTGCGCCGACGCTTCACCGCCTGGGCATTCAGGCCTTCGAGCCGGTGCTGATCGAAGGCAAGGCCATCCAGCTGCATCCGCTGGTGTGCGCCGCCTTCAACGCCGACTTCGACGGCGACCAGATGGCCGTGCACGTGCCGCTGTCGCTCGAGGCACAGATGGAGGCCCGCACGCTGATGCTCGCCTCCAACAACGTCCTGTTCCCCTCGAACGGCGAACCGTCGATCGTGCCCTCGCAGGACATCGTGCTGGGTCTGTACTACACGACTCGCGAAAAGACCAATGCCAAGGGCGAAGGCATGATGTTCGCGAACGTGTCCGAGGTGCTGCGCGCCTATGACAATCGCGAAGTCGAGCTCGGCACCAAGATCACGGTGCGTCTGACTGAATACGATCGCAACCGTGACACCGGTGAGTCCACGGCGCGCCCCATCCGTGCCAACACCACGGTCGGCCGCGCCATCCTGTCCGAGATCCTGCCCCACGGGCTGCCCTTCGAGTTCATCAACAAGGCGCTCAAGAAGAAAGAAATCTCGCGGCTGATCAACGCCTCCTTCCGCCGCTGCGGTCTGCGCGATACGGTGATTTTTGCCGACCAGCTGATGCAAAACGGCTTCCGGCTGGCCACGCGCGCAGGCATCTCGATTGCCATCGGCGACATGCTCGTGCCACCCCAGAAGACCACGCTGCTGGCTGCTGCCGAGCACGAGGTCAAGGAGATCGAGCAGCAGTACACCTCGGGCCTGGTCACCCAGGGCGAGCGCTACAACAAGGTGGTCGACATCTGGTCCAAGGCCGGCGACGAAGTCGGCAAGGCCATGATGGATCAGCTGCGCGTGCAGAAGGTCATCGACCGCCATGGCAACGAAGTCGACCAGGAGTCGTTCAATGCCATCTACATGATGGCCGACTCGGGCGCACGCGGTTCGGCTGCCCAGATCCGTCAGTTGGCTGGCATGCGCGGCCTGATGGCCAAGCCGGACGGCTCCATCATCGAGACCCCGATCACGGCGAATTTCCGTGAAGGGCTGAACGTGCTGCAGTACTTCATCTCGACGCACGGTGCACGTAAAGGCCTGGCCGACACCGCACTGAAAACCGCCAACTCCGGCTACCTCACCCGTCGACTGGTCGACGTCACGCAAGACCTGGTGGTGGTTGAAGACGATTGCGGCACGAGCAATGGCGTGGCCATGCGCGCGCTGGTCGAGGGCGGTGAAGTCATCGAAGCCCTGCGCGACCGGATTCTGGGTCGTGTCACCGTGGCCGAAGTGGTCAACCCCGAGACGCAAGAGACCTTGTACGAAACCGGCGTCATGCTGGATGAAGACGCGGTCGAGGCCATCGAGAAGCTGGGCATCGACGAAGTGCGCGTGCGCACTCCGCTGTCTTGCGATACCCGCTACGGATTGTGCGCCAAGTGCTACGGGCGCGATCTGGGTCGCGGCGTGCTGGTCAACTCGGGTGAAGCAGTCGGCGTCATTGCCGCCCAGTCCATCGGCGAGCCTGGCACGCAGCTGACCATGCGCACTTTCCACATCGGTGGCGCGGCCTCGCGTGCGGCCGTGGCCAGCAGCATCGAAGCGAAGTCCAACGGCACGGTGCGCTTCACGGCCACCATGCGCTATGTCACCAACAGCAAGGGCGAGCAGGTGGTCATCTCGCGCTCCGGCGAGGTGATCATCCAGGACGACAACGCGCGCGAGCGTGAGCGCCACAAGGTGCCCTACGGTGCGATCCTGCTGGCTGGCGACGGCATGGTGGTCAAGGCGGGCGCCATTCTCGGAACCTGGGATGCACTGACCCGTCCGATCATCACCGAGTACGCAGGGACGGTGAAGTTCGAGAACGTCGAAGAAGGTGTGACGGTCGCCAAGCAGATCGATGAGGTCACTGGCCTGTCGACTCTGGTGGTCATCGATGCGAAGCGCCGGACCCAGGCCACCAAAGGCCTGCGTCCTCAGGTCAAACTGATCGATGCCTCCGGCCAGGAAGTGCGCATTGCCGGCACCGACCACGCCGTGACCATCTCGTTCCCGGTGGGCGCGCTGATCACCATGCGCGACGGTCAGACCGTGGGCGTGGGCGAAGTGCTGGCGCGTATTCCTCAGGAGTCCCAGAAGAACCGGGACATCACCGGGGGTCTGCCTCGCGTGGCCGAGCTGTTCGAGGCGCGTGCTCCGAAAGATGCCGGCATGCTCGCCGACATCACCGGCACGGTGTCGTTCGGTAAGGACACCAAGGGCAAGCAGCGTCTGGTCATCACCGACCTCGACGGCAACCCGCATGAGTTCCTGATCCCCAAGGACAAGAACGTGCTGGTGCACGACGGCCAGGTGGTCAACAAGGGCGAGATGATCGTCGACGGCCCGGCCGACCCGCACGACATCCTGCGACTGCTGGGCATCGAAGCGCTGGCACGCTACATCGTCGACGAGGTGCAGGACGTCTATCGTCTGCAGGGCGTGAAGATCAACGACAAGCACATCGAGGTGATCGTTCGCCAGATGCTGCGTCGCGTGCAGGTGGTGCAGCCAGGTGATACCGGGTTCATCGTCGGTG